>JANMYF010000465.1:0-3254 GCA_031381685.1 Acidimicrobiia bacterium
GCGCGACCACCGGAAGGATGTAGCCGACGTCTCGGTAGCTCACCATCAATGCTGCGCACATCAGGCCCAGACCCAGTGAAAGCAACACCACGAGGAGCAACCAGAACGGGAGAAGCACCAAGGCCACACCGGCCCACACTCCGACGATGACGCAGATCACGGCCATCAAGATCAGTGCCACGCCGAAGTCGACCAGCGTGGAGCTCAGCATCGAGAGTGGGAGAACGAGTCGGGGAAAGAAGATCTTGCTGACCAACTGGCTGTTTCCGACTAGTGAGCCGCTGACTTTGTTCAATGTTCCACTGAACACGTTCCAGGCCAGCATCCCGGCAAAGCTGAACGCGAAATACGGCACGCCGTCGCTCGGGAAATTCGCGACCTTTCCAAAGATGAAGCTGAACACGCCAGCGCTCATCAACGGCTGGAGGACCACCCAAACAACACCAAGGGCCGTTTGGCGATATCGGAGCTTGAGATCGCGAATGGCGAATCGAACGAGAAGATCGCGGAATTCCACGACTTCGCGGAAGTTGATGACCGCCCAGCGCTTCGGCGGAACGATGACCAGCAACGGCTCGGGTGAGGCGCTCATGCGGGTGTCGAGTCCGTCACTGAATCGGCCGTCTGCGCGATTGGCCCGTGATTCCCATTGCCGACCACCTCACCGAGCGTAGTGGTTGAACCAAGCGATTCCTCCCAAAGGACTTCGTGTTTCCGAGGTGTTTCGGCCGAGCACGAGCGCTGTCGTTCTGCAGTGCTCAATGCCAGTTCTTCGTCATGTGGGTACCGAGTCCTTGAGCGATGGGGCCGGCCGCTGCCCGACCTACCCACGACTTGACGAACCGGTCGACCACGGCAGCGGTTTCCTTGGCGACCTCGTCGTACCGGCGTGGCGGCCCGCCGTACGGATCCTCGATGTCGTCCTCGCGATATCTCGTCCTCCAGTACGCGGCGGGTGAGCGTCGGGCGTTCATTTCCTCCCGCCACTGGTCGAAATCGAGTTCGACCCCGGCGTCTGCGGCATCGACCTCAGCAGCGATGTCGGCCGCCTCGACGAGCGTGAAGATGCGGTCGCCAACCTCTTCACAGTGCGTAAGAACCTCTCGGCAATGGCCGATAGTTGAAGTGAGAACTAAATCTGCGCCCCGAACGAGGGCGTCGGTGATGGGAACCGCCCGGTGCCAGCTGATATCGGCGCCGACCCGCAGGCCGGCGTCGACCATCGCCTTCGGTGGTCGGTCGTTGGGGGCGACCTCCGTGCCGGCCGACCGAACATCGGCGATCGCACCAACGGAAACGAGACGGATTCGAAGCAGTTCGGCGGCCAGTGGCGACCGGCACAGGTTGCCCGTGCACACGACCAGGATCCGAACTGCGCTGCCCGTCATCTCCTTGATCGTCGCTCCCACCTGGTGAATGCGCTGGCGCAGGCACTGGCCTGCATGGTCCGTTGGCGTCGCAACCATTATCCACCGAGGCATTCCCGGACAATTCTTCGGACTTCGGTTCGTCGTGCTGGGCTTCCTTTCGCCGGTTTAACCACCGGACAGACCGGAGTAACCTCTCCACCTTGGTTTGGTTGGCGGAATCATTGACGGAAGCGAGTCCCGAAGGCGGGGAACCCTTGTTACGCGGCCGTCCGCCTCTCGCCATCGCCCACGACTATCTCGCGGCAAGTGGCGGCGCTGAACGAGTGATTCAGAGCCTCATACGGACGTTTCCGGACGCTCCCATTTACACGTCGCTCTACGAGCCGTCGAAACTCTTTCCTGACCTGCGTGAGTCCCTCGGCACGGTCCACACGAGCCAGCTGAACAAGGTCGGCATGCTTCGCCGCCACTACCGCGCCGCCATGCCGTTGTTGGCGGCGACGATGCGTCGCTTCGAGGTGGACGCCGATGTTGTGTTGTGCAGTTCCAGCGGCTGGAGCCACGGGGTGAAGACGGAGGGACGCAAGATCGTCTACTGCTACAACCCGGCCCGCTGGCTCTACCAGGCGCGGGAGTACTCCGATCGTCGGCGAACGGTGGCCAGCGCCGCGACTGTTATGCGGCCGTACCTCCTGCGGTACGACCGTCAATCGGCCGCGCAATGTGCGAGATACCTTGCGATCTCGCGGGTTGTCGCCGATCGCGTCGCTCGGGCGTACGACATCGAAGCGGAGGTGCTCCCGCCGCCGACATCGCTCGATCCTTGTGGGTTGCAGGTTCCGACGGCCGGGATCGAGCCCGGGTTCGTGCTCTGTGTGGCGCGGTTGCAGGCGTACAAGAACGTTGCGCACGTGGTCGACGCGTTCCGGTTGCTGCCGAAGGTCCCCCTCGTCGTCGTGGGCGACGGTGCGATGTTGGCCGACCTTCGCTCGACGGCCCCGGCCAACGTCCGGCTGATGGGGTACGTCTCCGACGACGAGCTTCGCTGGTTCTATGCGAACTGCTCTGCTCTTGTCGCGGCAAGTTACGAAGACTTCGGTCTGACACCGGTCGAGGCCGGGCTCTTCGGCAAACCGACTGTTTGCCTGCGCTACGGCGGCTTCCTCGACACGATGGTGGAGGGAGAGACCGGTCTCTTCTTCGATGAACCCACGCCGACATTGATCGCCGGAGCAGTCCGAGATGTGTTGGCCGACAACTGGTTCCCCCGTGAGGTCCGCGCCCACGCCGCCCGGTTCGGGCTCGCCGGATTCCAGGACCGGCTGCGTCAGATCGTGGCCGAAGAGTCCGTCCTCGCCTAGGCCGAGTGTTCGCCGGCGGTCAACCGCTGTTGCGGAGCCCCGTCGCCAGGCCGTTGAGGGTGAGCTGGATCCCGCGTTCGACCAACTCGGCGGTGGCCTCGTCGTCGCCCCCAGTTCGGTAACGCCGGAGGAATCCGATCTGCAGGTGGTTCAGCGGGTCGAGGTAGCCGAATCGGTTCCGGATGCTGCGGGCGAGTGCCGGATTGTCGGCGAGCAGCACGGTGTCGCCGGTGATCGCCAGCATCTGATCGACCGTGCGCGCATGTTCTGCGGCGATGCGGGCAACCACTTCGCTTGCGCTCGGGACCGCCTGGGCGAGGTCGGCGTACCGAAAGGCGATCGACAGGTCGCTCTTCGCCAGCACCATGCCCATGTTCGAGAAGACCGCGCGAAGTAATGGCCAGCGCGCATACATATCCTGCAAGAGCGCAAGCCGCGAGGCATCGTCGCCGATCCATGAAGCGAGCGCCGTGCCTGTCCCGTACCAGCCGGGCAGCATGATGCGGGCCTGGCTCCACGAGAA
>JANMYF010000178.1:0-1758 GCA_031381685.1 Acidimicrobiia bacterium
GAGCAGGAGATCACCCACGATCCCGCGGCGCCGGGTCAACTCCGCCTCACGTTCCGCTCGCTGGCGGCGAGCGAGGAAGCAAACGCGTCCATGTCCCTGGCGGCCAACCTTGCGCTCGGTTCGATGTTCGTGTCGCATGGCCTCGGTCTGTTCCGAGACCTCGACGATCCGACCCGCCGTGATGTGGCGATGTTGCGTCGCACCGCACGAGCCCTCGGGGTGGCCTGGGGTGACGGCGAAAAGCTACGGCAGCTTCTGCGCCGCCTTCGGCCCGACGTGGCCGCTGATGCATCGTTCTCGCTCGCCGTTCGTCGAGCGGGGGGAGGGGCGCGGTACCGGTTCTATCGGGCCAATGCTGCGGGGGCGATGCGCTCCGAGGGCAAGGCCGGTGCGCCTGACGGACCGTGGCACTCGGCCATGGGAGCGCCCTACGTGCACGGCACGGCACCGCTTCGGCGCCTCGCCGATCGTTACGTTCTCGACCTTGCCGTCGCGCTTCACGCCGGCGATGTCCCCGATGCGTTGGTCGAGCCGCTCACCACGCTGCCCCCGGTGATGGATGCCATCGGTATGCGCGCATCGAAGATCGACCGGGCGTGCATCGACCTCGTCGAGGCGGTCGTGTTGACCGGCCGGGAACGTTCGGTCTTCGACGGCGTCGTGGTGGAGTCCGATCCCGAGCACGCCGTGGTCCACCTGGTAGCGGACGGCATTCGCGTTCGTCTTCCACTGGCCGACCGTACCCCCGGTGACACGGTGAGGCTTCGGCTGGAGACGACCGACCCGATGAAGGGAAGCATCACCTTCGAACCGGTCGGCTGACCGCCGGCCCAGCGGCTACAGCTCGCGAAGGGCGTCGATGCGCTCGCTCAGCGGCGGGTGCGTGTCGAAGAGGCGGTTGAGCCACGACAGCTTGCGCTCATTGCCCGGCCGCTCCTCGTCCGGCGAACGGGGCATCGGCGACTCGATCCAGAGGTGCGCAGTTGCCCTCGAGCCGGAGTGAACCACTGTCTGGTCATCGCGGAGCTTCTCAAGCGCGCTTATCAACCCGGGCGGGAATCGCGTGATGGTCACCGCGGTGAGATCGGCCAGCGATTCCCGCTTGCGGGACACTGCGAACTGCATGAGCTTCGCGACGAGCGGTGTGATCACCAGTAGCACGATGCCGAGCACGGCGACGAGCTGGGCGGCACCGTTGCCGTTGTTGTCGCGGTCGTTGCGATGGCGGGGGCCGCCCCACCACAGGAATCGCATGGCCCAATCCGACATCACCGCGACGATTCCGACCATCGTGACGGCCAGCGTCGACACGAGGATGTCGCGGTTCTTGATGTGCGAGAGCTCATGGGCCAGCACCGCTTCGAGCTCCACTCGGTTCATCTTGCCGAGCAGGCCTGTCGTGACCGCGATTGCCGCGTGCTTCGGGTCGCGGCCCGTGGCGAACGCGTTCGGGGCGTCGTCTTCGATCACGTAGAGCCTCGGCTTCGGCACACCGCTGGCAATGCACAGCCCCTCGACAAGATTGTGAAAGCGGGCGTAGTCGGCCTGTGAGGCCGGCTGGGCGTGGCTCATGGACAACGCCACCGCATCGCTCTTCCAATACGCCAATCCCGAGGTGATCACCGTGAACGCAACGGCGAGGATGAGTCCGACCGGACCTCCGCCGACCACTGCGTTGAACGCCCACGATGCCGCCAGGACGACCAGGACGAACGACGCGATCAGCGCGATCGAACGTCGCCGATTCGACGCGACGAC
>JANMYF010000206.1:0-13026 GCA_031381685.1 Acidimicrobiia bacterium
TCAGTACGAGGCGTTCGACGAGGTCTGGCCGTCGCAACGCAACGGTCAAGCTCACGATGGCACCATCGCTGTAGCCAACGAGGTGGGCAGGGTGCCCGATGACGGTCTCGATGACACCAATGGCTTCAGTCGCCATGTCCTCATAATGGAACGGCTCGGCGGTGTCAGCGGTGTAACCGTGACCGCGACGGTCGAACGCAACCACTCGATAGTCCGTTTCGAGAGCGGGGCCAATCGAATCGAGCAGGGTTTCGCTGCTTGAGAGTCCGCCGTGGAGGAGGAGAACCGTGGGCCCTTCCCGTCCCGGATCTCTGTCCTCGACCCAAGTGGGGTGCCCGTTGATATCCACACGTCGATCGGTCATTTCAGCCTCTGAGTCAACGTCACGGCAGAACTGTATTCCTCAACGCCTCTACCCCTCAACCTCGAAGCCAAGACACTCACGACACGTTCGGGGGGCACTCGGAACCGACGCTCAATTCTCGCTTCCGGATCTGATCCCGACCCACTACGCACCCACTCGGTATCAACCCATACGAGCGGTCCCGACGCCCGTCGCGACGAAAGCCCGACGGCCTGATCGTCAGCAAGGTTGTCGCGGGAGTCCCGACGCGTCGCACACCTCGCACCTCTCCCACGATCGAACGCTCGGGCGCGACTCGGCCCAACATCACCCGTACAACGCCGGTTACGAGCGGCACCGGTGCATGGCGGCTCTGTGCGAACTGTTGAGATACCTGCGTCTCCGTGCGGGAGTGGGTGACCATCGGCGATCCGGCGCGTCAATCGCAGGCCCGTGGGTCTGAGGGAGTAGTGATGCTCACTGGGGTCCGACCGGTTGTTGGGTGGAGAGTCGCCGCAGGTTCTCGATGGAGGGCTTGGTGTGCTCGCCGACTCGGTCGAGGAGAGTTCGGGCGTCTGTGTCGTCGGCGGGGGTTTGGGTCCAGGCTGCGGCAGGGTTGAGGCGACATGTGGCCAGCCAGGGGCGAACTGCAGGGTGCCGGAGCCAGGCGCGCTCATTGGTGGTGCTGATGCTCATGGCGCTCGCCCAGCCGGCGACAGTGTCGGGCATGGGCACGGCCGAGGTGAGTGCCTGTTTGTCTGCGTCGTCGGTGACGGCCCTTTCGATGTGTCCGATGAGGGCGCCGCTGAACGTTGGCTGGCAGAGCCGGATCATCTGCAGCGCAATGTGGCCCGGCCCGAACACGGGGACGGACTTGCCGACAACGTTCTCCAACGCGCTCGCTGTGCAGTCGACGAACAGCGTTCTCGCCGTCACCCGCCGTTCGCCATGCTCGAGAACAAGCCTGTCTCGCTCGATCGATGTCACCCGTCCGAGCCGGACGACGTCATCGATTCGTCGTGCGTGTTCGAGCTCGTAGACGGTGATGGACGCACAGTGTTGCATCGTCGGCCACACGTTGGGGTCGAGACGGAGCCACACCCCACCGGCTTCGAGCCGCTCACACAGGTCGACGACCGTCTCAGCCTGTGCCGCTGCCTCGGCCTGCACCGCTGCGAGAAGGCCGGCTGACCGCCGGAACGCGTCCAGTCCTGGTTGAAATACCGCCCGGTTGATCATCCAGGGATCGCGCGGGATCACCCAGGTAATCCGTTCTGATGACACATGGTGGGCGAGCAACCACAACACGGCATCGAGCCCGGTCTTGCCGCCGCCGAGCACCGTGTAGTGCCCGAATGACGGTGCCAGCCGGGGTAGGTCGTTGGGGGCGACGCAGATGACCTCATCGCCGACCATGAAGGATCGAGAGTGGGTGAGCGGGATCCGGGTCTCCAACAGCGTGGCATCGACGACGACTGTGGCCTCCACGTGGTGCCGTTCGCCCGACAACAGCGAAACGAAATCACCGTCGCCTTCGTAGTTGGTCATCGGGTGGTAGTCGACACGTCCGGAGGGCACGAGCGTGTCGCGCATGAATCCGTGGAAGTGGCTCGCTACGTCGATTCCGCTTGCGAGCGACTCCAGGCCTCGGTTGTAGCCGGTCTCGTCGAGCCGGCCCGTGCCGAGCGGTCGCGACGCGACGCCGTAGCAGCTGGCCGGCTGGTGGAGGGACACGTAGGGGTAGGCGTCGTTCCAGTGGCCGCCGGGTGCATCGCGGCGATCGACGATGGCGAACGTCGCGTCGCTCTCGTGGAACACGGCATCCACGAACGCCATTGCTGTCGCTCCGGCTCCCACCACGAGATAGTCCACGTGCTTGGTCATGGCACCCCCATGTCGCTTCTCGCCAGGCAAGCGACCGGCGCCGAGCCCTCGACCAAAACGTATCGCGCCCAAACATCACAGCGGCGCACTGGGATGCGCCAACCGGTTCTCCTTCGGACCGGCCCCTTGGTTGCACAGCTCGGGCCGTGCCGCGTCGGGAACCTGCGGAGGGTGTTGCGCGGTTCGGCCTCGCCAAGGCCCATCTCGCGCCGGCGTCGCCGGATCCTGACTGAGCGGCGGGATCGCACGGTAACGACATGCGACCTCGCATCCTCACCGCCCGCCCCGCCACCCGGTATCGGCTGAGAGGCCCCGACTCGAGAGCGCGTTCTGGGAGACGCGAGCGGCAGCCTGGGAACGGCACATCGAGGCTCTCAACTTGTTCTCCGACGACTACGGCGTTCCGGCTATGGACGCACTGGGGGTCCAAGCGGGAGACCGGGTCATCGACATCGGGTGCGGGCCGGGCACTACGGCAGTCGAGTTGGCCCGGCGGGTGGGACCGGCCGGTGAAGTGGTCGCCCTAGACATCTCCGAGGCGATGATCGATGCAGCAAGTCGACGGGCTGGCCGGTCCGCGCTGACCAACCTCCGCTGCGTGGTGCACGACCTCGAAGCCGGTCCGATCGAGGACAGTTTCGACGCCGCATTTTCGCGCTTCGGCGTGATGTTCTTCGTTGCACCCGAGCGGGCGTTCGGGAACATCGCTCGCTCAATGCGACCCGGCGGCAGGTTCTCCTGCTGCGTGTGGGGCCCCGTCGGGGACAACCCTTGGATGTTCATCCCGACCCTCGCTTCGGCCGGCGTGCTCGGCGCCAACCTCGCACTGCCCGGACCGGGCGAGCCTGGGCCATTCTCGCTCGCCGATCCCGGCTACTTCGAGTCGCTACTTGGCCACGCCGGATTCAACAACATCGTCGTGACCTCGCTGAACAGCAGCCGTGTCATCACGACAGCGCACGCCAACGACGAGGTCCAGGCTCTCCTCGAGGTTGGACCGGTGGGCGAAGCATTCGAGGCCGCCGACGAGCCCACCCGCCAGCGAGCGATTGATACGGTCATCGAAGCAATCGAACCATTCCGGGACAGCGATGGCTGGCGGCTCGCCGGCTCGGCCCTCGTTGTGAGCGCCACCTCGAACGCCTGAGCCGCGGGAGTGCGATTGGCGGCCTGGTGAAGGCACGTGTGCGCGTTCGCCGTCCGACAATGGGCCGTTTGGCAGCGGCGGACCGTGAGGCGCCATTCGGGGTTCCGGGCTTGTCGGAGTGGGCGTAGGTTCGCATTGTGGACGGCCGCTTCGTTGGTGGTGTGAGGATCGAGATCCTGGGGCCGCTACGCGTGGTTGGGGGCAGGGATGGTTCGGTTGCCGACGTCAAGATCGGACCGTTCAAGGAGCGCGCCTTGCTGGCGGTGCTGGCGTTGTCGTCGGATCGTGCGGTGTCGTTCGATGCACTCGTCGAAGCGCTGTGGTCGGGAGAGGCTCCGCGTTCTGCTCGGAAGCTTCTGCACGTCTACGTGTCTCACTTGCGCCGGAGTCTTGGCGACGCTGCGGTGGAGACGTGCGCTTCAGGGTATCGGCTGCGTTCGGACGCTGTCACGATCGACGCGAACGGATTTGAGCGGTTGTTCTTGGACGGTTGCCGGGCCGGGCAGTCGGATGACGCCACGCTCGCGTCCGCACTACTGGGAGAGGCGATCGCACTGTGGCGTGGTCCGGCGCTGGCCGATTTCGCATACGAATCCTTCGCTCGCCCGGCGGCGGAACGGTTGGAGGAGTTGCGACTGACCGCCGTGGAGGAGCGCGCGAACGCAGACCTCGCGCTCAATCGGCAGGGAGAGATCGTGGGATACCTGCAAGCAGCAGTGGAAGAACAGCCACTTCGTGAGCGCCTCCAAGGCCTCCTGATGACGGCCCTGTACCGATTGGGCCGCCAGGCCGAATCTTTGGCCGTGTACGAAGACGTCCGGCGTTTGCTGCGTGACGAGTTGGGCCTCGCACCCGGTCACGAGCTGCAGACGCTCCATCACGCCATCCTCGAGCAGAACGTATCGCTCGACGCCCTCGCTGTCCTGCACGCGGTCGGTGGGCGTACAGCCCTGCCGGCTCCGGCCACGGCGCTGATCGGAAGAGATGGTGAGCTGGGTGAGCTGGCAGCGCTGCTCACGGCGAAGGGCACACGGCTCGTGACGGTGACCGGTCCGGGCGGGATCGGCAAGACTCGCTTGGCCATCGCGGTAGCCGACGAGCTCGACACCGTGTTCGACGGAGGGATGGTGTTCGTCGACCTCTCGACCCTGAGTGATCCGGCGCTCGTCATGAACGCGATCGCTGACGCGGTCGAACACCTGGGCCCGCTGACCCGTGAAGCCAGCACACCGCTTGCCGAGTCGATCGCGCAAGCGTTCGGCCAACGACGCGTGCTGCTGCTTTTGGACAACATGGAGCAACTGGTTGCCGGCGGTACCGACGTCGCGGCCTTACTGCGAGCAGCTGCGACGCTCAGTGTCCTCGTCACGAGTCGGGCACGTTTGCACCTCGACGGCGAGCACGTGTACTCGCTGCCACCATTGCGCGTGCCTACCCCGGCGGACGAAGCACAGCTCGAATTGTTCGGCCGGGTTGCATCGGTCGCGCTGCTCGTGGACCGGGTCCGATCCGTGGACAAGGACTTCGTCCTGAACGCCGACAACGCTTCGGCCGTCGCGCGCATCTGCACGCGACTCGAGGGCGTGCCGCTGGCCATCGAGCTCGCTGCACCACGCGTGATGCTGCTGAGCCCCGAAGCGCTGTCGCAACGCCTCGAGCACCGTCTCCCGCTACTTTCCGACGGCGCCTGGGATCTGCCGGCCCGCCAGCGCACCGTCCGAGCGACCATCGACTGGAGCTACGACTTGCTCAAACCCACGCAGCAGCGCACGCTGCAACGGGTGGCGCTGTTCGCCGGCGGCTGCACATTCGCGGCCGCGGAGCACATGTGTGGCCCCGTCGAGGTCCTGGACGGTCTCACGGCGTTGCTCGACAACAGCCTCGTACGACGCACGCGAGCGGTAGCCGCACCTCGCTACACGATGCTCGAAACGGTCCGCGAGTACGCATTGGAACGCCTGCACGCCGAGGGCAACAGAGACATCGAACTCGAACGCATGGCCGAGTACCTGATCAGTCTGGCGGCACGCGCGGAACCCGAGCTCGGCGGTCCCGACCAGGTCAAGTGGTTGGAGGCATTGGAGGCCGAACATGAGAATCTGCGCGTCGTGCTGCAGTGGTCCCGTGACTGCGGGCGGGTCCGGTTGGAGCTGGAGCTGGCGACCTCGCTGGGACGGTTCTGGTACGTCCGCGGGCACCTGGACGAGGGCAGACGCGCCTTGGAAGGAGCGATCAGCCGAGCCGGCGACGCCACGAGCGCAACCATGACGGCAAAAGGATTGCGGATGGCCTCGGCCGTCGCGGTGATACAAGGCGACTACTCCGGCGCACACGCGTTGGCCGAGCACGGACTCCGGCTGTACCGACAAGCGAACGACCCGCTCGGCGTGATCCGGTCGCTCAGCAACATCGGAGCCATACTGCTCGGCCAAGACGAGCTCGATCGAGCCATCGTCGCCTTGGACGAGAGCGTGGCGTTGTCCCGGGACGTACCCGATCACCGACTGCGTGCAATGGCACTCAACAACCGCGGCGACGTGGCGCTCACAATGGGGGACTACGAGACTGCAATTCCGCTGTTCGAGGAGAGCCTCGGACTGTTGCGAGCTGCAGGGGATCTCGCCAACGTGGCACGATCGCTGTTCAACCTGGGTGCGGCGACGCTCGAGTCCGGCGACGCTCCGGCCGGAACTCTGCTTCTCCAGGAAAGCCTGACGCTGAGCCTCGAGGTGGGCGACAAAGAAGATGTGATCTGGTGCTTGCTCGGGCTCGCAGCAGTGGCCGCCCGCGTGGGGGATGTCGAGCGGGCGACCCTCGTGCTTTCCGGCGCTTCGTCGTTGCTGGCCGAGATCGGCGCGACGATGAAGCCGTTCGAACTGGCCCTCCACGACCGGACGATGACCATCCTCAAGGAGTCATTGCACCGCAACGAGTTCCTTTCGGCATGGTCGGCTGGAAGCCAGTCGCCCCTTCACGAAATCATCGGGGCGGCGCGGGAACTCGGCAAATCGCCAAAGACGGCATGACGCACAGACATGCCTTCGAACACTGGCGTGATGCTCGACTCGTCGCCTCCGATGGCGCGCATTGCGGGGCGCAGGCGCCCGTGGCGGAACAACTCCCAGGCATCGCGGGATTCCCACACTTCGATGATGCGGAACCCGGCGGTCGTTGTTCCCGCCACGCGGATGATTATCCCGTCCGGCGGCAACGCGCCCGTGGCCTCGGCCACCCGGCGGTAGGTGTCCCACTCCTCGGCCACGTCCTGCACGTACGCGTACATTCGCGGCGCGCTCAGCTCAGCGCTCACCGCGGGAGGCCGGTGAAGTAGAACGAGACCGCAGTCTTCGCGTTCGGGCCGCCGGGTGCGTTGTACGCGTTGAGCTCGACGACCACGTTGGGCGACTGGTCCGTCGGAACCTCCTTGCAGAACCCGTTCCATCCCGTCTCGCCCGGCTGCAAAGTTTCGAGCCGATCCTTCCCGATGGGATCAGCGAAGCCATCTTGTATGCCGCCGTTGCGACACGCCGGGAGATCGGCCTGCGCGCTCTCGCGTGGCACCTGCGACAGAGACAGCGACGAGCTCTCACGGACTGTCGGACCGATCACGTACGCGAACGGCGCAGTCGCCTCACTCGCACGGTTCGCAGCCTTCGCTCCACCGCTCACAAGCAGGGTCGAACTGACCCGGTAGGCCAGGAACGCGACCCCGGGAACTGTCAGATCCACTCCCTGAGCCCTGGACTCCTCGGTGATGTCGGAGTCCCAATCGGTGAGCGACACCCGATAGCGGCTGCTCTCGATGGAGTAGACCTCCACTGCCTCTCCCGGACGGTACGGGTTGCGCACCGTTCCCCGAACGCGCCATTGCAGGCCCCGCGCCGGCACGCTCACGCAGTCGAGCGCCGTGCCCGGGAAGTTGACGCCACGTTCCACGCAGGGCGTGCCCGGCAACGGGATCTTCGGCTTCGCGGTCGTCTTCGTCGACTTCTTTGCAGTGCGGGTCACGCCGTTTGCCGGGCTGACCGCCAGTGCTACCGCCGCGGCGAGGAAGGCCACGGCCACCGGCCGGGCGATCCTCGTTCGCGTTGCCGAACCGCCGGACCGTATGTGATTCGTCTCAGTGCGCATCGGACCTTCACATCCTTCTTGCAGGGTGCGAACATCTGACGACATCCCGGTATAGGACCGGTAAAGCGCGAAGTCCCGCATGCAAGCACCCGTCGCCTAAATCACGCTCGGAGGCCCGCAGAGCCCAAATCCAGAACGAACCACGACCAACGCTACCTACTCCCCCAGAAATAGTTGCTGAGCAGGGGTTGGTGCTCTCGTTCCGTTGGGTGTGACCAAGTCCCTCCGGGAGTCCTTGCACAACGACTCCGGCTGAGGCCATCGGCGTTCGGGACTGTAGGACCGAAACCTTCGCTGTTCGAGTCGCTCCTCCCACCCCGGCATGCGGGTCCTGAACGGCGAGTTGGCCGGGATCGACGGGCTGCTCGAAGATCCACGGTTCTTCCAGCCGTTCTATCGCTTCTTAGAACCGTGCGAGGGACGACCGTCGATGCCGATGGAAACGTATCTACGCGTACTGTTTCTGAAGTATCGGTTCAATCTGGGACGAGCAGTTGTGCGCGGCGCACCCCCGGCGAACGTACCCAGCTACATGGGCACGATTGCCACGAGCAGCCTCACCAAGAGCGGCTCAACCATCACCGCTGACCGCACACAAATCGTCGTCGTGCGAACAGACGGATACGGATCTCTCGGTCAAGGAGGTACCGGAACAGTTGTCGCAATCGTCTGCTGACCATAGCCACGACCGCCAAAGTTTTCCCGGCGTGATGCGAGGATGAGGTGATGTGCATACTGGTCACGAGTTCGCCACCGATCGGCCACGTCCACCCTGTTGTGCCGCTTGCGCGGAGCCTCTTCGCAGCGAACCACGATGTCGTGTGGGCTACAGGACGCGATGCTTGCCCTCTCGTGGAGATGGCCGGACTACGAGCGGTCAAGGCTGGTCTCGGGGCACAAGACCGTCGTGACGAGTACTTCCGCCGATTCCCGGAGGCTCGCGAACTACCGCCCGAGCAGCTCCCCGGGCACATGTTCCCACGCCTGTTCGGCACGCCGACATCACAAGAGGCCGGGAGTGTGCGGGTTGGTTGAGTCGATCAGACGCCGTTGACACTGCTGACGAATGCACGGACCGCTTCGTCGTCCGGCTGTCCCCAGCCGATGCAGAACGGATGGCCAGCTGGATCGGCGTAGACGCGATGGCCTTCGCTGGCGTTGGTGTCGCCGTCTTTGAGGAGTCGAGCACCGAGGGCCATCGCGTGCGCGTGGGCTTCGAGAGGATCGGACACGTGGAGGTCGATGTGGACCTGTTGCGCTTCGCCGTCTGGCCAATCAGGCGGAATGTGGTTCGGGGCGAGTTGTATCCCGATGCGCCACCTGCCCTCCGAGTCGAAAACGGAGTGCCATCTCTCATCAGTGAACACCCGCCCGCCGAGCATTCCGGCCCAGAACGCGCTCTCCGCCGCGAGGTCACGAGCGTCGAACACGACTACCTGACGCATGAGTTCCATTCGTCCATTCTCGCGAAAGATCACTCGACTTGGACGCGCTCGGTATCAACAGTGATGAGCGGTCGCAACGCCATCGCTGCAGCCCGATGGCACTGCCGACCCGGCTGATCGTCGGCAAACTTGTCGCGGGAGTTCCGACCCGTCGCACACCTCGCACCTCTCCCACGATCGAACGCTCGCAGCGCGACTCGGCCCGACATCACCCGTATCGCCAATCGCCGCCCGGTATAGTCCTTGCGTTGGAGGCGCACCGCACACGAATAACACCCACGTGTCGGCGACATCGAAAGCTGGGCTCCCGGCTGACGCATTCGCCCAGTCGATGACCATAGGGCCCATCCGGTGTCATCATCACGTTCATCGGGTGCAGGTCGCGGTGCACGAGCCGATCACCCGGCAGCGGAGCAACGCGAATCCCTGGTGGCGCCGGAATCCTGTGGAGCCGCTCGTGAAGATCCGCGAGCAGGTGCCCCGACCGGCGAATCGGAAACGGTGGCCTGCCGAGCACATCCATCAACGTCGGACCCTCGAGTCGGTCCATCACGAGGTACCCGTCACCGACGTCGTACACCTCCGGACACGGATAGCCACGAGATCGGGCATAACGCACCACCTCGGCTTCGGCTTCGAGCGAGCGTCCATCGCGGGCGACGCGGAGGACCTTCCCGAGCCCGTGTTCGAAGATCTCGCTGTCGCGACCCTCGGCGATCTTCGGCCCGATCGGCTCCACACCCGTATCATTCAGGCGTCGCCGTCACTGACGCCGCTTCGGCTGCGGGTAGGACCAACTCGATTAGGGTCGCACCGAATCGTTCGTGGAGTTGCCGCCGGTTCTGCAACACACGTTGCCCAAGTGCGGACAGAAAAGGAGCGCGCTCGACGACTCGCCACCGAAGAGTCAGAACGCACGAGCGTCCGCACTACTTCAACCCATACGGGTGGGCCGGGCGACCGTCACGGCCACAGCCTCGCGGCGCAACATACGGCGATCGTCGGCAAAAGTTGTCGCGGGAGTTCCGTCGGCGCTGCGCCTATTTGTAGGCGATGCCCGCGGTGGCGGGCCCTGCGAGGGGCAAAAAGTCCAGCTTCTTAAAGCCAACTTCACGGCACCATCCGGAGAGGTCCTCGCCTGTGAAGTCGAAGGCATCGCCGAACTCAATCAGCATGTTAAGCGACATCATTAGGCCGAACGCGTTCTCCCGGCGTGCGTCATCGATGAGGTTTTCGATCACGATCAACACCCCGCCGACGGGTAGGGCGTCGTACGCTGACCGGAGGAGGCGCATCTTGTGGTCGAGGTCCCAGTCATGCAGGATCATGCCCATGGTGAGCACATCGGCGCCAGGGAATGGATCGACGAAGAAGTCCCCGCTGGCGATGCTGACGCGGTCGTTCAGTCCTGCGGCCGCAATCGTGCGCGTTGCGATTGGAGCGATGGGCGGCAAATCGAATGTGATGCATTGCAGATGGGGATGGCGTGCGGCAAGAATCGTGCTTAGTTGGCCGGTGGCACCGCCGATGTCACACAGGGATTTGAATTTCGAGAAGTCGAACTTTTCTGCGAGCGCGTGGAAGTTTCCAAGGGAAATGCCTGACATGGCGCGCATGAACTGCTCAAGACGCAATTCGTCACTGTAGAGTTCGTCAAACATCGCTTTACCGGTGTGCTTGATCTCGTTCTGGGGCTTCCCTGTCTGGAGCGCTTCGGTGAGGTCACCCCAGAACCGGTATAGCCGTGCGTTGAACATCTCCAAGATGCCTCCGATATAGGTGGGGCTCCCCTGGTCGAGGAAGGCAGCGGTCTCCTGCGAGTTTCGGTAACGACCGTCCGTTCCGTCACCCTCGCGTTCGAGCAGATGCAGGGCCACGAGAGTGTCGAGGAAGTCATACACGGCTCTCGGGTGCAGTCCGAGTCGTTCGCCTATTTCGGGTCCCGTCATAGCCGCTCCTCCGAGATGCGTGAACAGCCGCAGCTCGACGGCGGATAACAGAGTTTTCGAGGCCCAGTAGCCCGAGCCGATCTGCATAATGTGAGACGGGTCGAGGCTCGGCGCTTGCGTGCTCACTGGGGTGCTGGCTGGTTCATCGGTCATGCACTCATCATCGCATGAAGGCCACAATCGCGCTCGTGGGCAACAACATTGGCGTCAATCCTGATGCGACTCCGCCGGCACGTGAACACCGACACGGGCCGAGTCGCAGCGGTTCGTACCCAGGGATTCTTCAGGCACCTGCGTCCACTCGTGTGACCGTCGGGCCGCTGAGAGCGTCTGGGTCGCCATTCTCGATCTCGAAGCGTCGAAGGTGGCTGCCCCGCCGGTATGCCGGCGGGTTAAAACGGTTCGATCCAGTAGGCACCGCTTGGTCTTGGCGTACGCCGACGCCTCCCGAGCCGCACGGGTAGGTGCTGCTATGCGAATCGTCGTTCACCCGAGCGTCGCGAGCGAGGTGACCTGAAGTCGTGCGCTAAGGCGCAATCGACTGTGCGAAAACCATCGCCACAAATCTCCAAGGACTCGACCTCCGCATTCGGGCCGGCATTCACACAGGAGAAATCGAGTTAGATTGCGTCCCGCTGAGTGGTGGGGATCTGAGGTCGATCCTCGATGTGGGTCAGCCGTTGATGAGTTCGCCGGCTGACTGGGGGTGAGTTTCGCGCTCCGGATTGAGTTTCGCCATTGAGCCCTCGGAAAGATAGTGACGGGAGGTGGTCCATTCGTCGTGCTGCTCGGCGAGGATGGCGCCCACGAGACGGATCACCGAGGCTTCGTCGGGGAAGATCTGCACGACGTTCGAGCGTCGTTTTACTTCTTTGTTGAGCCGCTCGAGAGGGTTGTTGGACCAGATCTTGCGCCAGTGTTCGGGCGGGAACGCGGCGAACGCGAGGACGTCGGTCTTGGCAGTGGTCATGAGCTCTGCGACGCGAGGGAACTGTTTGGTGAGGAGCTTGGTGGTGTCGTTCCAGGCGGCCGTGACGGCGGCTGGGTCGGGGTGCATGAACACCATGCGGAACGCGGCGGCGACCATGTCCTGGTGGCCTTTGGGGACGCGCTGCAGGAGGTTGCGGGCGAAGTGCACTCGGCATCGTTGCCATGACGCTCCGGTGAAGTGTTTGCGGATCGCCGCTTTCAAGCCTTCGTGGGCGTCGGAGATGACGAGTCGGACACCGCCGAGCCCGCGGCGGCGCAGGCTCCGGCAGAACTCGCCCCAGAACGCTTCGGACTCCGAGTCACCGACGGCGAGGCCGAGGACTTCGCGGTCGCCGCCGGCGGTGATCCCGGTGGCGATCACGATCGCTTTCGACACGACCTGGCCGAGTGCAGTGTCGCGGACGTTCACGTAGGTGGCGTCCAGGTACACGTAGGGGAAGGCGGTGTGGCTGAGGGGCCGGTTGCGGAATGCGTCGACGTGCTCGTCCAATCGCTTGCAGATCCTCGACACCTCGGACTTCGATATTCCGGTGTCGACGCCCAACGCAGCAACGAGATCATCGACGGCGCGGGTGGACACGCCGTTCACGTACGCGGTCATGACCACGGCGTAGAGGGCCTGGTCGATCCGACGGCGGGGTTCGAGAATCGACGGGAAGAACGATCCTCGTCGGAGCTTTGGGATGCGCAGCTCGACATCACCGGCCTTGGTTGACAGGACCCGGTCTCGGTGGCCGTTGCGCTCATTCGACCGGGCTGGGCTTCGTTCGTAGGGTTCCGCGCCGATCACCGCAGTGGCTTCGGTCTCGATCAGTTCTTGCATCACGAGACGCACGGCGTCTCGGATCAGATCGACACCGTCACCGGTGCGGAACGCGTCGAGAAGCTCGGACAGGGCAGACTCTGGAAGAGCCATCGGATGTTCTCCTTGATGTGGGTTCTTGCAGGAACACACCGAGGATCACGCCGATGGCTCACCCGCGGGTGGATACCTCAAGCACCCCAGAACCCCACCACCACAGGGGACGCCTACTCCCTGTCAGAGCGAGTTTGTGGTGCCCGCATCAGTTCTGGTGGTCAGATATCGCCCAAGCCGCCTCGCATTGCGCTCTTCATCGTCAGCAAAGTTCCGATTAG
>JANMYF010000467.1:0-2637 GCA_031381685.1 Acidimicrobiia bacterium
CACTCGTCGCCAAGCTGGCGCACATGCTCGATTCGTTCGTGTCGATCGGGCTCGGCTACCTCTCACTCGAACGTCCCGCAGGCACGCTCTCGGGCGGCGAGGCTCAGCGGACCAAGATGATCCGCCATCTCGGCTCGTCGCTCACCGACATCACCTACGTCTTCGACGAGCCCACGATCGGCCTGCACCCGCACGACATCGAGCGGATGAACGGCCTGCTGCTGCGACTGCGCGACAAGGGCAACACGGTGCTGGTCGTCGAGCACAAACCGGAGACGATCGTCATCGCCGACCACGTGATCGACCTCGGACCCGGTGCCGGAGCGGCCGGCGGAAACGTCTGCTTCGAAGGTACCGTCGACGGGTTGCGACGCAGTGACACAATCACCGGCCGACACTTCGACGACCGGGCTGCCTTGAAGAAGACGGTCCGGACCGCCAGTGGTGCGATCAAGATCCGCGGAGCAAAGACCAACAACCTGCGCAATGTCAACGTGGACATCCCTCTCGGGGTGCTGGCCGTCATCACGGGTGTCGCCGGGTCAGGGAAGAGCTCCCTCGTGTACGGCTCGCTGGTCTCGTCCACCTCCACAACCGGCGGCGCCGATGTCGTGTCGATCGACCAGGCGGCCATCAAGGGCTCGCGGCGCAGCAACCCCGCCACGTACACCGGGCTGCTCGAACCGATCCGCAAGGCGTTCGCCAAAGCCAATGGGGTGAAGCCGGCGCTGTTCAGTGCCAACTCCGAAGGCGCGTGCCCCGCGTGCAACGGTGCCGGCGTCATCTACACCGATCTGGCGATGATGGCCGGCGTGGCCGCGGTGTGCGACGAGTGCGAAGGGAAGCGTTTCGACGCATCGGTTCTCGAGTACCGATTCGGTGGACGCAACATCGCCGAAATACTCGCCATGCCGGTGACCGAGGCCCGGGAGTTCTTCGGCACCGGCGACGCCGCCATCGCCGCGGCGAGTGCCATTCTCGATCGTCTCGCCGACGTCGGGCTCGGCTACGTCAGCCTCGGCCAGCCACTCACGACGCTGTCCGGCGGCGAACGCCAGCGGCTCAAGCTGGCCACCCACATGTCGGAGAAGGGCGGGGTCTACGTGCTCGACGAGCCAACCACCGGTCTTCACCTGGCCGACGTCGAGCAACTGCTCGGCCTGCTCGACCGCCTCGTCGACTCCGGCAAATCGGTGATCGTCGTCGAGCACCACCAAGCGGTCATGGCCCATGCCGACTGGATCATCGACCTCGGACCCGGCGCCGGCCACGACGGCGGCCGCATCGTCGTCGAAGGCACGCCCGCCGACCTCGTCACGGACCGGTCCACCCTGACCGGCAAGCACCTCGCCGCCTACGTCGGCGCCTGACCGGGCACGCGCCGAGCCGGTCGGGGGATCCGGCGCGGCAAGGCGAACAACGGCGACCTGCACCACCGACCACGGTCCGGCCGAAAACGGTCCCGCCACGGCTTGGAACCGCGTTGGTAGTCTCACCGGCCAGTGGACGGAGGCCAGTCACGGCCACCGCACGATGGAGGTGCCATGCGGAGTTTTCCGGATCCGGTCCCCGGACTGAACTATCTGACCGAGGGCGGTCAGGAGACCGAGATCATGTACAAGTACGGGTTCGAGCTCCCGGAGTTCGCCATGTTCCCGCTGCTCGACCAACCTGCCGCGGTGACCGAACTTCGCGGCATGTACACCCGCTACCTCGACACCGCCGCCCAGCACGGGTTCGGCGCCCTGATGGGCGGCTTCGACTACCGGGCGAGTCCCGACTGGGCCAGCCTGATCGGGTACTCGGGCGAAGCCCTCGAGGACCTGCAACTGCGAGCGATCGAGTTCCTCCGGGAGTTGGCCGAACCGTACCGGAACGACCTGCCCGCGCTGATGTACGTGGGCATCGTCGGACCCCGTGGCGACGCGTACAGCCTCAACCAGCGCCTCACTGCCGAGGACGCCGAGGAGTACCACAGCACACAGATCGCGACGCTGGCCCGCGCCAAGGTCGACCTCGTCGAAGCCATGACGTTCAACAGCGTCCCCGAGGCGGTCGGCGTCACCCGAGCCGCCGCCCGCTCCGGACTTGCGGCGTCGATCTCTTTCACTCTCGACAGCAACCATCGCCTCCACTCCGGTCCGAGTCTCAAGCAGGCCATCGAGTCGGTCGACGAGCTCGCCGGCGACGACCGACCGGCTTTCTACGGCATCAACTGCTCGCACCCGCTCGAGTTCCTTCCGGCCCTTGAGCCGGGCGAGTGGTTCACGCGAGTGCGATGCATCCGGCCCAACGCGGCGATGATGGACAAGATCTCACTGTGCACCCTCGGCCACCTCGAGTCCGGCGACCCGGCCGACCTCGGGCGACGCATGGGCGAACTCGCGGGTCGTTATTCGCACCTGGACATCTGGGGTGGGTGCTGCGGCACCTGGGACACCCACCTCGACGAGATCGCCCGCAACGTCGTCGATGCGCGAGCACGCACGGCGTGAACCCGCCCGCGAGGATGCGTGAGCGTCCCTCCATGCCAGGCCACGATGCGGCGGCAGCCCGCGGCGTAGGTCACACCCTGACCCGGCAAGGACGAGCGGGTCAAGGGATCCGGCGCGGTCGTTGACATCGACGGTTGTGGAA
>JANMYF010000214.1:0-18123 GCA_031381685.1 Acidimicrobiia bacterium
TGTACGCCCGCTCGCGGAACCACCAGTCGAAGTACACCACTGGAGTCCGCCCCTCAGGTGGCGGGGGACACGCAATGCCATTCGGAGCAGATCATGGCGCGATCAGATCGTCTCGAAGCGACCCGAGGACGCGGCACGGAAGATGGCGTCGATGATCCCCATGTTGATGAGGGCATCCCGCAACGGGCCGTCCGTCGGCTTCTCCTCACGGACCCGGCGGGAGAAGGCCTCGCCCTGGCTCGTGTACTGATTGTTCGCAGGGACCACATGGCGTTCGGCGTCGAGACCGTCGATCGATTCGCCCCGATGCGTCAGGTAGATGGCCGGTGCGTCTCCGAGCGGGTTGAACGGAATGGTCATTTCCAGCCGCCCCTCGGACCCGTGGATGTGCACCCGCTGGTGGTACACGGCCTGCGTCGACACTGAGAACGTGCACGACCGTCCGTCACCGAAATCGAAGATGCCCGACGTGAGCCGATCGGTGCCGAAGGTGGGATCGATGTCCATGAGTGCGGCGACGCGTACGGGCTCGGCGTCGAAGAACCAACGGGCGGCGACGACGGCGTAGCAGCCGATGTCGTACAGCGCGCCACCCCCGTTGGACGCGATGTTTCGGATGTTCTTGGCGTCGACGTTCATGTAGGAGAACGCGACGTGTCCATGCGAGATTGCGCCGAGAGAACCGGAGCGGACGAACTCGCGGGTCTCGTGCCACTGCGGGTGGTAGCGCACCATGAACGCTTCGGCGATGTGGACCTTGGTCGCGAGCGGAAGAAGCGTCGCCACCTCGGCCGCGTTCATGCCCATCGGTTTCTCGCACATGACGTGCTTGCCCGCCTCGGCGGCTCGGCGCGTCCATTCGACGTGCAGGTCGTTGGGCAGCGGGTTGTAGATCACGTCGATCGACGGATCGGCGAGGAGCTCTTCGTAGGACCCGTACACCGTCGGGATGGCGTTGCGCGTGGCGAACTCGGTGGCGCGATCGAGATCGCGCGACGCCACGGCGGCGACCGTCACCAGCGGGCTCTGGCGTAGACCGGGCAGAAAACTCCGTTCAGAGAATCTCGATGTCGACAACACGCCCCAACGAACCGGTTCCATGCCCGGCAGATTACCGGCGGCGAACACGTGGCCAGGTCCCATGACCGTCGAGCCCGGCATCCCAGACACCCGTGTCCGCCATCCCAAACTGCCCTGCCGGGTGGAACGCGCCCGATCGTGCCGACGCGGGATGGACATACTCGGGATCTGGGATGCCGGACCGGGAGGCGTTGTCGTACCCTCCGCCTACCCTGTTGGCTGTGGCCGGACGAACCTCGAAAACAGCCGCGCCGCCGGCTGCGCCAGCGCTGAGCGCGCTCGACCCCGATGTCGTGCTCGGCCGGTTCTCCGACGCCACCCGGGCGTGGTTCACGACCACGTTCGACGCTCCCACCTCGGCGCAGACGCAGGGCTGGGACGCCATCTCGAAGGGGCAGCACACGCTCGTCCTCGCTCCCACCGGTTCGGGCAAGACCTTGGCGGCGTTCCTTTGGGCGCTCGACCAACTGGCGTCCCGGCCGCGGGCTACCCGGGCGAAGACCGGGGTGCGGGTTCTCTATGTGTCTCCGCTCAAGGCCCTGATCTACGACGTGGAGCGCAACCTTCGGTCGCCGCTCGTTGGTATCGCGAGAGAGGCGCAGCGCCGGGGGCTGCCGCTGCCCGACATCACCGTCGCCACCCGCACTGGCGACACCGGGGCGAAGGAGCGGCGAGAGATCGCCAAGCATCCTCCCGACATCCTGGTCACCACGCCGGAGTCGCTCTACCTGCTCCTCACGAGTCAAGCCCGGTCGATCCTCTCGACTGTCGAGACGGTGATCATCGACGAGATCCACGCGGTTGCGGCAACCAAACGGGGCGCCCACATGGCCCTCAGCCTCGAACGACTCGAAGCGGTCGTCCTCGCCGGGGGAGGGCCGCCCCCTCAGCGGGTCGGACTCTCGGCAACGCAGCGGCCCCTCGAGGAGGTCGCGCGATTCCTGGCCGGCCGGTCCTTCGACGACGCCACGCAGAAGTGGAAACCGCGAGAGGTGCGGATCGTCGACACCGGTGTCCGCAAGACGCTCGACATCCAGATTGTCGTGCCGGTCGAAGACATGGGCGAGCTCGGCAAGCCGGTGCTCGGCGCCGATGGCGAGCCGATCCTCATGGGCGCGGCCGCGGGTGACCCGGAGTCACGGAAGTCCATCTGGCCGGCGATCTACCCACAGCTTCTCGAACTCATACGCACGCATACTTCCACGCTGATTTTCGTGAACTCCCGCCGGTTGGCGGAGCGACTCGCCAACAAGCTCAACGAGCTTGCCGGCGAGGAGCTCGTCCGTTCCCATCACGGCTCGATCGCCCGTGAGCAGCGGCTGGAGATCGAGGAGCTTCTCAAGGCCGGGCGTCTCCCTGCGCTCGTCGCTACGAGCAGCCTGGAGCTCGGCATCGACATGGGGGCGATCGATCTCGTCGTGCAGGTCGAAGCGCCGTCGTCGGTGGCAAGCGGTCTGCAGCGGATCGGCCGCGCCGGTCATCAAGTGGGCATGCCGTCGAAAGGACGCATCTTTCCGAAGTTCCGTGGCGACCTCATCTCTGCTGCGGTCGTCGCCCGGCGCATGGTCGACGGTCTCGTGGAGGAGACGCGCGTTCCGCGCAATCCGATCGATGTCCTGTGCCAGCAGATCGTGGCGCTGGTCGCCACCGACGATGCTGGCACCACGGTCGACGACGTGGCCCGGATGGCCCGCGGCGCCTATCCGTTCGCCGACATCTCCGACGACGTGCTGCACGGTCTCCTCGATCTCCTTGCCGGTCGGTACCCATCCGACGAGTTCGCCGAGCTGCGCCCGCGCATCACCTGGGATCGACTCACGGGCAAGCTCACGCCTCGCCCGGGCGCGCGTCTCCTCGCCGTCACGAGCGGTGGCACGATCCCCGATCGCGGGCTCTATTCGGTCGTCACGCCCGAGGGCACCAAGGTCGGCGAGCTCGACGAGGAGATGGTCTACGAGTCGCGTGTGGGCGAGGCATTCCTGCTCGGGTCGACCACCTGGCGGATCGAGGACATCACGCCCGATCGTGTCGTGGTCACGCCCGCGCCCGGAGTGCCGGGGAAGATGCCGTTCTGGCACGGCGACAAGATCGGCCGGCCGTATGAGCTGGGTCAGGCCATCGGTGAGTTCGTCCGCACCGTCGAGCAGATGGACGACGACGTGCTTCGCGAACGATTCAATCTCGATGTGCTTGCAACACAAAATATGCGCGCGTACATCGCTGAGGAGCGGGAGGCCACCGGCGGCCATCTCCCGACCGACCGTCAGATCGTGGTCCAGCGGTTCCGTGACGAGCTCGGTGATTGGCAGCTCTGCCTCCTGTCGCCGTTCGGCGCCCAGGTGCATGCACCGTGGGCGATGGCCATCGAAGCGCGCATACGAGATCGTCTTGGCATGGAGGCGCGGGCGATCTGGAGCGACGACGGCATCATGGTCCGCCTCCCCGAAGCCGACGAGGCACCGCCGGCCGACTACTGCTTGATCGATCCCGACGAGCTCGACGAGTTGCTCATGAATGAACTCGGCAACTCGGCGCTGTTCGCGGCGAGGTTCCGGGAGAACGCCGCCCGTTCGCTCCTGCTACCCAGGCGTCGGCCGGGTTCGCGAACACCGCTGTGGCGTCAGCGTCAGCGGAGTGCCGATCTACTCAAGGTCGCTTCGCGCTACGCGAGCTTCCCGGTGATGCTCGAGACCTATCGCGAGTGCCTCCGCGATTCCTTCGACGTGCCGTCGCTGATGGGCCTGCTCCACGAGATCCGGGCGCGCAAGGTGCGGGTGGTGAGCCTCGATATGGCGCATCCATCGCCGTTCGCCTCGTCGCTGGCCTTCGGCTACATCGCCAACTTCATGTACGACGGCGATGCGCCGCTGGCCGAGCGCCGGGCGGCGGCATTGGCATTGGACCGCGACATGCTCGCCGATCTCCTCGGCAGCGAGGAACTACGCGAGCTTCTCGAACCTCAGGCGATTGCCGCCGTGGAAGACGAGTTGCAGTGCCTCGATCCTCGTCGGCACGCCCGCACCGTCGACTCGGTGCACGATCTGCTCCGTCGACTCGGCGATCTTTCCGTCGACGAACTCGCGCTCCGGGTCGAGGGCGGCCTGACCTCGACGACCGAGAAACTGAAGGCACTGACGAAAGAGCGCCGGGTTGTCCTCGTCAGGGTGGCATCGGAGGACCGGTGCATCGCCGCCGAGGATGCTGGCCGTTACACCGAAGCCCTCGGCTGTCGGGTCCCTCCAGGGCTCCCCGCGGCCTTCCTCACCTGGTCCGGTCCGGTCGATCCAATCGACCCCGCGGCGCCGCTCGGGAGCCTGCTGGTTCGTTACGCCCGCACCCACGGACCGTTCACCACCCACGACGTTGCCACGCGCTTCGGTGTGTCGCCCGACATCGTCGAGGCGTGCCTCCTCCGCCGTGTCGACGACGGCTCACTGGTGTCGGGGGAGTTCCGTCCCGACGGGGCCGGACGGGAATGGTGCGATCCCGATGTCTTGCGCCAGTTGCGACAGCGCTCCCTTGCGGTTCTCCGCAAGGAGATCGAGCCGACGTCGGTCGAAGCCTTCGCACGGTTCCTTCCCGACTGGCACGGGGTCGGCTCGGCCGTGGTGTCGGGCGGCCTCGACCGGCTCTACGAGATCATCGGCCAACTCCAAGGTGTGGCGCTCCCGGCCAGCGTGCTGGAGCGCGACATCCTCCCCGCCAGGCTTCCGCGCTACACGCCGAGATTGCTCGACGAACTGCTCGGCGCCGGTGAGGTCGTGTGGGTCGGAGCCGGTCCACTCGGACGCGATGACGGCAAGGTCGCGCTGTACCTTCGCGAAACGGCGGCGCTGCTTGCGCCGTCGCCGCGAACCGATGGCGCCGACGCACCTTCGGAGGATGAGCACGATCGTCTACGTGCGCTGCTCTCCGCCCGTGGCGCGTGCTTCTTCCGTGAGCTGCAGGGCAACAACGATCTGCGGACGATCGACTCGATCTGGGACCTCGTGTGGGCCGGCGAAGTGACGAATGACTCCTTCGCCGCGGTCCGTGCCCTCGCCGGTTCGAAGAAGGCGGGCGCATCGTCGGCTGGAGCCTCCACCCGCCGCGCCGGACGTCCACGACTCGCGTCGCTCAGTGTGCTTGGTCCCCCGAAGGCGCAGGGCCGCTGGTCGCTCGTCACCCGCGAGCTCGGGCTCGCGTCTCCGGGCGACCTCGCGAGCGACGGGTTCGTGCCGAAGAAGCAGCAGATCGCCTCTGCCCGGGCGATTGCCACCGAGCGCGTCCATGCCCTCGCCGTCACCCTCCTCGAACGCCACGGCGTGCTGACCCGCGAAGCCATCAAGGCCGAGGGAGTGGCGGGAGGATTCGCCGGTCTGTACCCCGTGCTCAAGCTGCTCGAAGACGGCGGCCGGGTACGCCGTGGCTACTTCGTGGCCGGGCTCGGTGGTGCCCAGTTCGCTGTCCCGGGCGCCGTTGATCGTCTTCGGGCGTTTCGCGAACGACCGCCGGTCCCGGAGGTCACGGTGCTTGCCGCAGTCGACCCCGCCAATGCCTACGGCGCTGCGCTCGCGTGGCCGGTGAAGGGACCACAGCGCGCCGCCGGTGCCTACGTGTTGCTCGTCGACGGGCTTCCTTCGCTCTATCTCGAGAAGGGCGGCCGGTCCATCGTGGCGTTGCGCCCCTTCGATGGTGAGTGGGAGGAGCCAGTGATACGCGCGCTTAGTGCCATGGTCGGCACCGAGGAATCACGGGATCGGATCGTGAGATTCCGTCGCCTCGTGCTGGAGACCCTCCCCGACGAACTGCTCCCGTTGCTGCGGGCCGCCGGCTTCGTCCCTACCCCCAAAGGCCTGGCGAAGTATGCCTGACTCCCGGTCACGTCGAAGAGCCCGCGGCCTGAAGGGTCGCTGAGAAGCAGCCAACGATGCATCGGCGTTTGCCCGCAGACTCGGGAGATGCGATCGCTCCAGTTGCTCGTCGGTTCCGCTCTGCTGGTCGTCGCTGTTGCCGTGTCGCCGCGACCGGCGGAGGCCGTTGCTGCGAAGAGCGGCGCGGTGTGCAAGACCGGCGGTGCCAAGTCCGGTTCGCTGACCTGTACGAAAGGATCCAAGGGTCTTCGGTGGAAAAGGGTTGTGGCGAAACCGTCGGCATCCACCGCAGTCGCCGGGAACCCAGCGACCGAAACGACCTCCGCGAAGCCGGCACCGGTCGCCTCGTCGGCCGCGCCGACAACCGCGCCGACCGCTGTTGCCACTCAGACACGGACGCGTGCCGGGTTGTTTGCCGGGGCCGCCGGCTACCGAGCGGCCGGAACAGTCGACGTGGTGGAGACCGGGTCATCTGCGAGCATGCGGATTCGCAATGCCGCCATCCAAAGCGGTCCTGCGCTCGTGCTCTACCTCACCCCGGAACCCGGGGCCCTGAACCTGACCGGAGCAATCCGTGTTGCTCCTCTCACCTCGCTCACCGGCAGTTCGGAGTACGTCATCCCAAACGGCACCGAGGTTGACTCGTTCGGCGGTGTCCTCATCTGGTGCGACCGATTCGCCGTCCCGTTCGGAACGGCAGAGCTTCGCTAGCAACACGAGTCAGAGTTCGGAGGATCTGTTGCTCTGAGAGCGACAAATCTTCCAAACTCTGGTTCGCCGTCGGGATCAAGGTGCAGGACTCGGCGCCCTAGCCGACGAGGTCGGTGCTGAGACCGCGCCAGAGTTGCGTACACAGCGCGAGCGACTCGATATCAATCCGTTCGTCGTGGCCGTGAAAGCGGTTGGCGACGGCGACGCGATCCAGCGTGGGGCTGAAGAGACCCGCCCCGTACACGACCGTTCCTTTGTCACGGAAGAAGCGGCCGTCCGTGCCGCCGACGATAAGGCTCGGTGTCATCTCGGCCTGGGGGTACCGATGGCGGACGTGGTCGCCGATCGCGTCCCACAGAGGACCGCCAAGCGGTGATGCGGTTGCGTTGCCCTCGGAAAGTCGCTCGATGGTCACGACGTCGCGAAACTCGCCACACAACTCCCACAGCAACGCGTCGACGTCGTCATTGGAGAAGCCGGGCATGGTTCGAATATCGACGTCGAGTTGCACGCGGTCGGGCACGATGTTCGTCTTCTGGCCGCCGTGCACGACGTTGCACGACATCGTCGTGTGACTGCACGCGTGGAGGCGCCGGCCGAGCATCGGCGGCAGTTCGGCCAGCGCGTCATCGAGGGCCGCGGGATCAAGCAGCCGTTGCTGCATCGCGGGGTCGAGCCCGCTGGTCTTGATCAGGCCGCTCCAGGATTCGTCGATCGAGGTCGGCCCGCCGTGGGCGGCGATCCGACGAATGATCTCGGCCGCCTTCACGAGTGCGTTGTCGGTGCCGAACGGGGACGATCCATGGCTCGGTGTCCCACCGATCGTGAGACGACGCCACGCCACGCCTTTCTCCGCGGTGGACATCATGATCGACTTCCCGTCGCCGGCCCAGAAGCCGCCCATCTCCGTGACCATGTAGTCGCAGGCCACCGCGTCCCAATGATGATCGATGACCCACTTCGCGCCATGGTCACCGCCCGCCTCTTCATCGGCGACGCCGAAGTAGATCAGGTCACCTTGGGGACGGAACCCGCTTCTTGCCAGGTCCTTGAACGCAACAGCCATCGACGAGGTGAGACACAACATGTCGAGCGCGCCTCGACCCCACACCTCCCCACCGATCACGTCGCCGCTGAATGGTTCACGTGTCCATCCGGCGACGTTCACCGGGACCACGTCGGTATGGCCCATGAGGCAGAGCTTCGGTGCCGACGGGTCGGTTCCCTCGATGCGGGCCACGATCGACGTCCGGTCCCCGTGCGGGGTGAACCGCTCAACGTCGAGTCCTGACCCCTCCAAGAACGTCTGCAGGAGATCGGCGTTTCGGCGCTCGCCACCAGAATCCGGCGTCCCGTCGTTCACACATTCGTTGCGGATCAATGCTTGGAGCAGCTCGACCGTTTCGTTGGTCAAGGCGTCGTCGGTGGAAACCATCTCGTGCTCCGTCTCGGCCGGGCGTCGTCCGGGCTTCATTGTCGCCGCGATCCCGATGCCGTCGCAAGAGGTGCTCTGTCGGAGTTCGGGGTGAGAGTTGCTCTGGGAGCAACGAAAGCCCCGAGCTCCCCGTCAGATCGGTGGGAAGCCTTACCCGCGCGTGGATAGGGCGCGGCCCCGGTAACGTTCGGTTGCGGCACTTCATGCCCACGCTGGAGGCACCATGACCGACACTGCTCCCGCCCCGACCCCGGTGGCTCTCCGCCGCAAACCGACCTATACGTTCTCCGATCGGATCACCGCGAGCAGCGGCACGGTCTTCGCGTCCGGGGTCCAGGCAGTGGCTCGGATCATGGTTGAGCAATTACGCGTCGACCGCACGAACGGTCTTCGGACCGCGGCGTTCGCGTCGGGTTACCCCGGTTCGCCGTTGGCCAGCCTCGACCGCGAGCTGGAGATCGCCCAGAAGCTGGTGGGAAAGGATCTCCCGTTCGTCTTCCGCCCGGGACTCAACGAAGAACTCGCCGCCACATCCGTGATGGGAAGCCAGTTGGCCCAAAGCCACGGCGAGGGTCGCTACGACGGCGTCATGGGCATGTGGTTCGGCAAGGCCCCCGGTATCGATCGGGCATGCGACGCCATCCGTCACGCCAACTACGCCGGGGCCCACCGCCACGGCGGTGTGCTTTGCGTGGTCGGCGATGATCCGGCGTCGAAATCGTCCACTGTGCCGAGTAGTTCCGACGCCACGCTGATCGACCTGAAGATCCCGATCCTGTATCCCGTCGACGTGCAGGACGCTCTCGACCTCGGACGCCACGGCATTGCGTTGTCGCGGGCCAGTGGTCTGTGGGCCGGCTTGAAGATGGTGGCCAACGTGGCGGACGGAACCGCCTCCATCTTGCTCGACCCATCTCGGGTTCGGCCGGTGATGCCCGAATGGTTGATCAACGGCGTGCCCTTCGTCCCGTCGCCGTCCGCACGGTTCGTTCCGCCCTACAACCTCGACATCGAACGCGAGATCATCGAGGTTCGCCTCGAGGTGGCGCGGGCGTACGGCTCGCTGAACGACCTGAACCGCGTCGTCATCGATCCGGGGCCATCTGCGCGCATAGGGATTGCAGCGTGCGGGTACACCGCGGCGGAGACCCGCGAAGCGTTGTCGCGTCTTGGTCTGCGTACTGACGAACAGATCGCTGCGGCCGGCATTCGACTGATGGTGCTTCGTCTGCCCTACCCGCTGGAGGCCGCTGCCGTTCGGAAGTTCTGTCATGGCCTGACCGAAGTGATCGTCATCGAGGAGAAGAACCCGATGCTCGAGTGGATGGTGAAGGACGCACTCTGGGGATCGGCGGAGCGGCCGGAGATCGTCGGCAAGCGCGACCTCGACGGATCCCATCTCTTCCCGGGCGTCGGGCATCTCGACGCCGATGCCATGCTCGAACCGCTCCGCCGCCGACTCGCCGTCCACCTCGGCAGCGATCGTCTCGCGCCGCTGCCGGCAACGCGTGAGCTGATCGCGCTCACCGAGTCCCGTGGTCCCACGTTCTGCTCGGGGTGTCCGCATCACTGGAGCACGAAGGTGCCGGAAGGATCGCTCTACGGTGCCGGCATCGGGTGCCACGCCATGACGACGTTCCAACCCGAGGAGCGTGTAGGCGAGCTTGCCTCACTCTGCGCGATGGGCAACGAAGGCGCAGCCTGGATCGGCATGGAGCCGTTCGTCGAGCGGAACCACTTCATCCAGAACCTGGGCGACGGCACGTACTTCCACTCCGGTCAACTCGGTGTGCAGGCTGCGATTGCCAGTGGGGTGAACGTCACCTTCAAACTGCTCCACAACGGCGCCGTGGCCATGACCGGTGGGCAGGACGCTCCCGGACGCATAGGTGTCTCCGGCATCGCCACCGTCATGCTCGCCCAGGGCGTGAAGCGAGTGCTTATCACGACTGACGATGTGGATGACTACGACGACGTCTCGCTGCCGAAGGGTGTCGAGGTATGGGACCGGTCGCGCATCATCGAAGCGCAGGAGGTGTTGCGGGACATCCCCGGTGTGACCGTACTCATCCACGACCAGGACTGCGCAGCTGAACTCCGGCGGGACCGCAAGCGCGGCGTCGTTGCCGCCCCGACGTTTCGTGTGCTCATCAACGAGCGGGTCTGCGAGGGATGCGGTCACTGCGGCGAAACCAGCGGGTGCCTCTCCGTGCAGCCGACGGAGACCGAGTTCGGGCGCAAGACGAAGATCGATCAGACAAGCTGCAACCTCGATGCATCGTGCCTCCAGGGCGATTGTCCGAGCTTCATGACCGTCGAGGTAGACCCCGACGCGGTTGCTGCGGCCGCGAAACTGCGTGAACAGAAGGTCAGCGCACCTACGGTCTTCCCGGAGCCGGTCGTTGTCGTCGACAGCGATGACTGCACGATACGGCTGGCCGGTATCGGCGGAACGGGCGTGGTCACCGTCAGCCAGGTCCTGGGCACGGCGGCGATGCTCGAAGGGCGGCAGGTCATCGGCCTTGACCAGACCGGTCTGTCGCAGAAGGCCGGGCAGGTCGTGAGCGATGTGCGCATCGGAACGTCGCTCAGCCACGCGTCGAACAAGGCCGGGCGGGGAAGCGTCGACGTGATGCTGGCGTTCGACCTTCTCGTCGGCGCCGGTTCGGCCATGATCGATTCACTCGCCTCGAACTCGCGTGTCGTGGCGTCGACGACATCGACGCCGACGTCGGCGATCGTGATCGACCCCCGCCGGGTCGCTCCCTCCACCGACACGCTCGTCGGGCGTCTGCGTGTGGGTTCGGGCAACGAGGCGGTACTGATCGACGCAAGCGGGATCACCGTGGCCACACTCGGCGATGCCACCACGGCGAACGTCGCCGTGCTTGGCGCGGGGGTACAGGCGGGATGCATTCCACTGCGCCCCTCGTCGATCGAGGAGGCGATCACCCTGAACGGCGTCGCCGTCGAGAAGAACCTCGCTGCATTCCGCTGGGGGCGCGCGTCGGTTGCGGATCCTGCAGCGGTGCGCGCCGCGCTTGCCGCGGTCGCGCCTCCGCCGGTCGTGTCTCCGAGGGTCCCTGCTGGCCTTGCCTCGTCCGTCGACAGCCTCGGCGCCCGCACCGGCCTCACGGATCTCCTGCGCTCACGTGTCGCCGAGTTGGTCGCGTTTCAGGACGAGCGGTGCGCCAAGAGCTATCTCGAGACGGTGCGATCCGTCGCAGATACCGAGGCGCAGGTCGGTACCGGGTTCGCGCTTACCGAAGCGGTCGCCCGGTTCCTCTTCCAGCTCACGGCATACAAGGACGAGTACGAAGTGGCCCGGCTTCTCCTCGCTCCCGAAGTGACCACGGCGGCCGAGGCGGTCGGCGGCAAGGGTGCGAAGGTCACCTGGAAGCTGCACCCGCCGATGCTCCGGGCCCTCGGCATGGATCGCAAGATCGCACTCGGACCGTGGACGCGTCCGGCCATCATGGCGCTGGCAAAAGGCAAACGGCTCCGAGGAACGGCGTTCGACCCGTTCGGCCGCGCCCACGTGCGCAGACTCGAGCGCGATCTTCTCGCCGAATACCGGTTGGTCGTGGAGCGGCTGCGGAGTGGCCTCACCGCGGCGAACCACGCCGAAGCGGTGCGCATCGCATCGCTCCCCGACATCGTCCGTGGCTACGAAGGCCGCAAGGTGCTTCGGGCGTCGGAGTACCGCAGCGAGCTCACGCACGCACTGGCCTCCTGGCTGGGGTAGTCAGGTCAGTCGGGGACCAGGTGTGGTTCGCCGCGACCGGCGTTCGCTGACAGGATTTCGGGATGTCATCTCTGCTCGTGTCACCGCCGTTCTTCCATTGCCGTCGACGAGTGAGCGCCACGCGGGCGGTTGCGGGATTGCTCGGCGTCGTGGTCGCGGCCGGTTTGCTCACCGCCGGACCGGCGTCGGCCAAGGGGATCACCATCAGCAAGGCGACCTTCGCCCGTGAAGTGACCAGCGACTTCAAGGCCAAAGGCGTGACGACGAAGTTCCGTGGCAACGAGACAGTCTTCCTGCTCCTCAAGGTGAAAGGTCGGCCGAAGTCGGGCAAGGTCGCGGCCAACTGGAGCTTCCGTGGCGACGCGATCGGCAAGGCCGACGTGGATCTCAGCTCGGTCAACAAGGGTTTGCTGTTCTCCTTCGGCGAGGACACGTACGTGAAGTTCAACTTCACCCCGAGCCCGAAGAACCCGCTCCCGATCGGCACGAGCTATCAGGTCAAGGTGACTACCGACGGCAAACCGGCCGGAACGTATCCGTTCGAGATCACCCCACCCGCGACCGCCATCCCGTCGAAGATCACGAAGACGACGCTGTCGAAGTCGGAGACTCCGACGGCGACGGCGACCTTTGCCCCGACCGATACCGTCTACCTGCTGTTCACCGGTGACTTCGGCCTCGGAACCTGGGTTGAGGCGCAGTGGACTATCAACGGCAAGGTGGCCCCCGACGCCACCCGCAGCCTCACGCTCGACGAGAACAAGAAGGGCGTCGACGGGAACTTCTCGCTACTCCCTCCCGGCGGTTGGCCGAAGGGAAAGCATTCCGTGACCCTCACCATGAACGATCGCAAGATCGTCACGTCGAGCTTCACGGTCGCCTGACCCGACGACCGAACCGAGAAGGGGACCGGTTACTTCACGGCAGAACTGGTCTGGCTCTCGACGAAGTAGCGCTGAGCGAGGATGAACACGAGGATCGGCACGCTGACCGCCAGAGCGACCGCGGCGAACACGAGCTGGGGTTTGTCGGCGGCGCGACCACCGAGCTGCGACAGCGAGATCGTCAGCACGTGGAGCTTCTCGTTGGCGCTGACCGACACGAGGGGCCAGATGAAGCTGTTCCATGCGTAGAGGAAGGTGAACGTCGACAGCGTCGCGACCGCCGGCCACGACAGCGGCACGAGGACCTTCCACAGCACCTGCATCTGTGATGCACCGTCGATGGTGGCCGCTTCGTCGAGATCCTTCGGGATGGTGAGGAAGAACTGCCGCATCAAGAAAGTGCCGTACGCGCTGAAGATGAAGGGGAAGATCAGCGACGAGAGATGGTTGTTCCAGCCCATCCACACCATCAACTTGAACAACGGGATGATGAGCAGCACGAACGGGATCATGATCGAGCCGAGGTACACGGCAAAGATCGCGTCGCGGCCGCGGAACTGGATGCGGCTGAACGCGTAGCCGCCCATGACCGAGGTGACCACCGTGCCGATCACCACGAGCAGCGTGACCAGTGAGGTGTTCCACAGCGACTGGTCGATGTTCTGGAGCTTGCGCACCTCGGTGTAGTTCTGGGTTCGGAAGTACAGGGACTCGTCACGGGTGGCCAGGCGAGGGTTCGCGATCACGTCGGGGAGCTTCTTGTCGGGGTCGGAGAACCTCCCCCTGATGGTCTTTCCGACCTGCGCGAGCTCGACCTCCTTGCCGTTCACATCGACGGTGAAAACGCCGACCTCTTCGCCGGTTGCCAGCGTGATCTTCTTCGGGCTCGAATAGCCGCCGACGGGAGTCAACTCGAGCGGCTTGCGCTCGATCCGGGGACCGGTCTCCTTGCCCGATGCATCAACTGGAGCGAGCAGCGCGATGTCGATGCCCGCCTCCACGAGTCCGTACGTCTTGTTGCCCTCGCCGGGGACCCTGACCTTGAACAGCGGGACGACTTTGCCGTCGATGGTCGTGGTGTTCTGCTTGCGCGGCAGCACCGTCGGCGGGTCGCGGAAGATGTCGGAGCCCTCTTTGAACGATGCGGCGACCGCGTAGATGAACGGGAACGCCATCATGAGCCCGAAGGCGGTGAGGATCGCGTAGGCCGCGATCCGCGCCGGCAGTCGCTCCGAACGTCGCTTCACTGCAGCCATGTCAGGCCTCCTTCGAAGTGGCGGTTGCCGAAACTGGACGGCACAGAACGGTATGCATGCGGAACATCCGGGCCCAGAAGGCAGACGATCGAGAAGTCATTGTCAGAAACCGCCCGCTGATTCGCGCTGGCGTCGGAACTGCACGAGCGTGAAACCGAAGATGAAGAGGAAGAGCACCCAGGCAATCGCCGACGCATAGCCGAATCCGAGCTCGCGGAACCCGGCGTTGTACAGGTAGCTCACCGGGGTGAGTGCGGAGTTCTCTGGGCCCGTGCCGGGAGTGCCGGACGACGAGAACAGGAGATAGGGCTCACTGAACAGCTGCAGCGCCAAGATGCTCGTGGTCGTGGTGACGTAGAGCGTCGTCGGTGCCAGCATCGGGATCGTCACCTTCCGGAAAGTGACCCACCACCCGGCGCCGTCGATGTCGGCCGCCTCGTAGACGTCACTCGGGAGGCCCTGTAAACCGGCGAGGAAGAGCACGGTGTTGAAACCGATGGTCTGCCACACGAACACGATGATCACGGCCCAGAGCGCGACCTTCTTGTCCGACAGCCATTGGATGTTCACCGAATCGACCCCGAAGATCCCGAAGATCCGCTCCAACGCGTAGTTGAGAAAGCCCAGGGTCGAGGAGTACATCTGCTTCCAGAGTGTGGCCACCGCGACGATGCCGGCCACCGACGGAATGAAGAAGATCGCCCGGAACACCTTCATGCCACGCAGCTTCGAGTTGAGCAACTGGGCCAGGAACAGCGCCGGGATGATGGCGAGCGGCAACGCGAAGAACGCGAACACCACGATGTTGCGCATGGAGAGCCAGAACAGCTTGTCGCGTGCGCCGAGGACCCAGTGCCCGCCGAACCAGTCGATGCGCATGAGGGAGGCGTAGCCCTTCTTCAGCACCTCGGAAGCCGGCTGTGTCGCCGAGTCGACCGACGCGAAGTCGAGGCTGAAGATCTTCTGGTAGTTGCCGATGCCGCTCCATTGAGGAGAAGTCACGCCCTTCCAATTCGTGAGGCTGGCGTAGAGCGAGAACAGCAACGGCCCGGCGAAGAACGTGAGGAAGCCAAGCACGTTGGGGGAGAGGAACAGCAGGCCGGTCAGGGAGCGACGTTGCTCGTTCGTCATGCCGACGTGATCGGTGACCGCCGGTGACCACACGGCTCGGGCTATGAGGAAACACCCGATCGCGAGCGCCAGGAGCAGGACTCGGTGGAGATCGTCGATACGGGTGAGGCCTTCAAAGAGCGCTTGGGGAACGCGCCACACGAAGACAAGGATGAGCGCGGCCAGCGCGGAGAGCAAAGGTCCGGCCTTGACGAGCACCGGTGCGCCGGGACGCCCGGCGAGGCGACCGTCCCGAGCCAGGCCGCGCATCCACAAGCCGGCGACGATCGCCAGCAGGAACGGCACGCCCCGGCCGAAGATGCCCGCCCAGGCATCGATGCCGTCGACCGCGCCGAGATCGTTGAGGAAGACGGCGAACGCGAAGATCCCGACCACCGTCGACACGGCAAGCGACGCCGTGACACCACGCCGGCGACCCGTCGCGAGGCCGTGAGCGCCGAGGAATCCGCCAGCTGCGACGAGGACGCCGACGATGGCGATGCCGATCTTGGCCGCAGTGGATCGATCGCTCGACGTCCCGGCGATCACGGCGACGACACCGATGATGCCGAGCACACTGGACCCGGCGGCCGCAGGCAACAGAACTACGGGTCGGCGCGTGGCACCCAGGGCAACGGTCATAGGTGAACTCCCTCTTCACTGCAAACGTGGTTGGTACTTCGACGCAGCATCGCGGCAAGCCTGTGGGCCCGGTGCATTGGGCCGGGAGCGATGCAAGCGAACTGTGGGTGCGGAACCTATCGGGCGGATCGGCGACATGCCGATCGACCTGAGAGAGGTGCGAAGTGGCCGCGACGTGCGACCTGTGCTCCTTGGAGAAAAAACAAGCCCCGGCGTCGATGCGCTTGTGTGCAAACGCATCGAGCCGGGGCTTGCCGCTCGGACTCTTACGAACCCGGATGTTGCAAGACGGCGTCAGTCTCAGGCCGTGAATGCGGCGGTGTTGATCTCGCCGGCCTTGCCCGTGAAGTCGTCGAGCGTCGATGTGCCCTTCATGACGGCCTCGACGAGCGGACCGGCCGCACTGTCGAACTTCGGCCACGAACCGGCCCACAGCGGACCTTCGGCCGTCGGCTTGTTGGCCGGGTCGATGCCGTCGAGGAACGCCTGGTTGTTCGCCGGCGGGCTGTAGGTGAGGAATGCCTTCTTGGCCTCGTCAGAAACCCGGCTCGGAATGTTGGCGCCGAGCTCGGCGACCTTCGCCTGGATGTCGGCACGGGTCAGGGCCCGGACGAGCTTCCATGCGCCCTCACGGTTGGCCGTCTTGGCATTGACCGCGTAGGAGCCCCAGAACAGCCAGTTGCCCGAGGTGCCCGACGGGCCCTTCGGCAGGCCGACGACGTCCCAGTTGAACTTGACGTTCGCGCGGGCACCGGGGGTGGCCCAGCGGCCGTTCTGGAACATGCCGACGTTGCCGGCGTTGAAGACGGGTTCCGGATCTTCGCCGTACGGCACCGCGACCTTGAGGTCGTTGTAGATCGTGCGGGCGAACTCGAGACCCTTGATGGCCTCGGGGGTGTCGAGCGCCTGGCCGGTGCGGTCGGCGTTGAAGAAGCTTCCGCCCGACGCGTTGATCCACACGCCATAGGGGCCCCACCAAGCGCTGGCGCCGTAGCCGAACTTTCCGCCGCCGAGGGCGGTGATCTTCTTGGCGACCGCGAGGAACGCGTCCCAATCCCACTTGCCGGCCTTCTCGAGCTCGCGGGGATCATCAGCGCCGGCCTCTTTGATGAGGTCGAGGTTGAGATAGAGGGCGAAGGTGGATACGTCGCGGGGGAGGCCCCACAGCGCCTTGCCGGTGGCCTTGGCCGCCGGGTCGTAGGTGAGGTGGAACATCGGTCCTTCGTAGAAGTCCGAGTCCTTGTAGTCCGTGTCGGCGTCGGCCAGGTCGCGAAGGTTCGAGGTGAGACCGTTCACGCCGAAGTCGGCCGTGTCGGTGCCCGGGATCCAGAACACGTCGGGGGCGGTGCCACCGGCGATCTCGGTCTTGAGCTGATCCTGGTACGGCGAACCTTCCGAGCCACCCTTGGAGTACTCGAGGGTGAAGTCGGCGAATTCGGGCTGGAGCAGGTCACTGATCGACTTGTAGAGGTTCGCCTCGGCGTCGTTGTCGGGGCGGGTGCGCCAGACGAGCTTGGGCTTGTCGCCGCCGGCCGCTGCCGCCTCGGTTGCTGCTGCTTCCGTGGCTGCAGCCTCGGTTGCTGCTGCCTCGGTTGCTGCTGCTTCGGTTGCTGCTGCTTCGGTCTCCGCGACTGCCGTAGTGTCGGCGCTGTCGCTGCTACAAGCCGCGAGGATTGCTCCCATGGCCGGGGCGGCGAGGCCGAGCACTGCACCGCGCTTGAGGATGTCACGGCGAGAAAGACCCTTGGTCTTTGCCTCGTCGAGAAGTTGCTGCTCTGGTGATGTCGGCTCGAAAGCCATAAGAAGTTCTCCCCTTCTTGGTCGGTTCGTAGGGCGCGGGCCCGGCGAGCGCCGAACCTGCACGGTGTGCTGACGCTCCGCCGACTCCGACGTCCCGGCAGCCGAAACGGCTGACGCGGGCAGTGCAAGGCGGTGACTGCCGTCACAACGGAACGATGGTAACCGCTACCGGCTTGTTTTGTGCACGCGGCGGTTACGACGGGAATCAACCGCCTTCCCCCAGGTCGCTGCACCGGCCATCACCCGCCGTGGCTTTTTGGGTTCTCCGTGCTCGCTCACGGCGGTCGTCTGGCGGCCCCGGACGGCCCCGCGCTCACGCGCCCCTCACGATGCGTTCGTCAGAATCATCGGGCTTCGCAGAGAACGGTCATCCGGGAATGTCCGGGCGCTCCAAGACGCTGTGAAGTTCACCGGGCGCGATGCCGATGGACTCTCCGTCGGACCGAGTTCCGTCCGGACACTATGGGTTGGCACGGGCGTACACTCGAGTCAGCCATTCCTCTGGAGGAAGAGTGAAGAAGAAGATTCCGCGCAGTGCAGGGTTCTACATCCTGATCGCGCTCATTGCCCTGCTCACCGCGTCGCAGCTCCTGAACAAGGGCACCCC
>JANMYF010000245.1:0-1566 GCA_031381685.1 Acidimicrobiia bacterium
GCGCACCGGCAGATCGATGTGTTCGCGCAGCGGGAGGTCACGGACGGTGATGGACTTGCCTTCAGCGGCCTTCTCCAACCACGCCGGGACAGCCCGGTCGATCGTGTCGAGGTTGTGCTGGATGACGATGAACTCGCGAGCACTCGGACGAAGTTCGACGATGTCGCCCTTGCGAACCTGGTAGCTCGGGATGTTGACGCGACGGCCGTTGACGTTCACGTGACCGTGACGCACCAGCTGACGGGACTGTGCACGAGAGGCACCCCAACCGGCACGGAACGCCACGTTGTCGAGACGGACCTCGAGCATGCGCAACAGGTTGTGACCGGTGACGCCGGCCTGGCGGTCGGCCTCTTCGAACATGTTCCGGAACTGCTTCTCCAGAACGCCGTAGATGCGCTTGGCTTTCTGCTTCTCACGGAGCTGGAGCATGTACTCCGACTCACGGATACGGCCACGACCGTGCTCACCTGGCGGATAGGGCCGCTTCTCGATCGGGCACTTCATCGAGTCGCACTTCGGACCCTTCAAGAACAGCTTCGTCTTCTCCCGTCGGCACAGACGGCAGACGGGACCGGTATAACGAGCCATGTCAGGCCGCCTTTCCTGGACAGGCAACGGGTGTTGCGAGCAGCGAAGCGAAGCGGAGTGGCGCAGCGCCAAGAAACAGAGCGCGAGCCATGTCAGACCCTCCGCCGCTTGGAAGGGCGGCAACCGTTGTGGGGGATGGGGGAAACGTCTTTGATCGACGTCACTTCGAGTCCAACGTTCTGAAGGGCTCGGAACGCCGAGTCGCGGCCGGAGCCGGGACCCTTGACCAACACTTCGATCCGACGGATGCCGTGCTCCATGGCACGACGGGCACACGCTTCGGCAGCCAACTGGGCGGCGAAGGGCGTCGACTTGCGGCTGCCCTTGAACCCGACGTTGCCCGAAGAGGCCCAGGCAAGCACGTTGCCCTCGGCGTCGGTGATCGAAACGATCGTGTTGTTGAACGAACTCTTGATGTGCGCAACGCCGGCGACGACGTTCTTGCGCTCTCTCTTGCGGGGGCGACGGCCACCCGGCTTCGGTTTTGCCATGACCTATTTCCTCGGGGTCTTCTTCTTGCCAGCCACGGTCTTCTTCGGACCCTTACGTGTGCGCGCATTCGTGTGCGTGCGCTGACCGCGGACCGGAAGGCCGCGGCGGTGACGGATGCCCTGATAGCAACCGATCTCCATCTTCCGCTTGATGTCCTGGGACACGTCGCGTCGGAGGTCGCCTTCGACCTTGAGGTGCTGGTCGATGTAGGCGCGAAGACGGGTGACCTCGTCTTCGGTCAGGTTGCGAACCCGGGTGTTCGGGTCGATGCCGGTATCGGCGAGGATCTTCTGCGAGGTCGGACGACCGATGCCGAAGATGTACGTCAACGAAATCTCCACTCGCTTCTCGCGAGGGATGTCAATGCCAGACAGACGGGCCATGAACTAGCCCTGCCGCTGCTTGTGTCGGGGATTGGTGCAGATGACCATCACGCGCCCATGGCGACGAATGACCTTGCACTTCTCACAAATGGCTTTCACG
>JANMYF010000272.1:0-21728 GCA_031381685.1 Acidimicrobiia bacterium
CCGAACGGCACCATCTTGGTGACCCGTCCGTAGACGAGCTCGCCGACCCGGTGGTTCGAGGCGAACTCGGCCCACGGATCCTGCTGGGTGGCCTTCAGCGAAAGGCTGATGCGCTCACGGCTGTAGTCGACCTCGAGCACCTGGACGGTGATGCGGTCGCCGACAGTGACGACGGTCGACGGGTGGTCGACGTGCTTCCACGAGAGTTCGGAGACGTGCACGAGGCCGTCCATGCCGCCGAGATCGACGAACGCACCGAAGTTGACGACGCTGGACACGACGCCCTCGCGGATCTCGCCCGGCTTGAGGTTGGCCAGGAAGTCCTCGCGCTGTTCCTTCTGGGTCTCTTCGAGCCATGCCCGGCGGGACAGGACGACGTTGTTGCGGTTCTTGTCGAGCTCGATGATCTTCGTCTCGACCTCACGGCCCACGTAGGGCAGCAGGTCGCGGACACGGCGGAGTTCGACGAGTGAAGCCGGAAGGAAGCCACGAAGACCGATGTCGACGATGAGACCGCCCTTGACCACTTCGATGACGGGGCCCTTGACGACGCCGTTGTTCTCTTTGATCTTCTCGATCGTGCCCCAGGCACGCTCGTACTGGGCGCGCTTCTTGGAGAGGACGAGACGCCCTTCCTTGTCCTCCTTGGTGAGGACCAGCGCTTCGATCTCCTCGCCGAGCGAGACGATCTCCGACGGGTTGACGTCGTTGCGGATCGACAACTCGCGGGCCGGGATGACACCTTCGGACTTGAAGCCGATGTCGAGAAGGACTTCGTCCTTGTCGATCTTGACGACCGTGCCCTTGACGATGTCGCCATCGTCGAACTCGACAATCGTGCCGTTGATCAGATCTTCGAAGCTGGTGCTGAGATCGTTGAAGGTGATCTGACGGGGGGTGTAATTACCCGCCTCGTCGAAGGAACCGAAGAGACCCTCGGTCTCCATTGCGGTTGCCATATCAGTCATAGGAGGTACTGCCTTTGCATCGCTCGGGGCGATCGCCCGTGCCGGCGCGACCCTTCGAACGGGGATTCGTACGAAGGGGAACAACGCTACCAGCGCCGCCCCGCCACCCCGAACCGCCTCCGACCAAGGTCAATCGGGCCCTCGATGGGCGAGCAGGAGGAACTCGGGCAGGTCCACGATCGGACGCTTCCTGGCGTACGACCCGGGCGTCACCGACCAGAGGCCGTCGACGGTGAGGCCGGCCCGCTCGGCGAGCAACTGCAGCTCCCGGGGAGTGAAGCAGGTCGTCCAGAGATCGGCCGCCATGCCTCGTCCATTCGCGTCCTTCACTTCGGTGGCCTCGTGGTTCACGCCGGTTTCGGCGTCGAAGGTGTCACTCGACTCGAGGTGACGGAGCTGGAAGTAGGCGCTGAACGCACTCAGGACCAGCCGTCCACCGGGCTTGAGGGCCCGCGCCATCCGAGCCAGGACGTCCCCGTCGGCGGCGCCGTCGGCCTCGCGACCGAGCAGGCCGAAGCCACCCTGACAGAGCGAGAGCACGACGTCGTACTCCGCGTCCACCTCGAGGTCCCGGGCGTCGACTCGCCGGAACGTTGCCGGCACGGCCCGCTCCCGAGCATCGTCGTTGCCCAGGTCGACGAACGTTTGGGAGATGTCCACACCGTCGGCGAGCACGCCGAGCTGGGCAAACGCCAACGTGTGACGCCCCGGTCCGCAGCCGACATCGAGGAGTCGGTCCCCCGGGCGGACCCCGGTGATCTCCGCGAGGAAGGCCACTTCCTGGGCCGTCCCCTTCGTGAACGAATACCGCAAATACGATGGTCCCATGTGCGCGGCGAGGTCCTCGAACCAATGACCGCGTGTGACCGGTGCGTCCGGATCAGCGACGGGAGCATCCGACATGGCTGATCGTTCTACCCCAGACCCCGTTGGCCCGCTGACCGACCACGGCGGGATGACCACGCCGGAGACGCTCGCCGAGGTCTACCGGGCGCGGTTCGACAAGGTTCTCCCGTACCGACAGCGGGTATGGCAGGTCCTCGTCCAGGACCTCTTCCGCGAACGCCTCGGCCACCCGAAGCGCGTGCTCGACCTTGCTGCGGGCTACGGCGACTTCATCAACAACATCGATGCGGTCGAGAAGTTCGCGATCGACCTCAACCCCGATGCCAAGGTGCATCTCGGCGCCGACGTGACGTTGTTCCCGATCGACGCGACCGCGCCTTGGCCGATCGCCGCGGGATCGCTCGACGCCGTCTTCACCAGCAACTTCTTCGAACACCTGGCAACCGCGGCCGATCTTCTCGCCGTCCTCGCCCAGGCCCACGCGTCACTGCGGCCAGGCGGTCGACTGGTGGCGATGGGACCGAACATGCGGTACACGCTGAAGGAATACTGGGACTTCCTCGACCATCGGTTGCCCCTGACGGAGCGCTCGCTGAAGGAAGCGATGGAGTTACGCGGCTTCCACGTGCTCGAGTGCATCGATCGACTCCTCCCCTATTCGATGGAGAGCCACCGCCAGGTCTCGCCGAAGCTCATCTCGCTTTACTGCCGCCTCCCGGTGGCGTGGCGCTTCTTCGGCAAGCAGTTCCTACTCGTCGCCGAGAAGCGCTGAGCCACCGTCGGGACCTGTCGCGCTCAGTCGCTTCAGGAGCGACCCAACGCGACATCTCCCACTGTGCGTCGACGCGGAGCCTCAGCCCTTGGCGTCGGCCCACGTGGGACCCCAGGCGATGTTGACCTCGAGAGGGACGGAGAGCTGCGCAGCATCGCGCATGGTCGAGATCGTCAGTGCGCGTACTTCATCGCGTTCGTGCTGCGGCACTTCGAGGATCACTTCGTCATGGACCTGCAGGATGATCTGGCTGTCACGCTTCGCCTCGCGTAGCGCGGCGTCGAGACGGACCAGGGCGACCTTGAAGATGTCGGCGGCAAGCCCCTGGATCCCGGCGTTCATCGCCTGGCGCTCCCCCATCTGACGGATACGGAAGTTCGGATTTTGGAGTTCCGGGATCTGGCGGCGGCGTCCGAACAGCGTCTCGGTGTACCCCTTGTTCCGGGCCTCGACGACGGCGGCGTCCATGTACGACCGGACATTCGGGAACGCTACGAAGTACGCGTTCAGGATCTCGGTGGCTTCGGGCACCGGAACGCCGAGCCGTTGCGCCAGCCCATAGGACTCCATGCCGTAGGCGAGGCCGTACGACACCATCTTCGCTTTCGAACGCATCGCCACCGTGACTTCGTCGGCCCCGACCGAGAAGACCCGCTTGGCGGTTTCGGTGTGCACGTCGGCGCCGGTGGTGAATGCCGTGATCAGGCCCGGATCCTGGGCGAGGTGGGCAATGACCCGCAGTTCGATCTGGTTGTAGTCGGCGACGAGGAACTCGCACCCGTCGGCGGGAATGAAGGCACGACGGAATTGTCGGCCCTCCTCCGACCGAATCGGGATGTTGTGGAGGTTCGGCTGATCGCTGGACAGGCGTCCAGTGCGGGCCACCGTCTGATTGAAGGTCGCGTGGATCCGGCCGTCGCTCGCGACTTCCGCCAGCAGGTTCTCGCCGTAGGTCGAGCGGAGCTTCTCGACCTCGCGATAGCGCAGGAGTGCGTCGACGATCGGGTGCTGATCGCGCACCTTCTCCAGCGCCTGCGCATCGGTGGAGTACCCGGTCTTGGTCTTCTTGTCCGTCTTCAGGCCGAGCTCGTCGAAGAGCACGGTGCGGAGCTGAGGGACGGAATTGACGGTGAAGCGCCGTCCCGCGAGCTCCTGCACTCTTTCTTCAAGCTCGTGTGCCTGGGCGGTGAGGGACTGCGAGAGCTCCTTCAGGTAGGTCGTGTCGACGCGGACGCCGGCGATCTCCATGCGGGCCAGCACGCCGATCAAGGGGCGCTCGATCTCGTCGTAGAGCTTCGCCAGGCCGCGGGCGCTGAGCGCGGCGAGCAGCGGGGGCGTGAGCCGGATGACGGCGAGCGCACGACGGCCCACCGCGACCGCCGGCGACTCGACCTCGCCGCCGAAGTCCAGCTGACCGATCGGCGGAGCGTCTGCACCGCGCAGATCGAGGCTCGCGTACTGCCGAGCCAACTCGTCGAGGTCATAGACGTTCTCCGCAGGATCGAGGAGATACCCCGCGACAGCGGTGTCGATACCAAGCGCGCGTAGCGACCCGAGTTGCATACCCAGATCGTGGAGGGATCGAAGGAGCTCCTTCAGGCGGTGACCATGGACCCAGAGCGTCGGCGAGCCGAAGGCGTCGGCCAGTGCGGCGAGCCCCGCGCCACCATCGTGCTGCAGCGCGTCGGCCGATGCGTAGACGACGCGTTCCTCCGTTGCCCACGCGAGGCCCAGCAAAGCGGACCGTCCAGGAGTACCGGCCCAGCGTCCGTCGAGGCCCACGTGTCCCTCCGACGGCAGCTGGAGCGACTCGCCCACGAGCAGTTCATCGACGACGACGTCGAGGTGGCCGTAGACGGCCTCCGCCATCGAACCTGCGGAACCGCCAGGCCCTCCGAACGACAGGGCGAACGCGTCGAGCACTCGCTCGCTCAGAGCGCGGAACTCCAGCGTCTTGAAGAGCTCCCGGGCGGCCGCCAGGTCGGGCTTCGGCGTGGTTGCGATGCCGATCGACACGCCCGGAACGTCGCGGATCAACGGAGTCGCGGTGGCATTGCGCCGCACGATCGCTTCGTGATCGATCAGGTTCTGACGGAGCTTCGGGGTCAACTTGTCGAGGTTGGCGAAGATGCCGTCGATGTCGCCGAAGTCGTTGATCAGCTTCGCCGCGGTCTTCTCCCCCACGCCGGGAACGCCCGGGAGGTTGTCGGAGCTGTCACCCCGTAGCGCGGCGTACTGGTCGTACTTGGTCGGGTGGACACCGGTGCGGTCGATGATCCCCTGCTCGTCGTAGAGGGCATAGTCGCTGACGCCACGCTTGTTGTACAGGACCCGGATCGAACCCTCGCCCTCCTCCTTCGTATCCCGGACGAGTTGGTACGCATCACGGTCACCGGTTACGACGATGATGTCGTCACCCTGCGCGAACCCCTGGGTGGCCAGCGTCGCAAGCACGTCGTCCGCTTCGAACCCGACCACTTCGAGAAGCGGTACGTCGAGTACTTCGACGACGCGCCGGACGAGACCCATCTGCTGACGAAGGATGTCGGGCGTCTCGGCTCGGCCGGCCTTGTAGTCAGGGATGGTGTCGTGGCGAAACGTCGGCTCCGGTCGGTCGAAGGTGGCGACGATCGCGTCCGGCCGATGCTCGTTGAGCATGTATTGCAGCATCGACGTGAAGCCGAACACGGCGTTCGTGACCTGCCCGGATGCGGTGGCCATATCGGCCGGAAGAGCGAAGAAGGCCCGATAGGTGAGTGAGTTCCCGTCGAGCAGCATGATCTTTCGGCCCATCGCCGCAGCCTACGGCCGCCTCGGCACGATCGCCGCCGAGCCGTGGGGGTTGGCGCCGGATTTCCGCCGAGACGTCGCCAACGCAACGTCGCCAACGCAACGTCGCCAACCCAACGTCGCCAACCCAACGTTCGATCGCCAGCCCCCGGCGGGTCACCGCTGACGGGGACCTCGGCAGGCCTCAGCTCTCGGCGAGGATCGTCGCCGAAACAGCGCCCATGGAGGTCCGTTGGTCCATGGCGCGCCGCTGGATGGTCGCGAAGGCCGATGCCTCGTCCAGCCCGTCCGCCATGAGCCTCGCCTTGGCCCGGTCAATCAGTTTCCTCGCCGCGAGGCGGTCCTCGAGGGAACGCACCTCGGTGGCGAGCGCCACCCGCTCCCGTTGACGCTGTGCGCACACCTCGATCGACGCGATCAGCTCCGCCTTCTGGAACGGCTTGAGGAGATACCCGAGTACGCCGGCGTCGGTCGCCTCGGCGATCAGCTCGCGCTGCGAGAAGGCCGTGAGGATCACGACACCGCACTCTCCGGCCTCCGCCAGGGTACGGGCCGCGCTGATCCCGTCGAGGCCCGGCATCTTCACGTCGAACAGCGCCAGATCCGGTTTCGTCGCTCGCACCACCTCGATGGCGTCGTCCCCCCGGGACGCTTCCCCGACGACGTCATAGCCTTCCTCGCGCAGCATCTCGACCAGATCGAGACGGATGATCGCCTCATCCTCGGCCACCACGATGCGCAGGGGCAGGCGGCCGAAGCCGCTCATGCATTCCCCAGCTTGTCGAGAAGTTCGTCCTGCTGGGCCCGCATTCTGGCGAGGCGCTTCTCGACCGCTGCCCGCGCCGAGACAAGGGTGTCGGCGCTCCGCTGGACGTGGAAACCCTCATACGACGCAAGCGCATCATCGGCGACGATCGCGCGGATGCGCGCGTCCTCCGCCTCCTCACTCACCTGCTCCAGCTCGGCATCGAGCTGTCGAAGCTCCTCCAGTGCCCGCCGCACACCGTCGGTGAGGCTCCGCAGACGACGTTCGATCAGCCAACGCACGAGGTCAGCCTACGGCCGTTGGTCGCCGGACTGATGGCGTTTCGACGACTCGACGGCCTCCACAAATTCCACTTCGGGCACCGGCTGGTTGTCTCGTGCGCTCGCCGCTACGGTCTCGATGCCAGGGTCCACCGCCAACTCACCGTCAGCTCGGCGAGTTCACCGGCTTCGACCCGGGACCCGGCCGGGTCGATCGAGAACGCATCCGGCGGCCCGGATTGCGGTTCCACACAGATGGCGTGCGGCGGGTCGTACATCACGACACACGGCGCGTCGTGGAAGACCTCAACTTCGACGGCGCCCGGCCACCGGAGCACGATCGGCCCGACGTCGACGAAGCAGTCGTCCCACGGGCGCGGCCCCGCTTCGACCAGTTCGCCGGTGCTGATCCCCTCCGCATCCCGCCAGAACCTCGACGCCTGCGACATGTCCGCGTCGAGTTCGAGAGCGCCGCCGCGTTCAAGACGACGACGGAACCACGGATGCCAACCGAACGTGACCGGCATCGCGTCGTTGCTCGGAACGACACCGAGCACCTGGGTCAACCCGGACGCCGACAGGCTGATCAAGTGCGTGACGGTCGCGGCGAACGGCCACGGCGGGGTGAGTTCTCCGCCGATGCGCGTGCCGAGCAGCGCCCAGTCGTGCGAACCGGCGAGCAACTCCCACGGTCGGTCGAACGAGGTGCCGTGAATCGCGTGGGGTCCCATGTTCGCCGGCATCGCGTACGTCTGGCCGTCGAACGTGAACTCGCCATGGCGGATCCGCCCGGCGAACGGGACCATCACGTAAGAGCCCCATCCGAACGGATGGTTGCCGCTCGTCCGCTGCTCGAGCAATTCGAGACCGTGGACCCGAAGGCTCGACAGCCTGCCGCCGGCGGCCAGATCGATCTCGACGGAACAGGGACCTGCGGTGAGAAGCACGGGAAGAGTCTGGCGCGCCGATCCGTCCGGCGCGCCACGCGGGCAAGCGCGCTCCTGAGCGACCCGACAGCGACGACCGCTGGCGTTGCTACCGTCGACGCCGTGCAAGCAGATTCGTGGGGTGTGTCGTTCGGTTACACGGACGGTAGCGAGACGTTCCATCCTGCCGATGACGAAGTCCGTCGGGCGATCCACCGCGCCATGGGTGCGCCGGACGACGGGTCCAGTGGCCCAGCGCCATCGACCGCGGTCGAGGTCCTCCTTCCGGGCGAGAGCTTTCTCGCTCGCACGGAAACGGAGATCCGTCACGAGAACGGCTCGACCCTCACCCTGACGTCCGGCGCCGAAGTCGACCATGCTTCGTTGGGTCTCGGCTATCACACGGCAACACCGACAGGTGGAGGAAAGGCCAAGCGTCTGATCGTCAGCCCGGGGTCTTGCCACGTCGCCACTGACCTGCACACGTGGGGCTGGGCCGTCCAGCTCTACGCCACGCGGTCGACCGGCAGCTGGGGATTCGGCGACTTCCGTGACCTTCGCCAACTCAACGAGTGGAGTGCCCGACACGGTTCGTCGATGGTCCTGATCAACCCGCTCCACGCACCCTCGCCAGTCGCGTCACCGCAACCGAGTCCGTATTTTCCGACCAGCCGAATCGCCAAGAGCCCACTGCACCTGTGCGTCGAGGAGGTGCCGGGTTGGGAGCACGCCGATGACGATCTGCGAGTTCTCGCGGCCACGGCACGAGAGCTCAACAACGACCGCCGCATCGACCGCGACATGGTCTACGCCGCGAAGATCCGTGCTCTTACGAAGTTGTGGACCGAGTTCGGCACTGCGGGCAACGAATTGCAGCAGTCGTTCGCTCGCTTTGCGACCGAACGATCCGCTGCCCTGCTGCCCATCGCCACGTTCTTCGCTCTCGTGGAACTCCATGGTGGCGACTGGCGTGACTGGCCGCACGCCTTGCGGGATTCCGGATCGAGCGAGGTCGCGGCTTTCGCCAAGGAGAACGATCGTGTGCGATTCCATCTCTGGGTGCAATGGCTCCTCGACTCCCAACTGCGCGACGCCGCACGCGTCGGCCTTGGTCGCTTCGACGTGATGACCGATCTCGCCATCGGGTGTGACCGGGCCGGCGCCGACGCCTGGGTGAATCCGAGCGCGTTCTGTCTCGACATGTCCGTCGGAGCGCCGCCCGACGACTTCAATCAGCTCGGTCAGAACTGGGGTCTTCCCCCGTTCCACCCGTGGGGGTTGCGGGAGCTGGCGTACGAGCCCTTCGTACAGACCGTGCGCGCCGCCCTCAGCGGCGCCGGGGCACTCCGCATGGATCACGTCATGGGTCTCTTCCGCCTGTACTGGATCCCGGATGGGTCCTCACCGAGCGCCGGCTGCTACGTGTACTTACCCTTCCGCGATCTTCTGGCAATCGTTGCTCTCGAGTCCCACCGGGCCGGCGCCTACGTGGTCGGCGAGGACCTCGGCACGGTCGAACCGTATGTACGCGAAGAACTCGCAAAGGCGAAGATCTTCGGTTACCAGCTCCTCCAGTTCGAGACGGGCCCGGCCGAGGGCCTTCGCCCCGACGTCCTCGCCGCCTTCACCACGCATGACCTCCCGACGATCCCCGGGATCTGGACCGGCAGCGACATTCAGGCGCAGACAGATCTCCACCTCGCCCCGAATGTCGCGGGTGTCGAGGCGATCCGCTCGTCGATCGCGGAGCGGGCCGGGGTCGACGAGTCCGACCCCAGCGTCGACATCGACGACGTGGTGCTCGGTGTGTACCGCGATCTCGCCCACGCCCCGTGCGCCATCCTGAACGCGACCCTCGACGACGCCCTGGGCGTCGAGGAGCGCCCGAACATGCCCGGAACAATCGACGAGTGGCCGAACTGGCGAATCGCACTGCCCGTGCCGTTGGAGGCAATCCTTGCGGACCCCCGGGTCGCCGCGATCGCCGAGGCGCTCACCAGGTGAGCGAAATCCTCCGAGGCCAATGCCCTGCTCGTCCGGGCGCCGCGAACATCCCAGATCGCTCGCCCAGGCATCCCGGATTGACCACATCGAGCGGTTTCCGCGCAAACGGGCGATCCGGGATGCCTCCACCCTCGAAGTGGGATGGTTCTGTTCGGTTCCCTACAGTGGGGGCATGACCACGATCTCCCTCACCGCCGCCGATGGACACGAACTTGCCGCCTACGTCGCGGAACCGACGACGGCCCCTTCCGCCGGCATCGTCGTGATCCAGGAGATCTTCGGTGTGAATCCGCACATCCAGGAAGACACCGACCGCTTCGCGGCTGCCGGCTACCTCGCCGTGGCGCCGCACATGTTCGACCGGGTCAAGCGTGGAGTGAGCATCGGCTACACCGCCGAGACGATCGCCGAGGGGCGCGACTACGCGATGGCCCTCCAACCCGCCGGCATCGCCGCCGACGTCAGCGCAGCGATTGCCTATCTGCGCAGCCGCGGTGTGAGCAAGGTCGGCATCGTCGGCTACTGCTTCGGCGGCACCGTTTCCGCCATGGCGGCGGCAAACCTCGACGTGGACGCGGCCGTGTCGTACTACGGCGGCGGCGTCGGCGATCTCGTCAAGAGCGGTGTGGTTCCGAAGGTCCCGACCATGTGTCACTTCGGCATGAAGGACGTCTGGATCCCGGCCGACGTCGTCGATGCCGTCGAGGCCGCGTGGTCAGACGCGAAGGTGTACCGCTACGACGCGAACCACGGCTTCCACTGCGACCACCGCGCCGATTTCGATCAGGCGTCGTCGGATGTGGCCCAGGAGCGCACCCTGGCGTTCTTCGCCGAGCAGCTCGCCTGAGCACGCCGCGAACGTCCCGAAGCCAAGGTCGTTGATCCGCACATGTCGTTCCTGATCGAGCAGTTGCCGCTCTGGCTGGCAGAGACGAACGCGTACCTCGTCGCTCCAGACGGACCGGGAGGCGAGTGCGTGCTGATCGACGCGCCGCCCGACCCGACCCGCTTGCTCGAGCGGATCCATCACCACGGGCTCAAGCTCGTGGCGTTGCTCTCCACCCACGGCCACATCGACCACATCGGGGGTGTGAAGGAGGTCGTCAAGGCCCACGCCCACCCGATCCCGGTGCACATCAACCGCCATGATCGGCACATGCTTCTCGATCCACGCGGAACGAGTGGGTCGTTCGGGCGGATGCTCGGCGACCTCGACGTGAGCCCGCCGGAGCTCATCGAGGAGCTCGACGACGGTCAGGTCGTGAAGGGCGCGGGCATGAAGTTCACCTGTCTCCACACCCCTGGTCACACCATGGGCAGCGTGTGCCTTCGCCTCGACATGGACGGCGCCCCGCCCATCCTGTTCAGTGGCGATCACCTCTTCGCCGGTTCGATTGGTCGCACCGATCTCGCCGGCGGATCGTTCCCCGCGCTCATGCAGTCGATGGCCGACAAGATCCTCCCGCTCAACGACGACGTCGCCGTCCTCCCCGGCCACGGGCCGACCACGACCATCGGCCGCGAACGGTTGACCAACCCGTTCCTGGTGGGACTCATCGACGGCGACTTCGACGACACCCCACGAACCTGGGGCTGATCTCCCCTTTTCGCCGGTCTGCTGCTCCCTCCCGCGGCGTTGCCAGGGGTCCCCGCGTGAACCCGCTGCCTTGCGGAGTCCGGTTTCGCGCACGGCCGCGAATGCGAACGCGAAGCGGATCGGCGTGATCAGGCGCGGCGGGACAACCCATGAGCGGAGTGAAGGGGTGGCGCCGATGGGGCCCCACTCCGAGGAACGGAGACCCGGCGACGAAGGAGCAACGGGCGAGTACCGGAGCGGGTGGGGAGGATCGGCGTCAGGCCCCCGCAACGCAGCGGGAAATGGGCGCGTGATAGGACTGTCATCGTTCTCCGAGGTCATCAGACGGGAGCCGACATGACCACAACGAAGCGGGCGCATCTTCCGCAGCTCGGAGCGCCGTTGTTCCTCACTGACGGTGGCCTCGAGACCACGCTGGTGTTTCATTTCGGGCTCGAACTTCCCGATTTCGCGGCATTTCCGCTCCTTGACACGCCTGATGGTCGGGTAGCTCTCGAGCGCTACATCTCGCCGTACTTCGATGTGGCCGAGCGTGAAGGTGTCGGGATCGTCGTCGACACACCAACATGGCGAGCGAATCCCGACTGGGCCGCGAGACGGGGATACGACATTGTCGGCGTCGCGGACGTGAATGCGCGGGCCGTTGCCTTCATGCGCGGATTGGCCGGTGCGCGTCCCCATGTGGAGACCGTCGTCAGCGGAGCGATCGGCCCCCGCGGCGATGGCTATGTCGTCGGCCAGACAATGGACCCGAAACAGGCGGCGAAGTATCACGACGTTCAGATTCATGCGCTCGCCGACGCCGGGGCCGATCTCGTGAGCGCGCTCACCATGACGCACGTGGAGGAGGCAATCGGCATCGCGCAGGCAGCGAAGGCACGGCATGTTCCATGCGTCATCTCGTTCACGGTGGAGACCGATGGGCGACTCCCCTCCGGAACCCCCCTCGCCGATGCAGTGCGCGCCGTCGATGAGGCAACCGAGAGCTCTCCCGAGTACTACATGATCAACTGCGCACATCCATCGCATTTCGAGTCGGCACTGACCGAGGACGACCCGTGTTGGCGGCGATTGAAGGGCATTCGAGCCAACGCTTCGCGCATGAGTCACGCCGAACTCGATGTTGCCGAGCAGCTCGACCGTGGCGATCCGATGTCACTCGCGAGCGAGTACCAAGCGCTTCGTTCGATGGTTCCGACGTTGAGCATCTTCGGCGGGTGTTGCGGCACCGACCACGAGCACATCGGCGCCATCGCCGCTGTGCTCGGCATGCGCTGAGTATTTCCGTCGACGTTCAAGTTCGGGGCGGTTTCGGTCGACGTTGACGGTGATGGTTCGGTCCGAGGTCTCGGTGACGCGCGGGAGCGTGTTCCTCTTCGGGCTTGTGGCCCTTCCTCTCGTTGTGCTGCCCGACTCGTCCCTCGGCGGGGAGTCGGTCTTCCTCGTACCCAAGCTGATGTGGCTTGCTGTGGTCGTCGTGCCGGCGGCACTCGCGTTGGCGCGCGGCAGCGGCGTCCGGGTTCGTGTGCTTCTCGCTCCGGCGCTCCTGGTTGCGTGGATGTTCGCTGCTTCGTTGGTGCACGACGACACGTGGCGGTCACTGACCGGGCGGGTCGAGCGATATGACGGGTCCTTCGCCCACGTCGGTCTGCTGGTCTGTGCGCTCGGGGGAGCCGCGCTGGCGGCCCATGGTCGTCGCCTGGCTTTGGGCACCGCGCTCGCTCTCTCCGGCCTGATCATTTCGCTGGTGTCCGTCGGACAACGCATCGGGGTCGTTCCGTCTCTCGCGTCGCAGCAGAAGAGCATCCTCCTCGTCGACATGCCGAGCTCGCTGATCGGCAACCGCGGGTACGCCGCATGCTTCCTCGCAGCGATGCTGCCCTTCGTCATGGAACGTGGACTCGTCACCCGTGGTCGACCTCGGATCGCGTGGTCCGCAAGCGTTGCCGTATGCGCGCTTGCGATCGGGCTCGGCTGGACCCGGGGAGCGTCGCTCGCCGCTCTAGGCGCGGCGATCGCATTCGTAGCGGTGTCGCGAGGCTCGCGGACGCGCGCTGTGGCGCTCGCCGCGATCGCCGCCGTGGGGCTCGGTATCGGGACCGTCTCCGTGCCGACCGAGGGCGGCGGGTCGGCAGGGCGCTCCTTGTCGTCCTCGGACTCCGGACGCGGCGTGCTCTACCGCGCGTCGTTGGCCGGCATTTCGGACAGCCCGGTGGTCGGACTCGGTGCAGGCGGTGTTCTCCACGCCCTTTTCGATGCACCGCCGGCAACCGTCCTGCGTTGGGCCCACGTCGTCGCCACCGATGCGCGGCTCGACCCCGTCAGCACTCCCGGCCACCTGATCATCACCGGGTCAAGCAGCGATGGATCGGATATCCGGTACGAGAACATCACCACGAAGTCCCACAACGAACTGCTCGACTACGCCGTCTCCTACGGCCTGCCCGCAGCCGTGCTCGCGGCGATGACGTTCGTGCTCGCGCTCTTCCGGGCACGGCGGGACGCAGCGCTGTTTGCGTCGCTCGTCGGCGCCGCCGTCGGGCTGCTCACGTGGCCGCAGGTAATGCGGACCGCCCCGGTGCTGTGGGCGATTCTCGGGTTCGCGCTGTCGCTCCGGCGTGCGGCGTCACCAACGACGGAGAAGTTCGTGCAGGACGAGTTCCGTGATCTGATCGACCGTCGGGAGTTCGTGGCGGGCGATGTCGAGCACCTCCGTCGTGAGAAAGGCTTCGACCCACTCGGCCCTACCTTGGAAGCTGATCACCAGCGAGACGGTGTCGCCGAGCTTCGTCGTGAGCATGACCTCGATGAGCTCGCCCTGGCGGTCGAGATAGGTGATCGCGCCGAGCATCGAGCCGACGTCGAGCATGCGGGCGAACGCCTCCTCGTGGAAGCAGCGCAACGCGATCGTGTCGCGGTCGACCAGCCACGCCCGTTGGCCGGGACCGAACGACGCCCCTGACGGACCGGCCGCCACAGCTGTCGCCTCTGGTGAAGCTGGCCCTCCGTGAAGCGCAGCCGTGCGAGCCCGTTCGAGGGCGACGCGGTAGGCGGTGATCAGCAGGTGCGCCTGGGTGCCGTCGTCGGCCGCATCCGCTGACGTCGTCACGTCGGGATGGCTCCGGCGGATCAGCTGACGGAAGGCGGTCCGGACGTCCTCCTCAGTCGGCTCACCCCGCAACCCGAGAAGGCCGATGGCCTCGGCGTGCTCCATCCGGGCTCCGCCAAACAGGCTCAGGCGGCCGCACGCTTGAGGGTGAGCTGCACCTCGAGCATGCCCGTCTCGCCGACCGTGACGAACGGTGGTTTGCTCGGGTCCTCGATCTCGAAGTCCGCGAACGTGAGTAGGGAAGTGGCGAGGACTTCGATCGCCGCCCCGTTGCGTCGGGCCTGCACATCGAGCGTCACCGGCTTGTCCACACCGTGGAGCGAGAGGGTCCCGGTGGCAGTGGTGGTTACGAGCACACCGTCCGCCGGAATCGATCCCAGCGCGATCGGCTTCGAGAGCACGAAGGTCGCCACGGGAAACTCGTCGGTCTGGAGCAGGCGGGTGTGCACCTGGTTGTCGCGACGACTCTGGTCGCTCTTCAAGGAACTGACGTCCACGTTGAACTCACCTCCTGTGACATCGGTGCCCGTAACAGTGAAACTTCCATCGACGGTCTCCGTGCGACCCACGCCTTCAGAGGCCTGGCCGTTGAGCGTCTCCTTCACGCGGTAGCCGGCGACCGAAGGTGTGGTCACGACCCAGTTGCCGTCGGTCGCGTCACTGCCCGAAGCGGGAGCGTCGGTGGATGGCACGTCTGTGGATGCCCCGGCAGCGCGCTGTTTGTCGAGGTTCTCGAGGGTCAATCGAGGGGCTGGGTCGTTGATGAAATGGATGTACACGTACGGAATGGCGAACACACCGATAGCTACGGCAGCCACGAATCCGATTAGCAGCATCCACCAACGACGACGAATCCAAACCATGGCGGCCAAACGTAGCGCCCTCGGGTTCCGGACCGCAGGTTCCGCTACTTGGCGAAGACGACGACGAACTCCATCAGGCCGGCCGGTTCCACCGTTATCTGACCTGCGAACCCGGGGTCGGCGATGTTCCAGTCCGACCACGTGAGCGGCAGCGAACCGGCAACTTCGATCTTGCCGGCCTTGAGCCGGGCCTGGACGTCGACGTCCACCGTCTTCGTGACGCCGTGCATCGTCATCTCGACGCTGCCCTTCTGCTTCACCACAACGCCCTCCGCCGGGGCCTTCCCGAACGAGATGGGCTTGAGCAGCTTCAGTGTCGCGGTGGGGAACTCCGCTGTCTCGAGGATGCGCCCCTGGACCTGGTTGTCACGACGGGACTGGTCACTCGTGAGCTTGGTCATGTCGGCGGTGAGCACCACAGCGCTCACGTCGGTGCCGGTGATGGTCATCGTGCCGGTGACAGCGTTCGTCTGGCCCGCGGCCTCGCCCTTCTGACCGAACAGCACTTCTTTCGCCCGGTACCCGACCTTCGATTCGGCGGTCGGCTTCCAGACACCATCGAGCGTCTTCGCAGTGGCGGCCGTCGCGGTGCGAGCCCAGACGAGTTTTCCGGCGCGCTTGGTGCACGTGAACGTCCCCGACTTGGCACCTTCGGGCTTGCACACGGCACCCGACTTGGCCGTCGCCGCGAACGACGGGGTGGCGATGACGACCGCAAGCGGAAACGCCAGTCCGAGAGCGATCAATCGGGACACTCGATGCATGTGGAGAACCTTCCGTAGGGTGTCGGTGGGCCAAACACTGCTGCTGGCTCCGTGAGAGCGCGATGAAGAACCATCCTGCGACCGCCGTGGAGTTCACTACAGTTGACAGTCCACTCCTGCCCGGGTGGCGAAATGGCAGACGCAGCGGACTCAAAATCCGCCGCCGCAAGGCGTGCCGGTTCAAGTCCGGCCCCGGGCACCAAACCGCGACTGATCAACAGCCTGCTACGGCTGGCCGCGCTCGGATGCGCCCCGGCCGTGCTCGCCACCCGACCGGCTGCGACAGTCACCCGAGTTGGCGGAGGGTGAGTTGAATGTGCTGGCGGGCGTAACGGACGGCGTCGGCCAGTTCCATGGCCGCGCCGACAGCGGCGCATTCGTCGAACCGAGCCTCGCCGAGCGCGGTCCGAAGTTGCTCGATGCGCTCCGGCCAGTCGGACACCATGACCGTGCTCGTGTAGAGCGTGGTCGTGCCGTAGAGAGTGGCGGCGATCTCCAGTTGACCGTGTCGGTCGAAGAACAGGGCGAGGTTGGCCAGCGTGGCCGCCACGTTGCCGGCGTCACCAGCCTGAAGGAACGAGTCGATGGTGCTGTCGAACATGATGAGGCCTTGTTCGAGTTGGCCATGGACCGCTTCGAGCCCAGCAGCTTCTCGGGCGATCACCCCTTCAAATTGCAGGATCCGATGCCGCTCGCAATACGCGAGTCCTTCGCGGTATGCGTCCAGTGCCCGGGCCGGGTCGGTCTCGGCGAACGCCCGACCGTATCCGGCCAGCGCGTAGGCGATGTAGGTCGGGTTACCGTAGGCGCGTGCGGCGGCGAGGGTTTCGTCGGCGATTGCTCTGGCTTCGGCGGCCCGCCCGACGGCCGGAAGTATGTAGGTCAGTCCACACAGTCCACCGACATGGGCCAGCTCGGACTCGGTCTCGGTGGCGAGGGCCGTGCTGATCTCCACGAAACGGTCGATACGCCCTGCGAAGCCATGAGCTCCTGCCTCGAACGCCTGGTTCAATCCGTGCTCGAAGGGGTCATAGCGGAGATCGGCTTCCAACCCAACGGCCCGCTCCGCGAACGCGACCGCGTCGTCGGCGCGACCCGTGAACATGCACATAGCCGCGGCGAAGTACAAGCGGGGAAGGTACGCGAGGTCGGCAGCAGTAGCGGCGGGCAGGAGCTCTTCGACCCATCCGATCGGCTCGAAGCGTTGCAGGACGTAGCAGAGGAACACGGTGTGGGCGGCGATGGCGGTGGCGGTTACGACGTCGTTCTGGTCGGTGGACCACCGGAACCCGGCGCGCAGGTTGGCGAACTCGACATCGACCCAGTCGAGCGCGACCCGTTGGCGCGGACTGAAAAAGGTCTCCATGCGGGCGACAGCCTGCGCAGCGAACCACTGGGCGTGACGATCCCGAACCTCACCGATGGCCCCGGTCGCCGCGACCTGGTCCTCGGCGAATTGACGGATCGTTTCCAACAAGCCGTACCGGGTATGTCCACCCACCTGAGCGGTGGTCACCAACGACTTGCGGACCAACGAATCCAGCAGATCCAACACCGCGTACTCATCGAGGCCACCACCGATGACCTCGGTCGCGCTGGCAAGGTCGAACCCGTCGGCAAACACCGAACAGCACCCGAGCACCACCTGCTCATCGGCCGTCAAAAGGTCATAGGACCACTGCACCGCCTGGCGCAACGTCTGATGCCGCTCCAAACCCCGGCGCGAGCCCGACAACAGCCGGAACCGTTCGTTCAACCGGGCCAACACCTCTGCCGGGTTCATCGACACCATCCGCGCCGCCGCCAACTCGATCGCCAGCGGAATGCCGTCGAGGCGGCGACAGATCTCCACCACTGCCGACACATCCGGCCCATCGGCGGTGAAGCCCGGCTTCACCGCCCGAGCGCGCTCGACGAACAACTCCACCGCCGCCGAACTCAACCCCTCGCCAACACCCAACGACGGCACCGGCCACAGATGCTCCGCTCCGACCCGCAACCCCTCACGCGACGTTGCGATCACCGACACCGTCTTCGAGCGAGCCACCACCGCCTCCACCACCTCGGCCGCCGCGTCCAGCACGTGCTCACAGTTGTCCAACACCACCAACAGCCGTCGGCCCGCCATTGCCTCCGCCACGCTCTCCGTCACCGTCCACCCCGCCTGCTGAGTGATCCCCATCGCCGTCGCCACCACGTCAGGCACCGCCGCCGGATCACCCACCGGGGCCAACTCGACCAACCACACCCCATCGCTGAACTCCGGGACCAACTCCGCCGCCACCTGCACCGCCAACCGCGTCTTGCCCACCCCACCAACGCCTGTCAGCGTGACCAGACGATGTGCCCGGACGAGACCGGCGACTTGGGTCAGCTCCGCATCACGGCCGACGAATGAGGTTGGCTGAACTGACAGATTCCCCGGTACGGCGTCCAGCGTCCGCAGACGGGGAAACTCGACACCCAGACCGTCGGCGCGAACCTGGAACAGTCGCTCCACCCCGGTCAGGTCTCGCAGCCGACACTCACCCAGGTCCACCACATCGACCCCCGAAATGAGGCCGGCGGTCGAGACACTCAACAGCACCTGGCCACCGTGACCGACCGCCATCACCCGCGCCGCCCGATTCAACGCCGGACCGAAATAGTCCTCGCCACGCTGCTCGGCCTCCCCTGTCGCGATCCCCATCCGCACCGGCAAGCCCAACAACCGTTGTGCAGCCACCGCCGCGTCAACCGCACCACGAGCAGAGGCGAACGCTGCGCAGACGCCATCGCCGGTGTGTTTGAACAACCACCCACCGTTCCCCTCCACCGCCGACCGCAACACCTCGTCATGCGCGGCCAACGCCACCCGCATGCCCTCGGCGTCAGCCTCCCACCGACGAGTGGACCCCTCGATGTCCGTGAACAGAAACGTCACCGTCCCCGACGGCCGCACTTCACCAACACCCATACCGGATCCTCGCACACCGAACATTCCCGGCGTCGGCTCCACATCACGCACGGGTCGCCGCAGTGGCGTGTCCCGCGCGAAGACACAAGGATGTAACGCGCGACGCCTCGCCAAGGTCTTAGATAGAGCTGCGACTGTTTGGCATCGTGCCGTCGGACGTTTGGGAGCTCGAATGACTGCGACAGGACAGCTGGCCTTCACGTTTCCCGGGCAGGGCTCCCAGAAGCCCGGAATGGGTCAGCCGTGGATGGACCATCCGTCCTGGGAGCTCGTCGACGAGGCATCCGATGCGTGCGGGCGCGACGTCGCGAAGCTGCTTCTCGACGCCGACGCCGACGAGCTGAAGCTCCCCCGCAACACCCAGCTGGCCACTTTTATGCTGTCGATGGTCGTCCTCGACGCCATCGAGCGCACGGGCCTCGAGCCGGCCATCGTCGCCGGGCACAGCCTTGGTGAATACACCGCCCTCACCGCTGTCGGCGCCATCGACTTCGCCGACGCCGTCAACCTTGTGTCGACCCGTGGCGAGGCCATGCAGGACGCTGCCGATATCAACCCCGGCACGATGGTGGCCCTCCTCGGCATCGAGGATGACGATGCCGACGCCGCGTGTCGACGAGCCGACGGCGATGCCTGGGTGGCCAACTACAACGCTCCCGGTCAGATCGTGATTGCCGGCGAGGCGGGTGCCCTCGAACGGGCGGGCGCCGCAGCCAAAGAACTCGGCTGCAAACGGGTCATGCCGCTCGCCGTGGGCGGCGCGTTTCATACGCCCTACATGGCTCCGGCCCGCGATCGCCTTCGGGCCGCGCTGGCCAGCGCCCGGCTCACCGACCTCACGGTGCCCGTCGTCGCCAACATCGACGCCCGGACACACGTCCTTGCCGCCGATTGGGCCACCCTGCTCTCCGCCCAGCTCGTGTCGCCGGTGCGGTGGAAGCAGTCGGTGCAGACCATGGCCGACACCGGCATCAGCACCTTCATCGAACTTGGTCCCGGCAGCGTGCTCACCGGCATGGCGAAGAGGATCGTCCCCGACGCCCGGGCCATCTCCGTGTCGACGCCCGACGATGTGGATCGTCTCCTCGAGCTTCTTCAAGGGTCGGCGGCGGCTCCGCTGGCCCGCCATCACGAGGGCGAGCACCTGTCGATGACCGTCCGCATGGTGGTGAGTCCCTCCGCGGGGATCTTCCAGCCGGTCCCGGGCATTGCCCCCGGCTCGACGGTCGCTGTCGGCGGCCTTCTCGGCCACATCGGCGACACGGAGGTGCGGTCCTCGTTCGCCGGACAGGTGTCAGGCATGATCGCCGTCGCCGGCGAACGGGTCACTACGGCACAGCCGATCGCCTGGCTCGACCTGTTCCACGGCAGCTGAGCGACCGCTGCCCATGTCCAACATTCACGCCCGTCGACCAAAGGACGCCCCGATGACCGTCACGAATGCCGTGGAATGCGGACACGCCATATCCGGACCGCCTTCGAAGCGTCAGCCATGAGCCCCCGCAGCGGCGTGATCACCGGCATCGGCATCGCCGTGCCCGACACCGTGGTCACCAACGTCGACCTCGAGAAGTTGATGGACACCAACGACGAGTGGATCGTCGAGCGGACAGGCATACGCGAGCGGCGCTGGGGCGATCGCGGACCGTCCTCGCTCGCCACCGAGGCGTGTCGGAAGGCCATGGACAACGCCGGTGTCGGTCCGGCCGACATCGACCTGCTCATCCTCGCCACGTGTTCACCCGAATTCACCCTGCCGGGAAGCTCCGCGCAGGTGCAGCACGACCTCGGCCTCAAGTGCGGCGCCTTCGATCTCGGGGCCGCCTGCTCCGGATTCATGTATTCCATGGTTACCGCGCACGCATTCTTCAACATGGGGATGAACCGGATCCTCATCGTCGGCTCCGAGCAGCTCTCGCGGATCATCGACAAGCACGATCGGGGAACGGCAATCCTCTTCGGTGACGGCGCCGGTGCCGCCGTCATCGAGGCTTGCGAGGGCGAGGGCGACCTGCTGTCCTTCGACCTCGGGGTCGATGGCTCCGCGGTGAGTGCCCTCTATACGGTTCCGGGCCAGTTCACCCAGATGGACGGCAAAGAGGTGTATCGCAAGGCGGTGCGAGCGGTGGTAGAGACCGCGAAGCTCACGCTCGAGCGCGCCAAGATGACCATCGAGGACATCGACTGGGTCATCCCCCACCAGGCGAATGTCAGAATCATCGAGGCGGCGATGTCGCGCCTGCACTGGCCGATGGAGCGGACGAGCACGTCGCTCGAGTGGTACGGCAACACGTCGGCGGCCTCGATCCCGCTCGCACTCCACCATGAACTCGAGCAGGGTCATATCAAGCCCGGCGACAACGTCCTCATGTGCGGATTCGGCGCCGGGATGACCTGGGCCAGTGCCATCGTTCGCTGGGGCGGCGTGCACCGTGAGGGTGAGCACGGGCCTCGACGAGCGGCGGAAGCGGCAACGTGACAGCACGAGTCGTCCTCGTCACCGGCGGCAATCGGGGAATCGGGCTGGCCATCGCCCGGAGGTTCCAGGCGCTCGGCGACACCGTCGTCGTGACGTGTCGGGGCGAGGCGCCTGAGGGACTCGCGTCCGTCCGCTGCGATGTCACCGACGCCGCCCAGGTGGATGCCGCCTTCAAGGAGATCGAGGCGAACTACGGCCCGGTCGACGTGCTCGTCGCCAACGCCGGCATCACCAAGGACGGACTGCTCATCCGCATGAGCGAGGAGCAGTTCACGAGCGTGATCGACGCCAACTTGACGGGAGCGTGGCGCGTCTCAAAGCGCGCCGCCACTTCGATGATCCGTCGACGGACAGGGCGGATCGTGTTGATCTCGTCGGTCGTCGCCTATTTCGGCGTCGCCGGGCAGGCCAACTACGCGGCCTCGAAAGCCGGGCTGATCGGCTTGGCGAGGTCGATGGCCAGGGAGCTCGCCAGCCGGAACATCACCGTGAATGTGGTCACTCCCGGAGGCGTGGACACCGAGATGGTGGCCGCCATGGCCGACGCCCAGCGCGAGGGCCTCATCGCCGCCACTCCCATCGGGCGGCTGGCAACACCCGATGAGGTCGCCGCAGCGGTAACGTTTCT
>JANMYF010000309.1:0-12516 GCA_031381685.1 Acidimicrobiia bacterium
TTCTCCAGTCGAGGTCCCCGGTCAAGACCGGCGATCCGAGCATCCCGTACCAACGGGGTTAGCTCGGAGGTCGGGTGCCAGCGGCACTCGGCAAATCAACAACGAATTCGTACTACGAAAGGCAAGACTATGAGCGTCATCACGGCCCCTGACAAGGAATCGTTCGACCGTGACGGGATCGTGATCAAGCGCGGTTTCTTCACCCCCGACGAGATCGCGGCAGTCAAAAACGCGTACCAAGTCGATCCGTCCATTCATAAGCGTGCCTATGGTGTCGACGATGGCCAGGGCGGGGCCACGGAGATCGCTCTTTGGAACGAACCCGGTGAGGACTCCTTCGGAGCCTTGGCTCGCAGTGAACGGCTCGTGCGCGCCGTGGAGAGCCTGCTCGGTGGGGAGGTGTACCACTACCACTCCAAGATCACCATGAAGCGTCCCGGGACCGGCGGCACGTGGGTGTGGCACCAGGACTACGGGTACTGGTATCCGAACGGCTGCCTTCGCCCCGACATGCTCACCGTGGCCATCCCGCTGACACCGAACACGCCGGCCAACGGATGCCTCAACGTGCTGACCGGTTCCCATCTCATGGGCCGCATCGACCACGGATTTGTCGGCAAGCAAACGGGTGCTGATCCGGCTCGGGTCGCAGCCGCCGAACAACGGCTCCCACGCGTTGCGTTCGAGGCGCAGCCAGGCGACGTGATGTTCTTCCACTCGAACACCCTTCACACGTCGGCGCCGAACCAGTCGGACATCGACCGTCACCTTCTTCTGGTGGCGTTCAACACGCGGGCCAACGATCCGTACCTGAAGCATCACCACCCGGGCTACACCCCGATCGATGTGCTGCCGGACAGCGAGATCGTGGCCCGGGCCGATCGCCACGACGGCGAGGATCGGGTGTTCCTCGATCCGTCGACGGACAAGAGCGATGCCGCGTTCGACGTTCTTGCCTAACGTACGATATCCGATTCATGGGGAAGGGTCACATGGAGTTTCGTTCTGTCGAGTCGACGCACGTCGTCGTCGTTGATGACGCCACCGGATTGCCGGCCGCAGTATTTTCGGAGACGGGTGGAGGGCGGCGGGTTCGCATCGAGGCCGTGGTTGTATGCGAGGTCAATGGATCCGAATGCCGAAGCCCGACTGGCGGTATCGAATACGTCGACACCCTTCGTCTGTTTGATTGCGTTCGGACTGGTGACCCCACAAAGCACGAAACCCCGAACGGTCACACCTGGCGAGTGCCGGTGCGGATCGGAGCTGTGCGCGGGGGGCAGGGAGCCAGCGACTCGGTTGACTCCGGGGTTGTCGGCGAGTTGCTTTACAGCCTGAACCGGCTCGGCCCTGCGTGCAGTCTCGGTTTCGACTTCGTAGGCGCGCAGGCCATCGTTGTTCGGAACCTGGTGCTGGAAGTCGGCGTTGATCTCGGCGGCGAAAGGTGGTCCGTGACTGCCCCGGGGAACGGTATTGCGGGAGGCACCCCTCTGGAGACGATCACGTCGGCTGTTGGCATCTCGCCAATGGGTGGCTTGCGCGGTTCGAGTGGCCTTTTACACCTCGAAACAGCGGATCACGGCGCAAGCGCAGCGAGCATTTGGTTCGACAACGATGTGGAGATCCCCGAGATCGGCGTGCGCGGAACTTCTGCGTCATCGCTTGCGTACTCACTCACCACGAACTTTGCGGCAGACCTCGCGAACACGACGAGCAACGAAGTCCAACTCTTCTCCCTGGATATCGATGTACCTCGGTGGTCGGGTTTCCCGGTGCTGTTCGACGCGTGGCTTCGGTCCCGTGGCCACACCTCGCCGGGGATCGCGCCTGATTGGGTCGCTCGCGCCATGATCTACGAAGCGCAGATCGGCTTCTCGGTCTTCGCCCGACCAGATCAGGACGGCCCGAATCACTACAGCCCGTACCCGGAGGTGAACGACCTCACCGACGATCTTGACCGCATCCGAAGTCTCGGGTTCACGGTCGTTCAGTTGATGCCTCGCCAGCCGTATACCAGCTACAACATTCATGACTACTGGGACGTGGATGTTTCCTACGGTCCGAGAGCCATGTTGCTTGAGCTTGTCGCGCAGTGTCACGCGAGGGGGATGCGCATCATCTTTGATGTTCTGCTTCATGGCGTGCTGGATCAAGAGTCGATTGGTGCTGCGGCCGACGGAGTGCGGGGCGGGCCGTTTGCTGACCTTGTGACCATGGAGACCTCGGACAGCTTCGGCAGCGACGTGAACGATTGGCAGAACTATCTCACCGCGTGGTCCCGTCATATTCTCGACTTCGAGCCGTATTGGCGAGCGGGGAGCCCGGCAGTGTCGCCTTTGATTGCCGAGCATCCTGAATGGTTTGCGCGTGACTCGGCCGGCAACGTTTCCGGCGTGTACACGAAGGCGTTTGATCCCCGGAATCGCGAATGGCAGGCGTACTTCACCGCGGCGATGAGCTTTCTGATGATCGAACTTGGCATCGATGGTTTCCGTTTCGACGCGCCGACGTACAACGACTTTCCCAACTGGGCTGGCTGGGCGAGAGGTCGAGCAGGTTCGTCGGCATTGTCGTGCGTCGGTCTGTTCGAGCGGCTTCGGCCGGTGCTCAAAGGTATTCAGTCCGATTCGCTGATGTACACCGAGCCATCGGGCCATGCGCTTCGGAAGTCGATGGACCTCAACTACAACTACGACGAACAGTGGCTCGTCACCGCTGTCACAAATCCGTCTGCGGTGAAGCCGTGGGGAGTGAAGACGGCGAAGGGTTTGGCACGCTGGATGAGCGAGCGCGACGCGCTGTTGCCGAAGGGTTCGCTCACGGCGCACCACATCGATTCCCACGACACGTTCTGGTGGCCGACATGGGGCAAGAAGTGGCGTCGTGAACAGTTCACCGCGGCGCAATTCCGGTTGCTGACGGTTATCTTCGGGAGCCTCCCCGGCCCGTTCATGATGTTCACCGGCGGCGAGCTCGGGATCGAGGATCTTCTGCCGATTCTGGCGAAGCTCAAGGACCGACGCGAGTGGCGCTACGGCGCGACGTCTTGGTGGATTGGCGACGAGGTTCCCGATTCGGTCTTCGGTCTGACTCGCTCGAACGGCGGCGACAGCACGACGGTGTTGGCCAACTTCTGCGAGGCGCCGGTGACGGTGTCGATTCCCCGGTTCGCTTCGTCGACGCCCTCAAACCCGACGATCTTGTACTCGATGCAGGGCGATTCGACATCGAGCGCAACAACTGGTGCGTCGGGTGGATCAGCCGATCGTATGTTCATCGATGATCGAATCCTGCTCCGCCCGTTCAGTGCGCTCGCATTTTCCGATGGCCTCCCGAGTGACTGATCAGGATGTCGTGAACGTTGCCGTAGTCACCGGCGCATTGGGCGGCATAGGTTCTGCGACGTGTGACTTGCTGGCGTCGAAGGGATACAGCGTCATCGGGGTTGACCGCCACGAGGGAAGCCTGGCGAGCGTGTCGAAGCTCTTTGTCGGCGACGTGTGCGACGAGCTTCTCTGGATCAACGTACGCAGCTACCTCGGTGAAACTCACGGACGTCTCGACGCACTGATAAACATTGCCGGGCGTAACTACTTTGCGCTGATAGCCGATGCCGACCTTGCCGAATGGCGCTCCATGATGGATATCAATGTGTTGGGGATGGTCGCGCCGATCAAGCATCTTGTCGGCCTGCTTCGCAAGGCTGGCGCGCCAGCGATCGTCAATATGAGTTCGATCTCAGGCCAGATTGGCTCGGTCGGATACAGCGCCTACGTCACCACGAAAGGTGCCGTGGATTCACTCACCAAGTCACTCGCTCTCGAGCTGGGGCCAGAGGTGCGCATCAATGCCGTCTGCCCGGGTTGGATCGAGACTGCCTTCACTTCCGACGGTCTCAAACTCGCCACCGACCCGATCTCGTACCGACGTGACGTAGAAGCTATGCACGCATTGGGTCGAGTGGGCACTCCGTTGGAGGTCGCCGAAACGATCTGCTGGCTGGCCTCGCCCGCTGCATCCTTTGTGACCGGATCGATCGTGGTCGTTGACGGCGGCTACCTCATCAAGAACTAGGTCCACGATGTCGAACGACTCCTTCGATTTCCGCCTGCCACCCGAGGAAGAGCCGGAAGCGTATTACGGCGTCGGTTTTCTTGACGATCTCATTTCTCGACGCGAGGCCGGGGCATCGCCTGCTGAATTGATCGACCTCCTATGCCTGGCAGACATCGGGCCGATCCTCGAAGATCCGGCTCGACATCTCCCGTATTACGTAAAACTCCTGACGGCCGACGCACCGGCCAGGAACACGATCGGCGAGGGTGCCCGGATCTATGATCGGTTCAACGACCGAGTGCTGGAGGAAATCCTCCGAAGGTCGCCGATCGAGGGAAATCGCTTTGCGCAGCGGCTGTTGCGGACCGTGTTTGCGATGAACGCGCACGGCGTTTTGGTCGAATGCATGAAGGGCGAGGACCCTGTGGCGCTGCTGGAAGCCAGCCGACGTCTACGACGCTCTCTGCTCAATCAGGTAATGAACGATGCAATCATGGGATGAACGACACGTGGTCATAGGCTCGGCGGCAGGCCGATCGGCGGAATCTACTTCGTCAGGCGACCGGAGAACCGGCGATGGCCGAGTAGCGACAACACGATGACGACACCGAAGCCGAGTTGCGTGTAGTAGCCGTCAAGGCCGACAGCAACGACGCCCGTCTGGATGAACACGACGGTGGCGGCGCCGATCAACAGGCCCCCGATGGTGCCGCGACCTCCACCGACCGGGGTCCCACCGACGAACACGCCGGCCAATACGGGAAGGAGCAGCCCTTCTCCCATGGTGGCGTAGTACGTCGAGTTCAACAGAATGGCGATGACCGCGGCAAACGCACTGCAAATGCCGACGATGACAAAGGCGATCGTCTTGGTTCGCTCGATGTTGATGCCCATCGCGCGTCCCGCTTCAGGGTTGTCTCCGGCGATGTGTGCGTGAATACCGTATTTGTGTCGGTGGAAGATCAATCCCAAGAAGAGCGAGAAGCCAGCGGCCCAAAACATCTGCGATGGAATCGGACCCCACGAACCAACGATGGCGCGGCGGATCGCAGAGTTGTCGTAGGCGGAAAAGATTCGGATCTCGCCCCGATTGAGCACGTGGGTGAGGCCGATGAGGGCGAAGTTCATCCCGAGCGTGGTGATCAGCGAGGAAAGTCCGAGCCGCGTTACCAAGAACCCGTTGAGCCAGCCGCAGACGACACCGACCGCCACGGCGGCAAGAAGAGCGACGAAAAAATTCATGCCGAGCGCCTTGAACGTCACGGAGTACGCCAATCCGGCCAACGGAACGATCGACGGGAAGGAGAGATCACTTTCGCCGGCGACGGTCACAAAGACGAGTCCGAGCCCAAGGATGATAAAGATCGGAAGTGAGAGGAACACGGCAGAGTAGATACCTGTGTCGCGGAGGAATACACGCGGAGAGGCAATCATGAAGATGGTCATCATGATCACAAAGAAAACACCGGCCCCGACGACGGGACGAAGCTTTTCCGGAACGAGAGGGAGTCGCCTTCTTGTCGGCGCAGCGGCAGCCGTTGCCAGCGACTCTCCTCCAACCAAAGACTCGGTTGTGGTCATCATTGGACCTTCCCTCTAGCAGAGTCCTTCAAAAGTCCAACAAATTCGTCGGATGTCATCGTCCCCTTCGGTCCGTCGAACACGACGCGCCCCCTATCGAGAATGACGAAGCGGTCCGCTACCGCGTGAGCATCCCAAGGGTTGTGACTGATGAAGATCACGGACTTTCCTTGCACTTTGAGGTCGGCGATGAAGTCCATTACCTCAGCGACTTCGGAAAGCGCCATCGCCGTCGTCGGTTCGTCGAGCAGCACCAGTCTGCTGTTGAACAGGATCGCCCGAGCGATCGCCACGCCCTGTCGTTCGCCACCGGACAGCTTGTTTACCGTCGAGGTCGGTGTCCACACCTTCGAGGTGTAACCGATGCGCCGGAGTAACGCTTCAGTTTCAACGATCTCCTCTTTACGTTTGACGAAGCCGAGTGCGTTGGTTCGTTCCCGACCCATGAACACGTTGTTGTAAATCGTCTGTTGCTCGGACAGCGCCCGACTTTGGTGCACCGTCTCGATCCCGAGGTTGCGCGCCTTCGAAGCACTCCACCCTCGGACCTGGCGGCCGTCGACGGTGATGCGACCCCCGGAATCAGGTTCCTCGATACCCGAAATAATTTTGGTGAGCGTTGACTTTCCCGCACCGTTGTCGCCAACGAGCGACACGATCTCACCGGGGTAGAGCTTGAGGTTGATTCCTTCGAGCGCAAAGACCCGACCGAATGACTTGCTGATGTTGGTGAGTTCGACCAGGGGGTCGGACGCTCCAGTTCTCTCGGTGTTCACAGCATCATCATTCGATCGGGTTCTATGCCGTTGCGTGGACTAGCGGAAACCCTTGGGGAGGGTCGACACCAGTTTGTAATTGTCGGTCGTGACGAAACCTGAGGAGGTATCGACACTTGACGGGGCCAAGCCGTAGACCTTCTGCATGCACAGCGAGACGATCGGCATGTAGCCCTGCTTGAACGGTTCCTGGTCGGCGCTGAGTTGCACATGACCACTGGCAAACGCTGCGAACACGGTTGCTCCAAGGTCAAAGCCCGAGACCTTGACAGCGCCCGGCTTCAGGCCAGCGGCCTTGAAGTAGTTCCCCATGTTTCCGAGCACCGGGCCGGCGGCGACGATGAGCTTCAGCTTCGTTGCCTTCTTGATGCTCGCAGTCATTGTCGCAGTGGCGAGGTCGGGGTTTCCGTTCGTGTCACCCAAGGTGTTCAGGTTCAGTTTGTTGACCTTGATCCCGGCCTTTTCCAAAACGGCAACGGTTCCGTCCTCGCGGTCGGATCGACCCGGCACGCCGAAGGTACCCGCGACAATGGCTTCGTCGCCGGAAACCAGGCCGAAGTCCTTGACCGACTTGGCGGCCAGAGACTCGCCCATGAGGCGTAGGTTGGCGCCGACAAAGCCACCTCCGACGTTCCTCAGCGTTTCTGCCGGAGGCACGTTTGCGTAGTCAACAAGAATTCCGGCCTTCTTCGCCTGAATTGCGAGCGGCTGGATGGCTCCGTCTCCGGGGTGACCCATGAAGGAGATCGCGTCAGGCTTCTTGGCGATCTCTTCTCGAAAACCCTGGACCATCTTGGGGAAGTCCCATCCCGATCCGATGATTGTCACGTTGGCGCCGGTATCGGCTGCCGCAGTGCGCGCGCCCTTCTCCAAGATGTCGGAGAAGGCGTCGGAGGCACCGCCCTTGAAGTAGCTGATTTTGACCTTCGAACACCAACCAGAGCCCGCCGCTGGGGCGCTCGGTGCATTCGTAAGGGTGAAAGCAGCCGCAGTGAATCCGGTTGCTACCACCAACGCTGTTGATCGACGTGACACCTTCATAGTTCCCCCTGAGGAATGGGACTGGCACACTCGTCCAGCCGCTGCGATCCTGCCTCACTCCAAACGTCGGGTCAACTCAGAAATTGATTGTATGAATACTGGTCGTCATGCCTAGACATCTCTCGATCGGACATCCCATGCCACCGCAGACCTCCTTCACGTTCTACCTGGACTGGATCGTGTGCTCCCAGTTCGCAGGCATCTTCTGGGCGAAGGAGCACGGGCTGTACGAAGCCAATGGACTTGATGTCAACGTGGTTTCCTGGCACGACGACGGCCGAACGGTAATCGACAAGGTCCTACAGTCAGCATCCAGCGGCGAGTTGTGCGCAGGTTGCGCCGAAGACAACCTGGTCGTTCGACGATGTGCCGACGATGGATCAGTAATGGTTTTCGGGGCGATGCTACAAGACACGCCGTTGGTCCTCATGAGCCGCCCGACACAGTTCATCAGAACTCTTGCCGACCTGCGTGGGAAGCGAGTTGGTATGCACGCTGATGGAATCCGAGTGTTGGAGTTGGTGCTCGCGTTGGAGGGGATTCCTCCGGGCGACCTCGATCTTCAGGAGGTCGGTTTCGACCTGGAGCACTTGCGAAGCGACCGTTTCGACGCACTTCAGGGCTACACGATGACCGAGCCGGTGCAGCTCAGCTCGTTAGGCGTCGACGTGGACGTCATGGCGGTCAAGCATCGAAGGTTGAAGCCCTACGCGCAGACCTACTTTTCCGAGACGACGCTTCTCTCGTCACGCCCGGAACCTTTTGTGAATTTTCTGTGTGCATCCTCGGCCGGTTGGTTGGCTGCGTGCGCCCAACCCGAGGAGGCAGCGGCGCTTGTTTCGCGGTTGATGCACCAGGACCTACCGACAGGTGACCGACGCCAGGCAGAAAGTGATCGACGTCGGTCGCTCGATCGCGTGATCTCCTTGGTGCTCGGTCACTTGCCCCCTGAACGAATCGGCTCGGTTGAAATCGAACAGTGGAAGCGCAATCTTGCAACCTATTTCGAGTTCGGGCTGATCCCTCGCCCGCTGGGCATCGAGGACGTTGTGTTCGAACTCGGCCGCAGGTCTGCGTAACCGTTCAGGACAGCGCTCGGTCCAACGCTGCGCTCGCGGATGGCGCTGCGGAGCAGGGGCTCATGTGTGCGATGGATGTGGCCCGGCGAGGAACTTCTCGGCGTGGGATCGGGCTGCTGCAGCGGGCTGCAACTTGCCGCGAAGCGCTGCATTGATCGTCTCCCATCCGGCGTCTTCGAGCGCCGGGATGTTCGGCAGTGGCGGGTAGGTGATCATCGATTCGGCGATCGTCGACCTGGTGATGGCCAGTCGTCGGCGATCGAGGTCGTTGATCGGCTCGACTGTCGCAGCGCATCGATATGCGCGCACATCTTGCCGCCGGTTGCGTCGAGTTGCTGGCGTGGGAGCCGATGAGCAGTTCCAGCAGTGCGCAGGCCGCGGCAAGGTCGCCGCAGGTCGTGGGGATCGCCCATGCATGGCAGCCCGAGTAGCTCACGTGTCGAACCGGACCGGCGGGATAGCGTGGGCTCAAGAACAGACACCAGCGAGGATCTCGCGATTGGCCCCCACACACCCGGCCAGCCTGCAGCCGCATCGACTCATCCGTCGAGGAGCGCCTGGTCGACCTCGTGGTCGTGCCACGTCACGAGGTCGATGGGGCACGTGATGCCAGCCGGCAAAGGATTTCGATGCTCCCCTCAGCCACGGCGCTGTCCATGCACGGTGCGCCGCTGTCGTCGAAGAGTCGGCCGCCCATCCCGACGACCAGTTCGAAGAAGGTGCCGAACAATCCGGACTCCCGGCCGGGAAAGCCGAACACGACATCGCTGTCGGCCAGCCTCCCCCAGCGTTTTGGGACCTCGGTCACACGGTCCGACCTGACCCACATGTGCGGACATTGATCAAGCGCGGAAGACACTGCAGCTGGCCTTCGTAGCGGCAAAGATCGACCGCGAGAGGGGCCAGGGCTGCGATGGCTTCCGGCGTGATCATCGAATCGAGGGGGTACAGCCACTGTGCTTGTGAAGGCGCGTACTTCGAGAGTATGGCGATGAGGTCCAGCCGTTCGCCGGTGCTGAGCATGTCGCCAACGCGCCTGTTGAGCGTCGGATGGTCTTCGTGGATCACCAGCTCCACGCGACCCGGTTCGAACAGTCTGTAGAGATGGTTGTACATCGGTCCCTGGACCGCAGCGATTCGCAGCGTCACGGCACGGGACGGGGGTCGTCGATGTCGATGTCGATGGCGATCGCACTGGCGAAGTCGTCGAGGAGATGCTCCGGCACGCTGATCGTGATCTCGCCCTCCGGGTCCCGCTCGAGCTGGTTCATGACACCCGTGCGTACCTCGAAGGTCAACGTGGTCGCGCTACCGATCAGGTGACGCCTGCGATGCGACGGAACGCCAGCCCACGAACGGTGACGGTGTCGTATGGCCGCATGAGCAGGAAACAAAGATGCGGTTGTCGTGGCGGGTCGATGGTCCGTAGAACTGCCACGGTTCGAGACCGGCCTCGGTGCCGCAGATCGCTTTGATTCGATCGGTCAGGGACTCGACTCGGTCACGATCTTCGGCCGGGATGAAGTCTCCACGATCCTCGGCCGGCACTGAGTTGTATGTTCGTACGCATGAGCGATGGATCGAGCATGGCCTCCTCTTCTTCAGTCGTCGAATGGATGCTGGACTCCGATCCCGCGATCCGTTGGCAGGTGCTCCGTGATGTCCTCGGCGCTCCGGTCGAGCAATGGGCGGAAGAGCGCGCCAAGGTCGAAACCGAAGGGCTTGGTGCGCAGTTGCTGTCGTTGCAAGACGATGATGGCCAATGGGCCGGCGGCGCGTTCGCACCGAAGGGTTTCGATTGGAGCCAGTTCGAGGAATTCGGTCAACCTTGGACCGCAACGACTTGGGCCCGGACGCAGCTACACGAGTTCGGTTTCGAACCCACCTCGCAGCGAGCTCGCGAGACGGTGCGTCTGATCGGCGAGCATTCGCGTTGGGATCATGCTGGCCAGCCGTTCTGGGACGGCGAGGTCGAGGAGTGCATCAATGGTCGAACTATCGCTGACGGTGCCTACTTCGGCGTAGACGTGGCGGCGATCGTGGAGCGGCTGCTTGGTGAACGCCTCACTGACGGTGGCTGGAACTGCGAACGTTGCAACGGTTCGTTGCGGTCCTCGTTCGCGACCACGATCAACGTGCTCGAAGGGCTGCTGGAATATGAACGGGTCACTGGCGGCACGGCGGCGTCGCGTATCGCCAGAGAAAGCGGTGAGACGTACTTGCTCGCTCGACACCTGGTCCGGCGGCTGGCAACGGGCGAACTGGCGGACGAACAGTTCCTCTCGTTCACCTACCCAACCCGATGGCGCTACGACGTCCTCCGTGCCCTCGACTACTTCAGGGCGGCGGCGCAGCTCGGCGGCACGAAACCCGACAGTCGGCTCGGTCCAGCGATCGAACTCCTTCGTTCCAAACGCTCCGACGACGGGCGTTGGCTCCTCGATTGGACCATCAAAGGAACCCACTGGCTCTCGCTCGACGCCGGAGAAGGACTGCCGTCCCGATGGATCACCCTGAGAGCCTTGCGCGTCCTGAACTGGTGGGACGAATAGCCCTGACGAGCCGGGCAGGTACGGCGCCGCCCTGAAATCACGCAGACCGGGGCCTACGGCTTGAATGGGCCTTGCTCGAACGCAAGTCGGTGGAAGCGTTCGCCCATGCGTTGGTAGCCGGCCGGGTTTGGATGGAGTCCGTCGGGCAGGTCGACGATGTCGTCGTCGCCGAACAGTTCGGTACCATGCATGAGGTGGAGGTCGGTGTCGCCCGCCGCCTGACGATTTGCAACGATCTCTGCCTCGAGCTGACGGATGCGCCGGAGCGTCAACGCGCCGGTTGACAGTTCCGCTGCTCGTTCGAAGACGCGGTACCGACCGTCGGTGCCGCGCGCAGTTGGCCCAGGGAGATCTTCGGCGACGGGACAGCGGATCGGAGTGATCAGGGTGAGCGGGACAGTTGGATGGCTGTCGCGAATCGTGTCGAGGAAACCATGGATTGCGGGGATGAACGTGCGTTCTCGCATGGTGTCACCGTTCACGATGTTGATTCCGAGCTTGACGCTGATGAGGTCGGCGGGTTGGGCGGCAATCATGCGTGCTGCGAACGGGTCGAGTTGGCACTGCCCGGCGAACGCGAAACTTTGTAGATCGACACCGGCGAGTCGGGCGGCAACCGCGGGCCACACACCGGTCGGGCTTGACGCCTCGAGACAATGCGAGATGGAACTGCCGTAGTGGACCCATCGGCGGCTCGGTGGCGGGGGAGGGGTGACCGAGCCGTCGGTTCGCAGCTGCGCAATGGTCACGGTGGCAGCCGTGGGAGCCAAAGCTCGACAACCTTGTTTCCGCTGGGAAGTTCATCGAACGTGATCGTTGTTGGTCCGCCGGTCACGAACTCGATGGAACCGGTTCTGGGTTCGACGACGATCACTGTTCCCGTGCGCGTCGTTTGCGTATTGATGAGTTGGCCGTCGACAACAAGGTCGAATGCGGCCGGTTGGCCGCGCGCGTTGCCAAGTTGCACCATCGTTAGCTGCACATCGAGTTCGATACGTGTCGCGTCGGTCGTCATCTCAAGCCGAGCGCCTGATGGCATGGCCTCCATCAGGGAAAGGGCGGTGTCGTTGTGTTGGGAGCGGGCCCACGCGGGCATGCGATGCAGCACGATCCCATTCGCGGTGGGCTCCAGCTCGATGATTCCCGCGGCGCGCAGGGCGCCGCCGATCATATCGACGGGAAGGAGTGTCATTGCCGGAGAGGCGGTGGGCTGGTCGGTCCCTCGCCAGGATGTCGATGCGCTCAAGGATCTACACCGCTGACGCGACTGGCGGCGGTTCTTGGGCTCTCGAACGTCGAGTTCCGCGACGGTCTCGCGGAGACGCTTCCCGTCGAGGATGGTTGGGCCGACGTCGTGATCTCCAACGGCGTCATGAACCTGTGTGCCGACAAGCAGGCCGTGTTCGCGGAAGTTCGACGGGTACTCAAGCC
>JANMYF010000319.1:0-3355 GCA_031381685.1 Acidimicrobiia bacterium
TTCGAAGGGACTGATGAGACCAAAGCTCCACTCGATCGACGCTCGCAAGCTCTCCTGTCGGGTCGGCTTGGTCCGATCACCCACCCTCCACCGGATGATGTCGGTGATACCGGCGGCGATGGTCGCCAGCGGAACGCTCCGAAGGCGGGCCGCAGCCAGCTCGAGGGCCAACGGCATTCCGTCGAGCTCGCGGCAGATCGACGCGATCAACTCGACGGCGCGACGGTCGAGCACCATTCCGGGTCGAGCCTCCCGGGCGCGAACCACGAACAGCCGAAGGGCGTCATAACGATCGAATGTGTCCAGCGTGACCTTGGCGGTGTCGTTGGGCATGCTCAACTCCGGTACCCGCCACACGACTTCGCCGCTGAGTCCGAGTGGCTGCCGGCTAGTGATCAGTGCGCTCGTTTCGGGACACCTTGGCAAAAGCGTAGCGAGCACAGCGGCGGTGGCATCGAGCACGTGTTCGGCGTTGTCGAGCACGAGCAGCGAGCGCTTGCCGCGCAACCGGCGCTCGAGCTCGCCGATCACGTCCGGTCGCGGCACGACACCGATCGCGGTTGCGATGTGCTCGGCAACATTCGCCGTGGGAGCCAGCACACCGAGATCCACCCACCACGCGTTTGTGCCGTCGCGTTCAGGCGCGGTGGACGCGATACGTATCGCCAATCGCGACTTGCCACACCCACCGGAACCAGTCAGGGTCACGATCCGATTGTTCTTCAGGAGCGCTCCGAGCTCTGCCATCTCGTCGGCACGTCCGACGAAGGAGCTCAGTGGGATCGGTACAACCGGACGCGTCGTCGCCGCGGCTCCGGCCTGTAGGCCCCGCCGCCGGATCCACGCCGGATGCCCTGATCGACCCAGCAACTCGAGGTCGGTCCCGGCGGCGATGCCCCGGTCGAGCTCCACCAGCGCGCCAGACGGCTCGGTTCCGATCTCACCCTGCAGAACAAGGCGGTAGTCCTGAAACTGGCGGAGTGCATCGGTGCGTCGCCCGGCCTTGTCGAGCGCCCGCATGAGCAGCGAACGGGGCAGGTCGCGGTATGGCTGCTCTTCGATCAGCGGCAGCACCGCGGAAATGGCCGCAGCGGGCTCGCCCGCGTCGAGCAGGAGAAGCACCAGTTCCTCTACCGCTGCGGAGTGCAATTCGTCGAGTTGTCGCGCTTCGCTTTCGGCCCAAGGTTCATGGGCAAACTCATCGTAGGCCGGTCCTTCCCAGAGCGCTCCGGCTTGCTCGAGCAATGACCGCGCTCGCTCTGCGTCGGACCGGAATGCCTCGTTGACGAGCCGTTCATACTCGACGGCGTCAACCCAGGCCTTGAGCTCGTAGCCGGCCGACTCGGTCACGAGCGACTCCGGGCCGATCACCCTCCGCAAGCGACTGATCGACGTGCGCAGCGCCCCTGCCGACAGCCCAAGGTGTTCCTCGAGCACCACCGATCGCACGATGGTATGTGCACGAAGACTCAGCATGGCCAGTAGTCGACGCTGCGCCTGGCTCGCGAGTATCACGCGACGCCCGTCGGCATCGAACACGCGAACTGGCCCGAGCACCTTGCAATGGCTCATCATTCCCCTCGATGCAAGACAGTACGCGCTAAGCAACGCCGGCGCTTTGGCGACCTGCTCGACTCATTCAGCGTGAAGTCAAAGAGGTCGACGGGACCATCGACGTGATCGACCAACGGTCGTGAATCGTCCGAGTCGCTCGCTGGCGCGTCGTTCAGGCTGGATCGGGGAGGCTAAACGCGTCAGACACGCAGGCATCGCTGGTCCGGCGGCGCTGAGGGGACAGAGCGAGCCGGACCAGCGGGCCCGTGCGTGCGCCGTTGAAGTCAGGGTCCGGCGGTGCGCTCTCGACGCCGGAGCACGTCGACGATTCTGGCGTTCAATTTGCCGTCGGCACTGGTCATCTCGACGGTTTAAGCCCCCGCAGGAAGGCCGAGCAGTGTTACTTCACCGTCGCCGGTGACGTGAACGACGCTAACCCCCGAGCCTCCGATGGTCGGCGAGGTGCGAGGTGCGGGACGGGTCGGAACTCCCGTTGTCTCCGACGATGGGGTGAAGGCGAAATCGCCAACGTGGCGAGAACACCACGCCTTTCGCCAGCACAAATGACCCGGCCGCAGCGCTGCTGCTCCACACCACCAGCCGCCACGCCGGCAAGGATTACGAGCTCAGCGGGCCGGTCTCCTACACCTTCGGCCACGCCGCCGAGGTGCGCTCCGGTGCACGCGGCAATCCGTTGGTGTCCGCAGTCCGTGGCCCCCGGCGATTTCGTCGCAGATGCAACCGCCGCAGGTGTACCCGACGAGGAGAGGATTGCTCGGCTGGTTGTTCGACATCGTCCGCAACAGCTGGAATGCGCGGTAGTGAAGGTGGCTCTGCGCGTCAGTAGCGATCCACGCCGACGTCCCAGCCGACGGGATCACCAGTTCATCGAGTCGTTGCCGATGTGGCGTATCGACAACCGTCCCGAACGTCAAGGTGACGAAACCGCTCGTCTCGGCGAGCGCGGCGGGCGCACCCCTATCCCATGGATGATTTGTCAACGAAGGCGCCGAGAGGGCCGATTACGCGCTCACGTGGTAGTCGTCCCCGAAGGGCGCGATAAGGAGTTCGAGCTGCGCCTCATCGTTCTCGCTAAGTTCCTTTTCCAACAGCACCAAAACCACGTCGCGGAAGTCTCGGGCTCGTCGGCTGGTGGTGATCATCATTGCTTCGGCCACGTCCGAGAATCTTGTTCTGCCCGCAGAAAGTCCTTCGCGAAGCTGACGAAGTTGTTGCGCAGTGTTTCCGAAGACGTCTGTGCCCAGTCCAAGTTTCGACGTCATCGGCACGAGGACCTCCTCCTCGATGGACAGAACACGGTCAAGCAAGGCGCGAATCTTGGATTCCGAATCAATCCTCGGCGAGGCTACGTATTCGAGCGCGTAGCAGGCGAGGCGAGATTCGTTGTCAACGATCGTGTCGATCGGGTTCATGAAGTGCCTCCGAAGCCTGGGGAAGGAAACACGATTCCTACCCGGTCACGTTGCTCGCAAACGTGAACGGAAATACGACGTTCAGATGACGCGAACACCATCTGCCGAGCTGAATGCGGTGCGGTGTCCGACGACGAAGACCTCGGGTGCCCGTTCCTCTCGGGAAGCAACTCCAAGCTAGGTGTCATGTGAGCATATGATCGGGCCCACGAGATGCCTGCATAAACCGCGCAACTGGGCGGACCGAGGCCGCAGGACGGACCGGCAACCCAACAAACTCGGGCTAGACGGCACGGGGCGACACGGCCAGGATTGGCCCAAAATCGACTGGGGGTCAACTCGGTAGGTCCTTCGACCTGAGATGTTTT
>JANMYF010000477.1:0-5438 GCA_031381685.1 Acidimicrobiia bacterium
CACTCGTCCACGCAGGTGCCGTTTCCGGCGCGTTCCCTCGTGGCCGCCTCCCTCGGCATACCCGAGTCCACCGTGCGCGTGATCGTGCCGCTCCTCGGCGGCGGTTTCGGAGGCAAGGGCGAGCCGCACTTCGAGCCGCACGTCGCCGCGCTCGCCCGGGCGGCGGGTCGACCGGTGAAGGTCGTGTTCAACCGCCAGGAGGAGTTCCTCGCCCCGGACCATCGGCGTGAACGCATGGTGCTCGACTTCGAGAGCGGTGTGGCGAGCGACGGGACACTGTTGGCCCGACGCGCGAGGGTGCTCATCGAGAATGGCGCGTACTCCGCCGACGAGCCGGTCTCGACCCAGCTCGCCGCCCACTTCGCCGTCGGTCCGTATCGCATCCCCGATGTGGAGGTGTGGACGCATCTCGTCTACACCAACACCCAGCCCACCGGATCGGTCCGCGCTCCTGCTGCGCCAACCGTGTGCTGGGGTCTGGAGCAGCATCTCGACGAAGTGGCGGCTGCTGTCGGTCTCGATCCCGTCGAGTTCCGGCGCCGCAATCTCGTGCAAGCCGGCGACGCGACCGCAACCGGCCAACTGTTCGACGAGATCGGGGCACTCGAGTGCCTCGACCGGGCGACGGAGCTGATCGGCTACGGACGCCAGCTCCCTGACGACGAGGCGATCGGAGTGTCGTGTGCGTTCTGGCCGTCGTTCCCCATGGCGTCGGGTGCGTACATGAAGCTCAACGGCGACGGATCCGGCACCATCATCACCGGCGCTCAAGAGAACGGGTCGGGCTCCGTGATGGCCCTTCCGCTGCTCGCCGCTCGCGTGCTTGGTATGCGCGCTGAGGATTTTTCTCTGGTCTACCAGGACACGTCGGCGGCACCTTGGGACTTTGGTTCCGCCGGGAGTCAGACGATCTTCAACAACGGACGCGCGGTTGTCGCTGCCGCCGAAGAGATTGCCGTGCAGCTCCGTGAACTCGCCGCCGATCAGCTCGAAGCGGCGCCCGAGGACCTCGAGCTCGTCGACGGCCACGCCCGGGTGAAGGGCACTCCTGCGCGGACGATCGCAATCGTCGACCTCGCCGCCACCGCCCAGGGCGGGAACCTCATGCTCGGGCGAGGGTCGGGCGACCCTGCGCCGATCCCGGACAGCGATCCGTCCGGTTGCATCGGTCGACTCGGCGCCGAGTCGTTCACAGCCCCTACGTTCGCAACCCACGCGGTCCGGGTGAAGGTCGACCGAGACACCGGAGTCGTGCGCGTGCTCGAAGTCGCTGCCGTTCAGGAGTCTGGTCACATCCTCGATCCCGACGGCGCGATCGGCCAGGTGCGGGGCGGCGTGCTCATGGGGATCGGACAGGCGATCTCTGAAGGCATGGTCGACGGCACGGATGGAGCGCGTCGCAACGCCCATCTCCTCGACTACAAGCTGCAGACGGCGAGCGACACGCCGGTGATGCACGTCGATTTCGTCGACCTTCCCACACCCAACGCCGGACCGTTCGGGTCGAAAGGTGTCGGCGAGCCGTGCACGGTGCCGACCCCCGGCGCGATCGCCAACGCCATCGCCATCGCTATCGGTCGACGGGTCCATCAGCTTCCCGCCACACCGGAACGGGTGTGGTCGGTGGCCAACGGGGTCGAGCTGTGAGCGCGACCTTCAGCGCCCCGACCTCGCTGGCCGAAGTGCTCGACGCGCTTGCCAACGGCGCGATGCCGCTCGCCGGTGGGACAGACCTGGTCGTCGGGCACCGGCAGGGCAAGCGCCCGTTGCCGGATGATCTGGTGAACCTCGACCATGTCGTCGATCTGCGCGGAATCGTCGAGGGTGATGATGGATCCCTTTTCATAGGTACACTTATGAATCACGAAACGATCGTGAACGATGAGCGTGTGCGCGCGAACTACCCCGCACTCGCGGATGCGAGCTCGATCGTCGGTTCGGCGGCGACTCGCGGCACGGGGACGATCGGTGGCAACGTGATGAACGCGTCTCCCGCCGCCGACACGATCGCTCCGTTGCTCTGCCACGACGCGGTCGCGGTATTGCGGAGCAAAGCGGGGGAGCGGCGTGTCCCGTTCTCGGAGCTCTTCGTGGGGCCCGGTCGAACGTCCACGGTGGCGGGTGAGCTCCTTGTAGGAATCGAGCTCGCGCCGAGCGGCTCAACCACCGGTGGTTCGTATGTTCGGCTGGAGTACCGACGACAGATGGAGATTGCCATCGTCGGTGCTGCTGCGGTCGTGCGCCTCGATGCCGACGGGCGGGTCGAGTATGCGCGTGTCGCGATGACGGCGTTGGCACCGACCATTCAACGGGTCCCTGCGGCGGAGGAGGCACTGCTCGGCACCGACGCCGGCGCCGATGCGGCACGCGCCGCAGGCGAGGCCGTTGCCGCGGCGGCTCGTCCGATCAGCGACGTGCGCGGTTCGGCGAACTACCGCCGCGCCATGGCCGCAGTCATCACCCAGCGGGCGGTCACGACGGCGGCAACGCGAGCTCGCGGCGGGGTTGTCCGCATCCCGGCGAGCGATTCGACCTTCGGCGACAGTGCGGGACGCGAAGGATCCGGATCATGAGCATCGACATCACCATCACCGTCAACGGAATGGTCGAGACCCACTCGGTGCATCCGCACCGCAACCTCGTGTCGGTCCTGCGCGACGAGTGCGGACTGACCGGCACCAAGGAGGGTTGCGACGACTGCGAGTGCGGCGCCTGCATGGTGCTGGTCGACGGAAGCCCGGTGAACTCGTGCTCCTATCTCGCCGTGCAGGCCGACGGAAAGCGGGTCACCACTGTCGAGGGGCTTGCGGCGCCCGACGGAACACTGTCGCCGCTGCAGCAGGCCTTCCTATCGTGCGGCGGTGTGCAGTGCGGCTTCTGCACTCCCGGGATGCTCATCTCGGCAACAGCACTCCTCGCGAATGCGCCGAGTCCCACCGACGAGGAGATCCGCACGGCCGTGAGCGGGAACCTCTGTCGGTGCACCGGCTACACCGGCATTCTCGATGCCATCAGGCTCGCCGCCGAGACGCGTTGATCCTCGCCGAGGCCGGCATGAAGAACGGGTCCCCTCGATGAACGACGAGTCCGCATCGTCCCTGCCCGTCATCGGCTTCGTCGGCCTCGGCAACATGGGTGGCCCGATGTGCCGCCGTCTGCTCGGCGCCGGCTTCACCGTGATCGCCTACGACCGATCGCCGGCGGCGCTCCAATCGGTTGTCGAAGTCGGCGCGATCGCCGCCGTGGATGCCTCCGCCTGCGCGTCGAAGGCCGACCTGTTCTTCACCTCGCTCCCGCGCCCCGACCATGTCGAGGCCGTGATGGGAGGACACTCGGGGGCGCTGCAGGTCCTCCGACGCGGGTCGGTGTGGGTCGACCTCACGACGAACCGCAAAGAGCTTGTGGCGCGTCTGGCCGCCGAGGCTCCGGACGGTGTGCAAGTCGTCGACTGTCCGGTCACCGGCGCGGTGGACGGAGCTCGAAATGGCACGCTCACGTTGTTTGCCGGCGGCGAAGCCGACGTCGTTGACCGGGCGTCGGAGGTGCTGCGTCACCTCGGTCTCGTCATCCCGTGCGGCGCGCTCGGCAGCGGCAACGTGGTCAAGCTCGTCACCAACCAGCTGTGGTTCATCGCCGCCGCGGCCCTTGGCGAGGGGTTCGCCGTCGGGATGGCCAACGGGGTCGAACTGGGCACGCTGTGGCACGCGATCAAGGAGAGCGTCGGCGACAGCTTCGTGGTGCGACACGACGCACCGAGCATCTTCGCCGGACACTACGACCCGTCGTTCTCGCTCGACCTGTGCCGCAAGGACCTCGGACTCATCGGCGAACTCGCCGCCAACGTGAGCTCGCAGTTGCTCATGACGGAGGCGGCAACGGCAGCGTTCGGGCGAGCCATCGACCGCTATGGAGCCGGTGCGGCGGAGCTGCACGTGGCGAAGTACATCGAGGACGACGCCGGACTGTCGATGCGCCTCGACGGCGATTGGGTGCCGCCCTGGGAGCAGTAGCTCACTTCACACCTGGCGTCACCACACCAGCGCTTGGCCGTCGGCGCGCGACTCGGAGCCGGCCACGAGCGCCTCGCCGTGTCGCCAGATGATCTGCCCACGGCCGAACGCCGATGGTTCGCGCACGAGCACGACCTCATGGCCGCGTGCCCGAAGGTCGTCGACGATCGCCGGTGGTGTCCGATGTTCGAGCCAGACCACGCGGCCCTGTTCCCAACGCCACCGAGGCGCGTCGAGTGCCGCCTGCGGGTGAAGATGCTGATCGACGGTGCGGAGCACGACCTGAAGATGTCCTTGCGGCTGCATGAAGCCGCCCATCACCCCGAACGGACCGACGGCCTCGCCACCTCGTGTCAGGAAGCCCGGGATGATGGTGTGATACGGGCGCTTTCCCGGAGCGAGCACGTTGGGGTGGCCCGGGTCGAGCGAGAAGTTCGCCCCTCGGTTCTGCATCGCAATTCCGGTGCCGGGCACCACGATGGCCGACCCGAAGCCCTGGTAATTGCTCTGGATCAGGCTGACCATGTTGCCGTCACCATCGGCCGCGCACAGGTACACAGTCCCGCCTCGCGGTGGTTCCCCGTGCGCCGGGACGGATGCCTCGTCGGTGATCAGCGTCCGTCGCGTGGCGGCGTAGGCCTTGTCGATCATGCCGGCGATCGGGACGTCGACGACAGCCGGATCGGCCACGTAGGCCATCGCGTCGGCGAAGGCCAGCTTCATGGCCTCGATCTGGAGATGCCATGCGCGTGGATCATCGAAGGAGTCGGGATCGAACTCGAAACCCTCCAGGATGTTCAGCGCGCTCAGGGCACTGATGCCGTGACCGTTGGGCGGGATCTCCCACACGTCGAAACCCCGGTAGTTCGTGCCGATGGGCTCGACCCACTCCGCTCGGTGCGCGGCGAGATCATCTCCTCGGAGGTATCCGTCGGTCGCTCGTGAGAACGCGTCGATACGATCGGCCAGTTCTCCTTGGTAGAACGACCGACCGCCGGAAGCGGCGATCGAACGCAACGACGCCCCGTGGTCGGGCAGGCGGGCGAGCTGACCGGCAGAAGGAGTTCGCCCTCCGCCGGCGAACGTGGAGAACCAGGCCTCGAACTCCGGGCCGACGGCACGCTTGCGGTAGTCACTCTGTGCCCGTCCCCAGAAGCGGGCAACCACGGGACTCACCGGAAAGCCGCCCTCGGCGAGTTCGATCGCCGGCTCGAAAAGGGAGGTAAACGGCAGCCGCCCGAACCGCTCGTGCAACTCGGCCCAGGCGGAAACGGCGCCGGGCACCGTGACCCCGGCCCAACCGAGTTCGGGCACGGCTTCGTAGCCCCTCGATCGATACGCCTCGAGAGTGGCCAACCTCGGAGCCCGACCGGACGCGTTCAGGCCGTGAAGCCGACCCTCGCTCCACACCAAGGCGAACGCGTCACT
>JANMYF010000396.1:0-13229 GCA_031381685.1 Acidimicrobiia bacterium
CCCTCGTAGCCCCCGAGCAGACAATCGTCGGGGACGAAGCAGTCCTCGAACACGACTTCGCAGCTCTCCGTGCCTTTGTACCCGAGCTTGCCGATGTCCTTCGTCACCGTCATGCCGGGCGAGCCCTGTTCGACCATCAGCATGCTCATCCCCTTGTGCGGAGGCGTGGTGGTCGGATCGGTCTTGCCCAGAACCGGCATCGGGTTCGCGTAGCGGGCGTTGGTGATCCACATCTTCGTGCCGGTGAGGATGTAGCCGCCCTCGACCTTCTTCGCAGTGGTCCGGATGCGCTGGAGGTCCGTTCCGGCGTTCGGCTCGGTCAGGGCGATGCACGTTCGACGGACTCCGGTGGCGAGTTCGGGAAGCCAGCGCAGCTTCTGCTCCTCGGTGCCGTGGTTGACGATCATCTTGCAGGCAAGTGAGTGGCTTCCGAGGATGCCGGCGATCCCCATCCACCCCTTGGAGATCTCTTCGAACACGATCGCCATCGTCACCAGGTCAGCGTCCATGCCACCGTACGCACCCGGGATGGTGATGCCGAAGAGCCCGAGCTGTTTCATCTTCTCGACGATTTCGGTCGGATAGCGACCTTCGTGCTCCCAGTCCCGGGCAACGGGACGGATCTCGCGGTCGACGAAGTCGCGCATCGTCTTCTGGAACATCTGGTGTTCGTCTGACAGTTCGAAATCCATGGCCGGTCTCTTTCCGATGCGGTCCAGACGAAGAATCGCCGTGCGGCGTCGCCAGGCAGTCTACGAGCCAACAACGGCTGCGAAACCGTTGGAGAGCGGCACGGAACCCGCAAGACTGCTGATATGGACTCCGCCCGCCAGATCCAAGACGAGCTCCGCGCCCCGGCCCGTGCCCTGCGCGAGGACATTCCAGATGTGATGAAGGGCTTTGCCGAACTCCATGCCGCCGCGATGAAAGATGGGGCACTCTCGGCGAAGACCAAGGAGCTGATCTCGTTGGCCATCGCGATCTCCAAACAGTGCGACGGCTGCATCGCCGCGCACGCTCGCGGCGCCGCCCGGACCGGCGCCATCGAGGCCGAGGTTGCCGAGACCATCGGCGTCGCGATCGTGATGAACGGCGGACCTGGAACCGTGTACGGGCCGCGGGCCCTGTCGGCATTCCGCGAATACGCCGAGCCACCCGCGTAAGGACGCCCTTCTGGGTCAGCTCACGTCGATGGGTCGGGAAATGCGCATGGATGCACGGGAGCCGACCCAGACGGTGAACTGGCCCGGTGAGCCGAGACCGTTGAGGTCGGGAGCGTCTAGCGTGCAAGGGTGCGTTTTCGGGTGGTTGCGTCTGACATCGACGGGACGCTCCTGCGTTCCGACGGTTCATTGGCACCTCGGACCAAGGCGGTGCTCGACCGGGTCGTCGCCCGGGGCTCGACCTTCGTGCTGGCCACCGGCCGCCCGCCACGTTGGGTCCACCCGATTGCCGAGATGACCGGCCATCAAGGTCTGGCCGTGTGCTCGAACGGCGCCATGGTCATCGACCTCACCGATGAGCGGATCGTCGATCAACGGCTCCACCAGCGAACGACCGCCCTCGCTGCTGCTGACGCCATCCGCGCCATCCTGCCCGACGCCTCGTTCGCGGTCGACGGTCCGTCGGGCTTTGGCCACATTCCCGGCTACAAGGCCGTGCTCGCACATGGACGCGAAGCCCGCGAGGCTCCGCTCGAGGAGCTCCTTGACGGGAAGCTCACGAAGATCATGTTCCGGCATCCCGATATGGACGCCGACCTTCTCGCCGCACTGATCGCGGCGATCGGAGACCTCGTCACCGTGACGTACGGGTCCATGGGTGATGAGCTCGGACCCAACTCACTCATCGAGCTCATGCCGTTCGGCGTCACGAAAGCCGATGCACTCGAACGCATCGCCCATCACTTCGACGCTTCGCAGCCGGATGTGATCGCGTTCGGTGACATGCCCAACGACGTCGACATGCTCGCCTGGGCCGGCCACGGCGTGGCGATGGACAATGCGCATCCGGTGACCAAGGAGGCCGCCGACGAAATCACCGTATCGAACGACGAAGACGGAGTGGCTGTAGTCCTCGAACGTGAGCTTTCAGCCAACGAGCAGTGACGAGGTGACCATCGAAGCGAGCGCAGACCGCGTCGCGAAATCGGTGATGTCGCCGCAGTACCGTTCGATCACCATCTCGACCCTGACGGCGATCTCCCTGTCGGCGTTCGACGGTCTGGGCGTCACCGCGGTGCAGAGCACCATCGCCGGCGACCTGGGGCGGGTTCGCCTGCTTCCCTGGGTCTTCACGGCCTTCACCTTGACCCTCACGATCGCGGCACTGGCTTCAGGGCCGTTGATCGACGGTCTCGGCCTCGCCCGGGTGTATCGCTTCACGCTCGTCACCTTCCTGATTTCCAGCACCGCGTGCTGTTTTGCGCCAACGATGGAGACGCTGATCCTCGCCCGCACCGTGCAAGGAATGGGCGGCGGGCTAGTCGTCGCCGTCGCCCTCGCCGCCGTCGGCGTCACCTTCCCGGAACATCTTCGCAGCCGGGCATTCGCTGCAAACTCAACCGTGTGGGGCGTCATGTCGTTCGCCGGACCCGCACTTGCCGCTGCGCTCGTCCGGACCCCGCTCGGTTGGCGAGCGGTATTTGCCGTCAACATACCTCTCACGCTGTTCGCCGCGTTCATCGGCTGGAACCGATTACCCGGAAGACGCGAGGGAGCCTCGGTGTCCTTCGACCTCCGAGGGCTCGTTCTGCTCGGCACCTTCCTGACCCTGCTGCTCGTGGGTGCCACCGAGTTCAATGCCGACGCCGTGCTCCCCCTTTCCGCCGCACTCGTTGTCGGCGGGGCCTACTGGAGGCACGCACGCCGCACGGCTTCACCGATCCTCGAACTCCGTCACCTCACCAAACCTCCCTTCGCGGCCATCAACATCGCGGTGTTCCTGCTGTTCGCCGGCGGACTCGCAGTGGAAGGATTCGTTCCGTTCTACGTGACCGGCGCGCTTGGGCGCTCGCGCGAGATCGCAGCGTTCTCGGTCACGTTCATGGCCCTCGGATGGACGCTCGCGTCGATCGTCGTCAGCCGCCTCCTCGACCGGGTCTCGAACACCCAGGTGATGCTCGCCGGCGGTGTGCTCACCATCCCACCCCTGGTCGTTGGCCTCGCGGTCTACGGCTCGACCGCTACGCCAGTAGCCGTCGTCGCGGCAATGTCGTTGCTCCAGGGCTGCGGCATCGGCGCAGTCACCAACGCTGGCCTCACCCTTCTGCAGCGGTCGGCCGACGCGACGGAGATGGGCCGGACCGGCGCCGCTCACCAGTTCCTGCGCAACCTCGGATCGACCGTCGGCGTCGCCGCCGTTAGCGGCGTGCTGTTCGGCGTGATCCGCCATCGTGTCGGGGATCTCGAGGAGATCCGACCCCTCCTCAAGGGCGAGGACACCGAAGTGAGCGAGCTCGCCAGGTCAGCGATCGCCGCCGGGTACCGCGCCTCGCACGTCGTGTCGCTGGTGCTGTCGCTCGGAGCGGTCGTGTTCATCGTCCGCCTTCACCACTGGGCGAAGCGAAACCTCTGACCCTCGCCAAACTGCCCGGGACACGGTGGTCCCGGGCAGGATTCGCAGCATCGTCGGTGCCGCAGACCCGGCCAGAGGTCGTTCAGACGTTCACGACGTACGTCGACGCCATCTTGTCGTGCCAGGTCTGCTTGTCCTTGTCCCAGAGCATCCAGAAATAGCCGAGCGCCAACGGGATTGCCGAAACGATGCGTCCGACGTAGCGGACCGCGGCCGACCCGTACCCGATCGGCGACGCACCGGACGTGGAGACGACGCGAAGCCCAAGCGCCTTCTTGCCTAGCGTCGCACCCTGGCCGCCCTCGAAGTAGATGTAATACCCGAGACCGATCGCCGTGGACAGCGCCTGCCCGGCCGCTCCGCCTCCGAGGATCGCGCCGAGGATGCCGCCCACCACCCCGACGAGGATTCCATCGAGAAGTGCGGCAAGAAACCTCTTGCCGAAGCTGGCACGAGTCATGTTCTGTCCTCCGGGGTAGATGAGATGACGAGCAGCATCGCGGACGAACGCGCCCCCGTCAACGACTCAACGCGTGCGGCTCATCGAGCACCGGGCATGGCCGCGATCCAGGGGAGCGAAGAAAACCCCAGATCGGAAGAGGAAATCGGCGCAGCTTGTGGGCCATGATGGGACGACTATCACACCGAACCACACGGAGTAACCATGGCGAAGCCATCGAAGACCGACAAACTCGCGCATCTCGCGGCCGTCCCACTGTTCTCATCATGCAGTCAGAAGGAATTGAAAGAGCTCGCCAGCCTCTGTGACGAAGTCGACGTTTCCGCTGGGAAGGTCATCGTCCGTCAGGGCTCCACGGGGTTCGAGTGTTACGTGGTGCACGACGGATCGCTCAAAGTCGAGATCGACGGGAACCTCGTCACGATGCTCGGACCCGGGTCCCACTTCGGTGAGTTCGCACCCATCGACAAGCGTCCGCGCTCAGCGACAGTCACCGCGGTCACCGACGCCACCCTCTTGGTCCTCGGGCCGTCGCAGTTCTCCACGGCGCTCGCCCATATTCCGGGTTTCTCCATGAAACTGTTGGCGGCGATGGCCGAGCGGCTCCGCGACGCAAACGGCACGCGCTTCTCACACTGAAGTCCGATCGACCGCCGACCGTCTCGGAGCAATCTCCGAGGCGGTCGTCCGCGTCGCCGTCAGTTCCGGAGATCCTCGTCGATCGGGTCGACCCCGAGGATGCCGTCGATCGAACGGAGTTCCTCGAGCGCAACAGTCGGCACGGCAGCGTCCGTGTCGAGGATCATCAGTGCGCTGCCACCCGTTTCCGAGCGTCCGAGCGCCATGTTCGAGATGTTCACGTCGTGCTTGGCGAGCGTGACACCGACGGCGCCGATCATGCCCGGACGATCGTCGTTTCGCACGACAAGCAGATGGCGTGACGGCGGAACTTCCACCGCGTGATCGTCGACCATGACGATGCGCGGCTCCAGCCGTAGACCGGCGATGGTGCCGGCCAGCGAATGACCGCAGGACGTACGAAGTTCGATCTTCGAGCGGTAGTCGAGTGAAAGCGACGACTTCGTCTCGGTCACCGACATCGACCTTTCATCGGCAAGCTGCGGCGCGTTGACGTAGGTGACCTGATCGTCGTGCACGGCTCCGAGAAGTCCCTTGAGTACCGCAAGGCGGAGGATTCGGGTGTCGTAATCGGCGATCTGGCCGGCGAAGGTGATGGCCAACTCGGCCGGCGTGCCATGACACAGACCGGCAACGAGCAGCCCGAGACGTTCCGCCAGCGGCAGGTACGGGCGTATCGTCTCGCTCGCTGCGGCGGCGTCGACGTTGACGGCGAACGGGACGAAATCTCCGGCGAGAGCCAGCTGCACCATGTCGGCGATCGTGTCGCCGGCCTTGTCCTGGGCCTCGCGGGTGCTCGCGCCGAGGTGCGGGGTGACGATCACACGGTCGAGGGTGAAGAGCGGCGAGTCGGTGCAGGGCTCCTCGCTGAACACATCGAGTCCCGCGCCAGCGATCTGACCTGATTTCACGGCGTCGTACAGAGCAACCTCGTCGACAATTCCGCCCCGAGCGGTATTCACGATGCGGAGATCCGCCTTCGCCAACGTGAGCATGGCGGCACCGATGATGCCGTTGGTCTCCTTGGTCTTCGGGAGGTGCACCGACATGAAGTCGGACTGGCGCATGCACTCTTCGAGGGTATGAAGCTCAGCACCGAGAGCGGCGGCGCGATCGTGGGAGATATAGGGATCGAAGGCGATGACGCGCATCCCGAACGCCGCGCAGCGCTCGGCGACAAGCGCTCCGACCCGACCGAGGCCGATGATCGAGATCGTCTTGCCATAGAGCTCGACCCCTTCCCATTTCGACCGTTCCCATTTGCCCTTCTTCAACGCGCTGTGGGCCTGGGCCAGATTGCGCGCCGTTGCCAACAACAGCGCCATGGCCTGCTCCGCCGCGGAGACCACGTTCGACTGCGGTGCGTTCACGACCATGACCCCGCGTCGGGTGGCTGCGGGCACATCGACGTTGTCGAGACCGATTCCGGCCCGGCCGACGACGGCGAGCACATCGGCATGCTCGAGCAGCTCCGCCGTGACTTTGGTGGCCGATCGGATGATCAGGGCATGTGCGCCGACGATTGCTCGGTTCAGCTCGGCGGGAGAGAGACCTTCTTGCACATCGACGGTGTGTCCCGCCTTGCGAAGTCGCTCCAATCCGCCGTCGGCGATGGACTCGGTTACCAGGATGCGTGCCACAGGGAGGACAAGGTTAGGCGTCAGCGGTTAGACGTTTCGTACGATCCCACCGTCTCCCACGTGGCGCCGGTCACGTGCTTGCCGCGCAATGTTGACGGAACGTCCGCCGGCCGTTCCGTAGGCTCGACTCCCGTGTCAACGACCCCCGATCTCCGTATCCCAACCGACCTCCTCCCCCGCGACGGTCGTTTCGGGTGCGGTCCCTCGAAGGTCCGTCCCGAGGCGCTCGCTGCACTCGCCGCTACCGGCACCTCGTTCCTCGGGACGAGCCACCGTCAGGACCCGGTCAAACGTGAGGTCGGCCGTCTCCGGAGCGGCCTGCGATCACTGTTCTCGCTCCCCGAGGGCTACGAGGTCCTGCTCGGGAACGGCGGGTCGACCGTGTTCTGGGACATCGCGACCTTCGGTCTCATCGCCAATCGGAGCCAGCACCTCGTCTTCGGCGAGTTCTCGTCCAAGTTCGCTGAAGCCAGCGCCGCCGCACCGTTCCTCGGTGACCCAGAGGTGATCAACGCCAGCCCCGGCAGCTCGGCACAGACGATCGCCCGACCGGCCAACGGCCAGACGGCGGTCGATACGTACTGCCTCACCCACAACGAGACATCGACCGGTGTCGCCACCACGATCACACGGCCGACCGGCGCGGACGAAACGCAACTCGTCCTCGTCGACGCGACCAGCGCGGCGGGAGGACTCGAGGTCGATGCGTTGCAGTTCGACACGTACTACTTCGCTCCGCAGAAGTGCTTCGCGTCCGACGGCGGACTGTGGATCGCACTCTGCTCGCCCCGAGCGCTCGCCCGCATCGCTGCGGTGAAGGCGTCGCGCCGGTGGATTCCAGCATCGCTCGATCTCACCATCGCACTGGACAACTCCACGAAGAACCAGACCTACAACACACCCGCTTTGGCCACCATCTTTCTCGCCGCCGAACAGACGGACTGGATCAACGCCAATGGGGGCCTCGCGTGGGCGGACGCCCGCTGCCGCGAATCGAGCGATCACCTCTACACCTGGGCGGAGTCCCGTCCATTCGCAACACCTTTCGTCGCTGACCCGAATGATCGTTCGGCCGTTGTCGCCACCATCGATTTCGACGGCGTCGACGCGCTGACGGTGAGCGCAGTACTCCGTGCCAACGGCATCGTCGACACCGACAGCTACCGCAAACTCGGCCGAAACCAGTTACGAATCGCTACCTTTCCGAGCGTGGAACCCGACGACGTCCGTGCCCTCACGGCATCCATCGATTGGGTTGTCGATCACCTCGCGTAGTGCTGCCCCGACCAGATCAGATCAGGTCACCGTCACCGGGAGAATCCGCACCAACCCGGAATTCGATCGAGCGGTCCCGATCTCCGATCGCCTGACGCCTCGCTGTTTCTCGTTCGGCGATCGAGGCCGCGTCTTCCGCCGCCTTCTCTTGCTTCCACAATTCCTGCTGCGCCCAACGACGCGCCTGTTCTTCGTGGGCTTCGCCGATCTCGCGTTGGAACGCGACCGATGCCTGCCTCAGCTCGGCGATCACCGCCTCGACCTGCCGCTCGAAGGAGGAGTAGTCATCATCGAAGTCGGTGCGGGCCGGTCCTTCCCACCGATCACGGGCGCGGAACACGAAGGGCGCCAGCGCGCCACAACCCTCCTCGATCGAGGCGATTGCCGCTGCGCAATCGGCGACCGCATCGAGCAGGCCGACTTCGTCGATCACGACCGGGTTCCAGTTGGGAGTCCACGAGGGCATGACGGACAGGATGACAACGCGAGACCCGGCCCGCCAAGGGGTCGCAGCCACCTGGCTCGAACACCCGAGAAAATACGCAGCGAGTGGCGGTTCGACGCGGGAACGACGAGTCCGCGAGAGGTGGCTACTTCGGTTCGCGAATGCCGCCGTCGGTGATCCACAGGACGACGCCGTAGCCGATCAGTCCGACCACGAGCAGGCCACGGACCATGCCGGGATAGACCGACGGCGACTTGGCGTTGTTCGCGGCAACCCGACACGAGAGCAGGGGCCCGACCGTGCCGAACACCGTGAGGATCACGGGCAGCGCAGTGCGAAGGAACGCGAACTCGGGGGTGGACAGCATTGTGCTGAGCGAAGGGGGACCCTGCGCAACGTTCACTGCCCCACCCAACGCGCCCATGACCGCCCCCGCGACCGCAGAGAACACGAGCGCGAACGCGGTCTCGGTGTTCGGCCCGACCGTTGACCCGGTGAATACGCCGGTGAGGATCGCGGCAAGGCCCGCCACCAGTCCGAAGAGCGCGGAAACAACGCTGGGGACGATGAGCTGACGGTTCGCCATACGCCCGCGGTGTCGCGGAAGCGACTTCAGCAGATCCGGTCGATCGGCATCCTGTGCCAACGGTTCGACCAGATCGAGACCCATGACGAAGAAACACAGCGCGCTTAACACTACGAGCGGAAGGGCCCCTTCGTACGAGAGTCTCATGAAGGCACCCGCAACGATCGCCAAGACCACGACCCGGGTAAGGCGTGCAACCGGCCACCGGGCCATGCTCCGCAGACCTCGAACGACGATGGCCCTACCCGGACCGGCCTGTCCGCGTACCCGGAACCACGGTTGACGTCGCGCCCGTTCCGATGCGAGCTGACGACGAAGCAGGACCACTCCCCGCAGGTCCTGTGTCGACACCGCGAAACGAAGCTGGCTGATGAGCCTGGCGCGTCGCTCTGCCGCCTCTACGCCGACACCCCCGAGGCCGAGCAGCGCGAGTACGAGAAGCACTGCCGCGACGGCGCCGATACCGATGGCCGAACGGTCCGCTGCGGACGGAGCATCCGGCAGGGGTCGAAGAAGAGCCGTTCCGGCGAACGAAAGAGGCGACGTGATCGACTCGCGGGCGATATCGGCCGCCGACCAGCCGAGCAACGCGACACTGGCCGCAAGAGCGATACGAGGGGAGAGGCGCCGGCCGCTCACGACCAGCGCAAGCGATGAGAGTGCAAGTCCGAACACCGCGCCGAGGGCCGCGGTGAACAATGTCCAGCGTCCCGGGCCACCCGGCAGGAACGGCGCAGTGAGCGGACCTACCGCCCCACCGACGACGAAGGCGGTGAGCACCCCTCGACGGAGGGTGTGCACGGCCGGGCGTCGCAGCACCCGGGTCCGTGACAACGGAGCCTGCAAGACGTGGGCCACATCGGCCGGTTCGATGGTGAGCGCGGCACCGCGCGCTCCCGATCGAATCGAGTTGCCGACGACCACGGCGAGAACGCACCCGATGATGCCGGGACCGACACGCCGCACGTCGGCGACCGTTGCGGCAGAGACCTGACGCTCGCCCAGGACGGCGGCGAGCCACCACACGATGCCTCCCACGCCGATCACGATCAGGTAGACGCGGTAGAGGGTCTCGCCCCAGGGAAGGCCCTGCAGACGGTTCGCCTTGCGGGCTCGGCGGAGATCTCGAAGAGCGACGAACGGGTCACCGATCGATGACGTCCCCGAGGACGCGGCATCAACGACGCTCACGAAACGAGTTCCCGGGCGACCTCAGCGGTGAGAGCACCGTCGCGGACGACGACACCGTCACGCAGCACCACGCAGCGCGAGGCCCGCTCGAGGAAACCGAGCTCGTGGGTGGACACGACCACCGCCGCGCCTCCTTCGGCCGCCTCGACGAGCAGGGTGACGAGCGCGTCACGCCCGGACGCATCCAGTCCGACAAAGGGCTCATCGATAAGGAGAAGTTGGAACGGTCGCACGAATCCGACGGCAAGGGCGGCCTTCTGCCGCAGTCCGCGGCTGAAGGTCGCGGGAAGATCGTCGGCCCGGTGATCGAGACCCAGGCGCGTCAGCAGGTCCCATGCATGGTCCTCCCAGTCATCGCGGTCATGGAGGCGCGCAATGTACTCGAGGTGCTCGATCACACTCAGGTCGTCGTAGAGCACCGGGTTATCGGGGAGATAGGACGTGGCGGCGCGGGCCTCGATCGAACCCGGTTCGAACCCGGCGATCGAAATCTCCCCTGATGTCGGCTCGAGAAGCCCCGAGATGATCCGCAGAAGCGTCGACTTCCCGGCACCGTTGTGTCCGACGATCGCGAGCATTTCCCCGGCGGAAGCCTCGAGGTTGATCCCTTCGAGGGCGACGAGATCGCCGAAGTCTTTCGTCACGGCAGTCGTCCTGAGCACGCCTACACGCTACCGGCCGAACCGATCCACGGCCTACGATCGACTGCGTGGTGGTCCGATTCGCTTCATGGAACGTCGGCCATCGCTTCGGCGAGCACGAGCGCCGCCTCGAGGCGATCATCGAGACACTTCGCGATGAGCAACCGGACATCGTGTGCCTCCAGGAGGTCTGGGCGATGGAAGGAGGCGCTGACCAGGTTGACCTGATCAGCGACGCGCTGGGCTGGCACTCCGCCCGAACGCCGACGATCTTCTGGCGCGGGCAGTCGTTCGGCAACGCCGTGCTTTCCCGATGGCCCCTTCTCGGTTCGGAGACCATCGCTCTCGTCGATGCCCGCGGGGAGCGAACGCCGCGGACGGCGATCTTCGCATCCGTCGATTCGCCGCACGGTGTGATAACGAGCGTCTCCACCCATTTCGAGCACCGCTTCGACCGATCGGCGACACGGGTGGCGCAGGCCGAACAGCTCTGCGCACAGATCATCGATCGACGACCCGATCCCGAGAGCGCGTTCCCGGTGGTGGTCGGCGGTGACCTCAACGCCGTCCCCGACAGCGACGAGATTCGCACGCTGACGGGGCGGCGGACCCCGCCGCAGCGCGGCCTCGTGCTCACCGATGCGTGGGAAATGGCCGGTGACGACTCACCCGGGTACACGTGGTCCCGCCGTAATCCGCATCTTGCGGACGCGACCTGGCCGAACCGACGGCTCGACTATGTCCTCGTGTCGTGGCCCCGCCCGAAAGGAATCGGTGTGCCGATAAGCGCCAGCCTTCTCGGGACAACACCTCGCAATGGCGTGGTGCCGTCGGACCACTTCGGCGTGCTTGTGGAGTTGCGTACGAGCTGATCTCGACGCCGCAGCGATCCGCGCGCTTACCAGCGTCCCCGGTGGATCATGTCCTCGAGCGCCCGGCGTGGACGACGGGACGGACTCCCCTCGCGGCCGACCGCCCTCGCCGCTTCCGTCGGATGGCCGATTGCGATCGCTCCGATCGGGCGAACGCCGGCGGGCACCCCAAGCTCGGCGAGAAGTTCCTGTTCCGAACGGAAGATACCGAAGAACAGCGCCCCAAGCCCTGCATCGACCACGGCGTAGAGCAAGGCCATCGCCGCCATGCCGGCGTCGACGTCCCAATACGGCACCGGCCAACGGTCCGCCCCTGCACCGAGACCCGAATGCGATTTGTCGGCCTCGGCGTATCGACCCACGTAGGCGCGTCGGTCAGCCATCGGGAGGACGATCACCGGCGCGCGGAGAAGGCCCGGCCACCGGAACGCCGACCGTTCCGGGGCCGGAAGGGTGCGATCCCAGAATACGGACGTCTGCTCCGACCCGACCAGCACGACCCAGTCGAGACCTTGCGTGAACCCGGCGCTCGGGGTGCGCCGAGCGGTGTCGAGCACGTGCCGGAGCACCGAGTCGTCGACCGGCTCATCGGTGAAGTCCCGAACCATCCTGCGACTGCGGACCAGATCGGGCCACTCCATCAGGCGGCCGCAGTGCGGAGGGCAACGGCAAAGACGTTCACCGCAAGGCTCAGTTCGTGACCGAGACGAGTTGGAGCACCATCACCATCGTGTCGGTGCCCAGCACCGGCGGGGAGCCGTCCTTGCCGAACCCATCCGCCGGAGGAATCACGATCTCACGTATCCCGCCGGTCTTCATCCCGAGGAGACCCTTCTCGAGGCCTGGAAGGAGTCGACTCTTCCCGACCCGACTCAGTGCGAGTGGCTGCTCACCGTTCTTCCACGAAGAGGCGTCGAGAAGCTCACCGGTGCGCCAAAGATACAAAGCAAAGCGCACGTAGGGTCTTGTTCCTTTCTTGACTTCGTTTCCGGTACCGACAACCCGATCGACGATCCTGAGCGCGGACGGCGCCCTACCTTTGGTGACAACCGTGGGTATCGAGCCCGGCGGCGTTGGGAGCGCAGCGAGATCTTTCGCCGAGAGCGGTGGCGGAGGAAGATCAGCAGGGTCCTCGAGTTCGGCGACCGACGGAGGCAGCCCGACCTTGGCATCGGACGGACCATACGCGATCACGATGATCTCCTCGTCTCTCAACAGAAGCTTGTTGGCGTCGCCGGACACCACCGTCGGAGCCTTGACGTTCTTCGATGACCACGTGAGGGTGCGGATGACGGCCTTTTTCCCCTGGCACGTCCCACCTGCGGTCAGCTTCTTGGTCGGAAGGGTCAACGACGAGGAGGTGAGCGTCACCTTCGCGACGGCGAGGAACTTGCCGAGCACCGCGTTCTTTCCAGCCGCCGCGTCCTCGAACGGGTGGACGTGGATCAGGCCGTCGCCGTGCGTGTGGATGCCGAGCGGATCATCGCCCAGAGCGATCGGGGGCTCCCAGGTACCGCAGTTCCAGACCCCGAAGGCCAAATGCCAATGGTCCCCCACCCTGGGCCCTGCGCTTTGCGCCGCGACCGGCTGACTGGCCAGCAACACCATCGCAACCGCCGCCGCGCCGACTCGGCGACGAGGAGGGCAGAGGAAAGCGTGAAGGCGGCGGACGAACATGACCCTGACGCTACCGACCGGCGAGAAGGGGCGCGAACGGGCAAGAGCGCAGCCGCGGTTGCTCCCGGAGCGACCGCGGCTGCGCTCTCCCGCGAGTTTCGTCAGTTGCTGCCGCCTGCGGCGTCTTCCACTCTGCCCGATCGCTGTGGCGAGCTAGTGCTCTGACCACGAACCTTCGCGCGTTATGCGGCTGCGGTTCGTGGGTGGCCCCATCGTCGTTGGGCTTC
>JANMYF010000490.1:0-20668 GCA_031381685.1 Acidimicrobiia bacterium
AAGGACGGGGAGCACGGCGACGAAGGAGGTGTTCAGCGATCGCATGAGCACCTGGTTCATCGAGAGGTTCACGATGTCGGTGTAGGCAAGCCGCCCGGTCGGACCGATGACCTTCTCGTTCTCGGACACCTTGTCGAACACGACGATCGTGTCGTAGAGAGAGAAGCCGAGGATGGTCAGGAACGCGATCACCGTGGCGGGCGTGACCTCGAAGCCGGACAACGCGTAGATCCCCACAGTGACGATGATGTCGTGGACGACGGCAGAAAGCGCGGCGACAGCCATCTTCCACTGGAAGCGGAGTGACACCCAGAGTGCGATGACGAAGAAGAAGACGATCAGCGCCTGTCGCGCCTTGTTCGTGACGTCCTTGCCCCAGGACGGGCCGACGAAGTTGACGCTGACATCGTCGGCGGTGAGCTTTGTCCCCGCGGCCTTCGCCAACGCCTCGGACACGCGGGCCCGGACGACATCGGTCGATTCCTCGGCCTTCACGCGGAGGCGCTTCTCGCCGCCCGCCGTGACTTCCTGGATGGTGACGGCTCGGCCGATGATCGGGCCGACCACGTCGCGGGCCTTGCCGATCGACAGCGTGCTGGTGGTGACCTCCCAGGACGTGCCGCCCTCGAAGTCGATGCCGAGCTTGAGGCCGCGCCCGATCAGCGCGCCGATACCGACGACGATGACGAGTCCGGAGATTGCCACCCATGTACGCCAGCGGCGGACGAACTCGTAGTTCGTCGCGCCCGTGGTCAGCTTGTGCCAGACCGACATTCGGATCGGTGCCGTGGGGATGTCCGTGGTCGTCACAGCTGCGCTCCAGCGTTCGCCGAGCCGGGCACCAGGCGCCCGCCCGAAGGGGTGAGTTTCGTCGGTCCGTCACCGACGCTCCCGATCGCGCCGCTCCTCATCTGCCGTTCGGCGATGAGGGTGACGATCGGGCGGGTGAACGCCCATGCCACGACGAGGTCGAGAGTCGTCGAGATCAGAAGGAACAGGGCGAAGCCCCGCACCGAACCGACGGTGAGGAAGTACAGGACGCCGGCGCCGATCAGCGAGGTGAAGTCGGCGGCGATGATGGTTCGGAACGCGCTCTTGAAGCCGCGGTCGACGGACTGGGCGGCATTGCGTCCGGCGCGTAACTCGTCACGCATCCGCTCGAAGAACACGACGTAGGAATCGACGGTGGTACCGAAGGACACAATGATGCCGACCACCCCGGAGAGGCTGAGCGCCAGGCCTTGTTTCTCCGAGAGGAACGACACCAGCGACCACATCAAACCACCGGAGACCAGCAGACCGAGCACGACGACGAGGCCGAGGCGCCGGTAGTAGAAGATCATGTACGCGGCGACCAGCAGAAGGCCGATCAGACCCGTGAAGAGGCCCGCTCGCAAGGAGTCCTTGCCGAGGGACGCCGAGACGTTCTGCACGGTCTGCGGTACGAGAGTGACCGGCAGCGACCCGAACTTCAGTGCGGTGGCGAGGTCTTTCGCATCGCGCTGCGAGAAGTTCCCGGAGATCTGTGCCCGCCCGCCGAACCGGCGCTCCTGGATGACCGGTGCCGAGAGTGCTTCGCCGTCGAGGACGATGGCGATGCGCTGCTGGTAGTACCTGTCGGCCATGGCATCCCACAGCGCCGAGCCGCGGCTGTTGAGGTTGAGGTCGACCGTCCACTGTCCGGTCTGCGACACGACGGCCGAAGCAGTGTCGACGACGGCACCCTGGATCTCGGCGGGACCGAGCAGATAGCGGCGCGAATCAGGGTCATTGCGCTTCTCCGGAAGGATGACAGCGATGTTCGGGGAGTCCTCGCCAAACTTTGTCGTTTCCGTCGACAAAGGCTCCCCGAGATCCAAGGGAACGGGCGCGACAGTGGTGGCCGCGCCGGCGACCGTGGTGGCCGGAACCGTGGTCGCCGCCCCCGGAGCGGCGGTGGTCGCGGCCGGTTTCGTCGACGACGGAGCGGCCGTGGTGTCGGTGACCTGGGAGAGGATACCGAAGCGTCCCCCGCCCTGACCGAGCCCGAGCGCCTGCGACGATGAGGCCGGAGCGGTCGTGGCGGCCGGCTTGACCGTGGTGGTGGCGCCGGCGACCGTGGAGGTCGGCACGGCGCTCGAACCCGCCGTGGTGTCACCAACGGTGACCGAGCGGGTCGTGGTGCCCGACGAGGCAGCCTTCTGCGCCTTGGCCTCGTTCTCGGACGGGAGATCTTGGAGCACCGGACGGAACGTGAGCTGTGCGGTCTTGCCGACGATGTCGAGCGCCCGCGTGGAGTCCTTCACACCCGGAAGCGAAACGACGATCGAGCGGCTGCCCTGACGGGAGATGTCAGGTTCGGCCACGCCGAGCGAGTCGACGCGGCTGCGGATGATCCCGATCGTGCGGTCGAGCACGTCGGCGGAAACGTCGCCCTTCGGCTCCAGCACAACCGACGTGCCGCCCTGGAGGTCGAGACCGAGGGACGGGGACCATCCGGCGGCGACGGTGCCGATAGTGCCAAGCAACGCCGTGAGCATCACGACGGCAAGACGGATACGAAAGCTTCGGTTCATGCACGATCCTCATCGTTGTTGTGCGACTCGGCGTCGGTGGCGCCGGGCAACATGGTCGGGGCCTCGACCGCATCGACGATCGGCGAGTCCACGACCCGGCCGATGGCCGCCTTGGCCATGCGGATCGTCACGCCCGGGGAGATCTCGAGGTGGACAACGTCATCGGCGATGGATCGAACGGTCCCGTAGATCCCCCCGGCGGTCATCACCGTCACGCCCGGGGCGAGCGCCATGGCAAGGGCGGCGGCGTTTCGCTGGCGTTTCCGGTTCTGCGAAAGAGTGAACGCGAACAGCGCGAGAAGGACGAGAAGGGGAAAGAGCGACGCCATAGAGCGGGGAAAGGCTAGTGCCACCGGCCCGTCCCTCCGGGTCACGTCGTTCCCGGCCCGTTTCGCGAGCCACGGGCCCGGGAGGACAACCCTCGCGGACTCAGTCCCAGACCGCAGCGACCTCGGCGCGGACCGTCGCCAGAGTGCCGTCGACGATGGCGGACCGGGTGCGGCGCATTAGATCCAGCAGGAAGGTCACGTTGTGGATGGTCAGCAGCGTCGCCGCCGTCTGTTCGCCCACCATCTGGAGATGTCGCAGGTAGGCACGGCTGTGGCGGGCGCAGGTCTCACAGACGCACGCCGGGTCGAGAGGGCTGGTGTCCCGGGCGAACCGGGCGTTCTTCATCTGGAAGCGGCCCTCGCTCGTGAGGACCGTCCCGTGCCGGGCCAGGCGGGTCGGAAGGACACAGTCGAACATGTCGACACCACGCGCCACGCCCTCGACCAGGGCGACGGGGTCGCCCACGCCCATGAGGTACCGGGGACGGTCGGCGGGCAGCACGCTGTTTGTCGCGTCGATCGCCGGCATCATCTCGTCGCGCGACTCGCCCACGGACAGTCCACCGATGGCGTAGCCGTCGAAGCCGATCTCCACGGTGCGCTGCGCCGACTCGATGCGCAGCGCCGCGTCGACCCCACCCTGCACGATGCCGAACAGCGCCTGGTCGGCGCGTGTGTGGGCGAGACGCTGGCGCGCCGCCCATGCCGCAGTGCGTTCCACGGCCTGGCGCAACAGCTGCGCCGTGGACGGCAGCGCCGGACAGACATCGAGCACCATGGCGATGTCGGCGCCGAGCATCTCCTGGACCTCGATCGCGCGTTCGGGGGTGAAGCGGTGGTAGGACCCGTCATAGACGCTCTTGAACGTGACGCCGTCATCGTCGACCTTCGGGTCGAGCGAGAACACCTGGAAACCGCCAGAGTCCGTCAGCATCCGGCCGCGCCAACCGGAGAACTCGTGGAGACCGCCCAGCTCGGCAATCAGCTCGGCGCCGGGACGAAGCATGAGGTGGTACGTGTTTCCCAGGATGATCTCCGCACCCAACGCCTCCATGCCCGAGGCCGTCATCGTCCTCACGGCGGCCCGGGTTCCCACGGGCATGAACACCGGTGTGCGGAACGAGCCGCGGGGCAGATGCACGGTGCCCGCCCGGGCAGCGCCGTCGGTCGCCTCGATGTCGAACCGCAGCTTCACCGTAGGGAGAGGTTAGGGGTGATCGGCCCGTGGTCGGTTGCCAGCAGCTCGACGAGCGAGGCGAGGGCAAGGTCGGCCTTCTCCCCGACCCCCCGAGCCGCAGACGCCAGCGAGACCCCGATGGCGTCTTTTTCCGGATCTCCGCCGAACCGCAGCAGCCGAAGGAAGTCAGTCGGTTCCCAGCGCCGCAGGACACCGCACTGGAGCAATGCTCCGGCACGCGTCCGCCGCTGCGAGATGCCCACCACCTTGCGCCCGTCCAGGGTCACCTCGCCTGGGCCGAGACCGGCGTAACACACCGACGATGACCACGTCGTTCGCACCATGGCGCCGCGGTGCACGATTGGGTTGCCGACCCCCGTTGACGTAAGGGCGTCCGCCCACGCTTCGCCGAGCCACCACATCGACCGACCGATGTCGGGGTCCCACCGGTGATGACCCGTGGGCACGAAGACATCCACCCAGATCATGTCTTCGTCGAGCCAGACCGCTCCGCCGCCGCTCCGCCGCCGCACGACGTCGACACCCTCGGCCGCGCACGCCTCGAGATCCACGACGTCGAGCGACTGCGACGAACCGACCACGATCGTCGGTGCGCTGACTTTCAGTACACGTACGGTCGCCGAATCGACAGGCTCCCACGATCCGGCGCTGAAGAGATCGGCAGCCCGCCCGAACCGTTCTTCGACAGCCCAGGGCTGGGTCAGGCCGGGTCCCACGTTTCGAGCTTGGCGAGGTTGGGATCGTTCGAGAAGACCTCGGGGATCGGCAGGTTGAGACCGAGCCGCTTCTGCAGCTTGCCGATCTCGAGCACCTGGTTCCACAGGACGAGCGTCACGACGATGCCACTGGCGCCGGCACGAGCGGTGCGGCCCGAGCGATGGAGATAGGTCTTGTGGTCGTCCGGCACATCGAACTGGATGACCACGTCGACACCATCGATGTGTAGCCCGCGGGCGGCGACATCCGTGGCGACGAGCGTGTTGATCTGACCCTCGGTGAACTGTCGAAGCGCCCGCACGCGGCGGGTCTGATCGAGATCGCCGTGGATCGCCCGAGCCTGCACGTCGGCATCCTTGAGGTCGTCGGCCAGCCGATCGCACATGCGCTTGGTGTTGCAGAACACGATCGACCGATCGAAGTTCTTCACGATGGCCGCCACGATCTTGACGCGGTCCATCTCGTGCACCTTCAAGAAGAAGTGCCTCGACTCTTCGACCGTGGACGAGTCACTCTCGACGGTGTGACGAACAGGATCGCGGAGCTCGTGTTTCACGAGCGTGTTCACATCAGAACCGAGCGTGGCCGAGAACAGCAAGGTCTGGCGGTCCTTCGACATGTGCCGGATCAGCCACTCCACGTTCGGCATGAAGCCCATGTCGCACATGCGGTCGGCCTCGTCGAGCACGAGGAACTTGACATCGCCGAGGTCGATCGCTCCGCGTCCGATCAGGTCGATGAGGCGGCCCGGCGTCGCCACCACGATTTCGCACCCCGCCTCGAGGGCGGCGCGCTGGGCGTCCATGGACGCACCGCCGTAGACCGCAACCGCTCGCAGGCCACGGGCGTCGGCCATCCATCGGAGCTCGCCGTCGACCTGGAGGGCGAGTTCGCGCGTCGGCACCAGCACCAGCGCAGTGGGCCGGTTCGGCTTGGCCTGCTTGCACAGCGTGACCAAGGGGATGCCGAAGGCGAGGGTCTTCCCCGAGCCCGTCTTCGCTTGGCCGCAGACGTCACGGCCGGCGAGACCATCGGGAATGGTGAGGGCCTGGACGGGGAAGGGCGACTCGATTCCCCGCTCCTTCAGGGCGACGAGCAGCTCTTCGGGCACGCCCAGATCGGCGAATGTGGGCGGGGACGATGTCATGGGCAGGTTCATTCTACGTGCCGGGGTGGCCAACAGTGGCGGAGCGGCGCGACCGGTGTCGCGAGCAGCGAAGCGGAGCGGAGCAGCGCAGCGCCAAAGAGCACGTGCCGGGGTGGCCAACGGTGGCGGAGCGGCTCAGCGGGTGCGGAGCGGCTCAGCGGGTGCGCTCGCACGTCGTTCCGGGCGGGGGGACCACGAGGTCCACGAGGTAGCGGTGGACGTTGCGCTGCACGCAGGAGTTGCCACCGAGATAGCCGGTATGTCCGTCGGAGTCGTACGTGAGCAGCACTGCGTTGTCGAGTTGGCCGGCCACCGACTGCGCCCAGACGTACGGCGTCGCCGGGTCGCGGGTCGTTCCGACGAGAAGGATCGGGGCAGATCCCGTCGCCGCCACCGGGGCGACGGAGCCGGTGCTCGGCACCGGCCAGAACCCGCAGACGATGCTCGAGTACCCGGCCAGACGACCGAAGCGCGGCGACGTCGCCTGAAGACGATCGGCCAGGGCCGTGTACGGCGCCCCGCCTCGAGGGGAGGGTACGTCGACGCAGTTGACTGCGGCGTTCGCCTCAGCGATGTTGCCGTACCCCGTCGGCTCGCGATCGGCGTACGAGTCGAAGAGGGCGAGCATCGTGGCCGCGTCGCCCTTCTCCACCTCCGTCAGCGAACGGCGCAGCAGCGGCCAGCCGGAATCCCGGTTGTAGAGCGAGGCCAACACGCCGACGATGAACTCGCCCGGCCCGAGGGTCCGGACCGGCTTGTTCCGGCGACGGAGCACGAGGGGAGTCGCATCAATCGTCCTCTCCAGCCGGTCGAAGGCCGCACCCGCCGTTTCTCCGTCGCGGACCCAGCCACACCGGTCCTTCCGGCAATAGTCCAAGAACGCGTTCATGGCGCGATCGAAGCCGACGGCCTGTTCCGCCGACCGCTCGTCGGCATCCGCGGTCGGATCGAGGACGCCGTCGAGGGCAAAGGCCCGAACCCGCTTCGGATACCGGTCCGCGTACCGCAGCCCGAGCAGCGTGCCGTAGGAGAACCCGAAGAAGCTGATCGTGTCCTCGCCCAGTGCGGAACGGATCGCGTCCATGTCGTCGATCACGTCGGACGTCCCAACGAAGCGGAGGACGTCTCGGGAGTTCTTCGCCCCACAGGCGAGCGCGAACTGGCGCGCGGTTTCGACCAACGCGTCGACTTCCGCCGGAGTGTCGGGATCGGGGTCGACCGCGTAGTAGCGGTCGTAGGACTTCTGATCGCTGTAGCAGCGGATCTCACCAGAACCGCCGACGCCTCGCGGATCCCAGCCGACGATGTCGAATCGGTCGAGGAGCGTGCTGCTCAGGCCGCGCCGCAACTGTCGCACGAACTTCCGGCCCGATGAGCCGGGCCCGCCCGGATTGACGAGCAGCACGCCGATCCGACGGCTCTTGCTCCGCGCCGGGAGCATCGAGATGGCGATCGACACCGTGGGCCCGGCGGGGCGGGTCCGGTCGAGCGGCACCCGGAGGGAGGCGCACCGGATCTCGCGCACCTCACGGCACGGTTTCCAATCGAGCGGCTTCACCGTCGACGACGCCGTGGGCTTCACCGCCGCCGACGAGGCGGCCGGGCCGATCCAGACGGTGCTGCCGGCCAGCACCGCGACCGCAAGGAACGCCGTGAACCGACGGCTCATGTCACCCACCGGAGCGGGCGACGAGCTTCTTCTTGCCGAGATAGACCGCAGCACCGCCGACGACCACGCCGATGGCCACCCACCCGATGTACTTGACGATGTCCTCGGCCCGGTCGCCCAGCTTGTAGCCGCCGAGTACGCAGAGCGAAGCCCACGAGATGGCGCCGACGAGGTCGTAGGGCAGGAAGTCCTTCTTGTAGTTGAGCCCGGCCATGCCGGCCGTGGCCGGCATGATCGCCCGGAGGAACCCGAGCCATCGACCGACCAGGACGATCAACCCGCGCCGTCGCTGGATGAGGGTCTCGGCCCTCTGCCAGTTCTCGGCGCCGAGTTTGCGCCCCAGTCTCGAGACCTTCACCCGCTCGCCGTAGCGCTGGCCGATGGCGAAACCGACGGCATCACCCAGGATCGCCGCCGTACAGCCGACGACGAGCATCACCCACACGTTCACACCGCCGTCGGAGAGGCCGGCGGTGATCCCCGCGATGATCAGCGTGACTTCACCGGGCACGAAGAACAGCAGGGTTCCCGTTTCTGCGAACGCGAGCGCGAACACCGCGACGTAGAGCCACGGTCCCTCGATGCCCTGTACCCAGTCCTTCAGGAAGTTGATGGAAATGGCCAGTGTGGTCATCGGTGACACACCTCGGAGTTGCCGGGACTCGGGAGCGACACGCTCACTCGGGCGTGGTGTAGGCGCTGACGATGCCACCGTCGACGATGAGGGACTGCCCGGTCATGAAGCTCGAATCGTCCGATGCCAGGAATAGTGCCGCTCGGGCGAGTTCCTCGGCCTCGGCCCACCGGCCCATCGGAATGTGCACGACCCGGCGGGCTTTGCGCGCCGGGTCGCTCCAGAGCTGTTCGAGCAGCGGCGTGCCCACGGGGCCGGGACAGAGTGCGTTCGCGCGAATGCCCTGGCGTGCGTAGATCGCCGCGATCTCGCGGGTCATCGACAGCACCGCACCCTTGGTCGCGGTGTACGCAATCTGCGGGGTCGCCGCTCCCATGTGGGCAACGAAGCTCGCGACGTTGATGATCGATCCGCCCCCACTCGCCAGCATCGCCGGGATGCCGTGCTTACAGCAGAGGAAGACTCCTTTCGCGTTCACCTCGAAGGTTCGGTCCCAGGTCGACTCCGACGTCGCCACCGGGTCATCGTCGTCACCCATCATGATTCCGGCATTGTTGTAGAGCACGTGGAGCCCGCCAAATGATCCGACCGCGGCGGCGACCATCGACGCGACGTCGGCGTCACGGGCGACATCGCCCGACACCGCAGTGCCGGTGAAACCGTCCGACTCGATCTCCGCCACAACCGCAGAGGCCGCAGCCGGATCGATGTCGGCCACCACCACCTTCGCGCCCTGTTGGGCGAAGAGCAGGGCGGCGAGTCGACCCATGCCTCCGCCGGCGCCGGTGATGAGGGCGACTTTTCCGTCCAGACGGGCAACGTTCTCGAATCTGCTCACCACCCCACCGTATCCGGGAGCCGACGCCGTCGGGCTCGTCGGGCGTTCGTGGGGGAATTCCTGCGACCTGTCCTTTTGCCCAGTGGAGTACCGCCGAACGTCCGACCGGAGAACGACGGCGAATCCGCCGGGCGGATGATCCGCAGGCAACCTCCGGACCCGTAGCGTTGGCTTCATGGCACCGACCTCCGATCCCACGCGCTCCGCTCCCCGTGGACGAAGGCTCCGCCGTTGCGGACCGCTGCTGGTCGCGGTCGTGACGGCCTCGATGTTCGTCCCCGGCCCGTCGGCATCTGCGGCCGACGATTCGCTGAACGACTTCTTCAACATTGACGGCAGCGGCATCCAACGCCTCGCTCGTCAGCAGGAAGAGTCGATTGCGGCCTGCATGGCGAAGAAGGGCTTCACCTACAAAGTCGTCGGCGTCGGGACTCTCGCCGCGATCGCCGACGCCGCGGGTGATCCGGAGAAGTTCGCTGACAAGTACGGCTACGGCATCTCGACGCTGATCGACCCGAGCACGGCGGGCAAGCCACCAAAGCAGAATGCCAACGAACTCGCCGTGGCCAAGATGGGCGCCGGCCAGAAGAAGGCCTACAACAAGGCGCTGTTCGGGTCCGAGACGGCCGAGCCATCAATCCTGGGAAGCGGCGGTTGCGTCGGCGAGAGCACGAAGAAGCTCTTCGCGTCCTTCGCCAAACTCCAGGCTCTCGCGCCGCAGTTCGAGGAAATCCAGAAGCGTGTCGACAACGACTCCAAGGTGCTTGCCGGCATGAAGAAGTGGTCGGCGTGCATGAAGGATTCGGGGTACACCTTCCGTACCGACACCGACGTCACCGCTGCACTCACGAAGGAACTCACCACCATTTCCGGGCCGCCCGGCGGCGCGGGTGGCGGCTTGGCCACGGTGTTTGGTTTCGACGCGTCGAAGATCGATCCCGCCAAGCTCCGGACGCTGCAGAAGAAGGAGCTCGCCCTCAACAAGGCGGATCGTTCGTGTGCCAAGAAGCATTTGACGGATCGTGACGCGATCCGGAAGGTGGAGGAGAAGAAGTTCATCGACAAGAACCGCGCCGTGCTCGAGGCGGTCCGCAACGATCTCGGCGGCAAGAAGAAGTAAGCGCGAATGACATTCACGCGTCCTTCAGGACGAACATGAGACGAACCCGCCTTCTCGCGCTGTGCACCGCCGGCGTCGTCGCCGTCGGAGCCGGTGGCTTCGTCCTCGGCCGCCAGGTCAAGTCACCGGCCGACGCTGCCGCGGATGTTGCTCCTCCGACAGCGTCGCGCCTGGCCGTACCGGTGGAGCGGCGAGTGCTCGCCGCCACCCTGATCACCCGCGGCGACGTCCGTTTCGGTGACCCCAAACCGGTCGTCCTCCCGCCGTCTTCGCTCAAGGCCAACCTCGGGAACCTCGTCACCCTCGCGGCCACCAAAGGCCAGGAGATCGACGCGGGCAAGCGGGTCCTCGAAGTCGCGGGCCGACCGGTCCTCGCGCTCGTCGGGTCGACACCGGCCTATCGCGATCTGCGCCCGGGCGACCAGGGCGACGATGTCACGCAACTCGAGGATGGCCTGTCCAAGCTCGGATTCGACCCGGGGGCCGTCGATGGTCGCTACGACGACGCCACCGAGAAGGGCGTCGAGGCCTGGTATCGCAACGTCGGCTACGAGCCGTTCGGACCGACCGAGGCCCAGCGCACCCAGCTCCAGTCACTACGCGACAACACCACGAGGGCGGCCGACGGCGTCCGGAATGCGCAGCGCGCGTATGACAATGCGGCGCGGCCGGCGAAGAGCCGCTTGCTCCAAGCCGACGAGTCGGTTCGCTCGGCGAAGGAGAAGACCGCCACAGCGCCGTCCGATGCCGACGACTCGGCCCGTAAGGCCGACGGCCTGGTGGCGGCGCGCCAGGCTGCGCTCGACCAGGCATTGGCAACCCGCGATCAGGCGGCAGCAGGCGAGCGCCGCGCCGAGCGCGAGCGCGACGATGCGAGCGCGGTCCGCGAGGCCGAACTCGCCCTCGACGACGCCAAGGCCGCCGTGATCGACGCCGACTCGGCTATCACCCAGGCCGAGCGGGGCGTCACCGAGGCGCAGCGCGCCGTCGACGACGCCCGGGCGAATGTGATCGACGCCCAGAAGAGCCTTGACACGGCGAAGGAGACAGAACGCCGCGGGGCGGTCGTCGTGTGCCCCACTCCCTCGCCGTGCGAGGTTCCTGACAACTCGGCACAGAAGGAGGCAACGCGGAACGCGGAGGGCCGCGTGCGCCAGGCGAACACCGCGGTCGACTCGGCCCTGTCCGCGCTGGCGTCGCGTGCGGACTCCGTCGAACAGGCCCGCCGGGCCAAGGACCGCTCAGTGCGCGCCGTCGCTCGCGCCGAGGCGGCCCGGGCCAAGGCCGTCGACGCGGGGCCCGACCGAGCCCAGGCAGTCGTCGATGCGAACGCCAAGTTGACCCAGGCCCAGAGTGCCGTCGCCCGGGCCGAACGAGATCTCGAGGACGCCCGTCGCGGTGTCGACTCGGCGCTGCGTCAGGTTTCGAGTGGCACCCGGGCCGCCGAGGCCGGTCTGGATGTCGCACTCGCCAGCCGGTCGGAACTGTCAAACGCCTCGGAGCTCGCCTCGCTCCGCGCCGCCCTCACCTCGGCCATCGACACCAAGCGGCGCGCCGACGCAGACCTCGCCGATCTCGAGTCGAAGGTGGGCATCAGCGTCCCGGCCAACGAGGTCATCTTCCTCCCCGATCTCCCCCGCCGCGTCGACGATGTGAAGGTCGGCCGAGGCGAGCCGGTGAACGGAGCCGTCATCAGCGTCACCAACGCCCGCCTCGCCGTCGACGCCTCCGTCGATGCGGTCGACGCACCACGACTGCGAACGGGCGCGAAAGGCGAGATCGAGGCCGAGGACCTCTCGCTCACCCTGCCGGTGACGATCACCAAGATCGCGAACCGCCCCGGAACCGACGGGGCAGATGCCGACAAGGTCCGGATCGAGCTCACCATCGACGAGGGATCGACCGTCGACGGCTCGGCGCCGTTCGATCCGTCCACCCTCAACGGCGTGAACGTGAAGGTTACGCTGCCCATCCAGTCGACCGGCACCTCGGTGCTCGCCGTTCCCGTCGCCGCCGTGTCGGTCGCCGGTGACGGTTCGAGCCGGATCGAGATCGAGGATGAGCCGGCGAAGCCGACCCGCTTCGTCACGGTGACACCCGGACTCGCGGCTGAGGGGTACGTCGAGATCACACCGGTCGCGGGCGGACGCGTGACCGAAGGCGATCTGGTCGTCGTCGGGAGCGAAGGCGCGTCCGATCTGACCGTCACGACCGATGCCACCGACACCACACCACCCCCGGACACGACCGCTTTGGACGACACCGCAGCGGACGGCACGGCTCCTTCGTGAGCGACCTCCTCGTCCCGGCCGAGGTCCATCCGGCGGCAACCGCTTCCGCGACGCCGGTCGTCGACCTTCTCGGCGTCTGCCGGACCTTCGACACCACTCCCCCGGTGCACGCCCTGATCGACGTCGACCTCCTGGTGCAGCGCGGGGACTGGCTCGCGGTGGTCGGACCGTCCGGCTCGGGGAAATCGACGCTGTTGAATGTCCTCGGCCTGCTCGACCTCGCGACATCGGGGAGGTACCTGCTCGACGGCATCGATGTGTCCGGGCTCTCCGACGCCGAGCGCACCGCGGTCCGCGGTGAGCGGATCGGCTTCGTCTTCCAGAGCTTCCATCTGCTGTCGCACCGCAGCGTGATCGAGAACGTCATGCTGGCCGAGGTCTACGGAACGACCAACCGCCGGTTCCCGAGGTCCGGTCGACGCGAGCGGGCCGCGGCCGCTCTGGAGCGCGTCGGTCTCGGTCATCGGCTCGACTTCCTGCCCTCTCGCCTCTCCGGTGGAGAACGCCAACGCGTCGCGATCGCCCGTGCCCTGGTGACCCGACCGTCGCTGCTGCTCGCCGACGAACCCACCGGCAACCTCGACACGCATACGACCGAGTCGATTCTCGAGCTGTTCGAAAGTCTGCGCGCTGATGATCTGACGATCATCATGATCACCCACGACGCCGACGTGGCCGAGCGGGCGGGACGAGCGGTGCGGATCCGCGATGGACGGCTCACATGAGTACCCCGTCCCGTCCCCGGGTGTCGTGGCGCGATCTCGCCGACGAGTCGATCGCCGGACTCTTCGCCCGTCCCGCCCGCGCCCTGCTCACCGTGCTCGGAACCGTGCTCGGGATTGCGGCGTTGGTGGGCACGCTCGGCATCTCACGCACGCAGTCGAACCAGATCGTCGGCCGATTCGACGCCCTTGCTGCGACCGAGATCACGGCGAAGACGCGAGAGTCCGGCGGCCGTGTCGCGGCATCGGTGATCCCGTGGGACGCCGAGGCCCGAGTGAGCCGGCTCAATGGGGTCCGCTCAGCCGGGACGATCTCCTCGGTCGACGTGAAGGGCGCGCTCGCCCGCACCGTGCCGGTGAACGATCCGGTGAACGTGACGGAGTTCGATCTTCCGGTCCGGGCCGTCTCACCCGGCCTGTTCGCGGCCGTCCGCACCCAACTCCGGACCGGGCGGGTGTTCGACCGGGGACACAGCGTGCGCGCCGACCGGGTTGCGGTACTCGGACCGGGAGCGGCTGACCGTCTCGGGATCAACCGGATCACCAACCTGCCCGGCATCTACGTCGGCAACCGGGTGTTCCAGGTGATCGGGATCGTGGACGACGTCGCGCGTCGGGCCGAGCTCCTCGATGCGATCATCATTCCCGAGGGCACGGCGCGAACGCTGTACCGGCTCAAAGGTCCGGAGCGACTCCAGGTCGACACGGCCATCGGTGCCGCTTCTCTGGTCGCGTCACAGATCGCCCCCGTTCTCAACCCCAACGATCCCGGTCGGCTCGAGGTGTCTTCTCCCCCGGAGCCGAAAGAAACGAAGGCGGCGGTGACCGGCGACCTGAACCGTCTGTTTCTCGTTCTCGGAGCCATCTCGCTGCTCATCGGCGCCATCGGCATTGCCAACGTCACGCTCGTCTCGGTCCTCGAACGCACGGGCGAGATCGGACTGCGCCGGTCCCTTGGCGCGGCCCGGCGCCACATCGCCGTCCAGTTCCTGGCCGAGGCCGCGCTCACCGGCCTGGCCGGGGGCATTCTCGGGGCCACCGTCGGCACCCTCGCCACCGTGATCTACGGCGCGTCGATCGACACCACACCGGTGCTCGACGCCCGCATCCCCCTCCTCACCCCGCTCCTCGGCCTCCTCACCGGCGTCCTCGCCGGCCTGTACCCGGCCGTGAAGGCCGCCGCCAAGCAACCCGTCGAAGCGCTCCGCTCCGGCACCTGACCCCGCCGGGCCGAGGCGTTGCGCGGCGTGTGTCGAGTTGGCGCCACGTTGTCTGGTTGGCGACGTCGTTTTCGCGACAACGTGGCGCCAACCAGCCACGCACCGACCCGAGTCAGGCCCGCCAGGTGAAGGCGGCGGGACGCTTGGCGAGGATGGCCGACGTGCCTTCGCGGTGATCTTCGTTCTCCAACGCGGCGCGGAACAGAGCCAGCGTCTCGGCGGTTTCGTCGCGCCCGCCGGCCGCGGCCAGCGCGACCGTGCGCTTCATCGTGCGGACGGAGAACTGCGAGGTGGCACAGACGTCGCGCACCAGTGCGTCGACCGTCGCCGCGAACGCGTCCGGGGCCACGAGCTCGTTCACCAGACCCATACGCAGCGATTCGGCGGCGTCGAACTGACGCGCCGTGAACAGGATCCGTTTGGCCTCCGATGCGCCGACGAGCGCGACGAGCGAGGCGGTCGGCTCGAAGAGATAGACCATGCCGATCTTGGCCGGAGTGCAGCCGAAGCGGGCCGAGGTGTCGGCCACGCGCAGATCACATGCCGTGGCAACCATCAGCCCGCCGCCGACGCAGAATCCCTGGATCGCCGCAATCGTCGGCTTCGTCGCATCGCGTAGCGCGAGAAAGGCCCGGCGCACGTGATCGCGGTTCGCCTCTCCGGCATCGGCATCGCCGGCGGCGGAGCGGACCTCCTCGAGATCGGCCCCGCCCGAGAAGGTGTCACTGGTCGACTCGACGACGATGCAGAGCACGTCGACATCGGCTTCCGCCAGGGCCACGGCATCGGCAAGCCCATCCCACATCGTGTTGGTGAAGGCGTTGCGTTTTGCCGGGCGGTCGATTCGTATGCGCGCTGATGACCCGATCCGCTCGTATCCGATTCCGTCGCAGACCTCGCCCATGGCCGGCGAGGCTACCGGCGCCAGTCGCGCGACGAGCTTCGACAGGACAAGAACGACCTTGTGCACGCGCTCGCCGCCAGCCGGTGGCCGAACGGCGCATCGCTTGCGCTGTCCGTCGGCGTGAACCTGGAGGACGGCGCCGAGATGACCGTTGCCGACGGCGATGGTTCCTCCTCCCGGTGGAGAGCTGGACGTCGCCGCGCTAGGCGCTGAGCGGCTCGGCGTCGAGCATCAGGTAGGGCATCCAGTCGGCCATCGGGTTGCCGAATGCGGCTACCAACCAGGTCGACGACGACGGCGCAACGGGGCGGCGGCGCAGCACCAGGTTGGTGTGCTCGAGAAGCTTGTCGCCCTTGCGGGCGTTGCACGGGGTGCACGAAGCGACCACGTTGTCCCAGGTGTGCGGGCCACCCTTGGAGCGGGGCACCACGTGGTCGAGGTTCTCGGCCGACGCCCCGCAGTACTGGCAGCGATGACCGTCGCGAGTGAACACCGCACGACGGTTGAGCGGCACCCGATTGCGGAACGGCACGCGGACGAAGTGGACGAGTCGGATCACCGATGGCGCGGCGAAGATGGACCGCTCTGACCGGACGACCCGGTCGGCGGCGTGCACGATCTCGGCCTTCTGCTTCAGCACCAGGACGATGGCCCGCTTGACGGGCACGACGCACAACGGCTCGTACGACGCGTTGAGAACGAGCGCACCAGCCATGGGCCGAACCTACCCGAGCACCCTGCGTTGCGACCCGGTCCATTTCAGGAACCGAACGACGTCGGCACCGGATGGCGGGGCGTCGGACCCGGCATTGGTGTGCAGCCGGAACTGCAGATACTCACGACTCGGAAGGAGCGGACGCCGGGTCATCCCTGCCGGAATCCTGGTCGGTCGCATCCGACGGAGGGTACGCAGCGCTTCGGGCCACAGCGACGGCTCACGGATGATCGCCCAGGCGACATCAACGGTGAGCAGTCGGGGCCGAGACATTGCTCTACCTACGGGCGCCCGACGTCGGCGGTACTCGGCACCCGGGTGTGCCGTCGACTGCGCACGAGCGAAGCGTTCACGAATCAAGACTCTAGAAGGTCCGCGGACTTCCCACGAACAACCGCCCGACCAGCAGTTTCAGCTCCCATCCACGGCCCGAGGGCGTCGGCTCCCCACCCGGTCGCCGCCGTCAGCTCCCCATCCACTGCCCGAGCGCGTCGGCCATTGCGTGCAGTTCGTCCTCGACGTCCCCCATCGGCTGAAACGCCACCTCGCTGGTCCCGGCCGACGCAAGCGCGGCGACCCGCTCACGCAGCTCCGCAGCCGTCCCCGTCAACGGGGTGAACGACGACACCGCTCGGGGTGTCACGACCTGGCGATCGACGCCGTTCAGCACCGTGAGATGGCCTTCATGGAGTGCGAGATGGCGCGTCGACTCGGGCGTGGCATTGACCAGCTCGACGAACCGGGCACCGTTCGGGAGCGAGTCGAGACGGCCCTCGTCCTGCTCCAACAACGCGTGATACGCCACCGCGGCACCCGGCCCGGCCGTCTCCAGCACCCGCAGCGAGTCGACGGTCTCGCCGGGACGGATCACCGTCCCGAAGGCGAGCATCGTCGCCGTCGGCACTCCGGCGTCCGAAGGATTCGTGCGCGGGTTCGTGGTGAACACTCCGAGGCCGAGTTCGCGCGCCGTGGCCAGACCCTTGGGTCCGTTGACGCCGAGCACCCAGCGCACGCTGATCGGCCGGGCCGGCGCCTGGCCGTCGCCGTGGAGCATCTTCGCCATGCGGCCATCCACCTCGACGGTGTCCCCGCGCAGCAGACCCTGCACCACCCCCACGTGGTCAGGGATGTCGGCCCAGCGCAACGGCTTCTGCCCCATCGCTCGCCGACCGGTGAACCCGGTCCCAAGCCCGATCACGACGCGGTCCTCGCCGACCAGGCTCACCAGATGGGCGATCGCTGACGCCGTCACCATCGGATGTCGAAGCGAAGGGATCAGCACGCCCGGACCGAGCACGATGCGTTCGGTCCGCACGGCCGCCAGAGCCAACGTCATCCACACATCGAGCTGGAGCGCAGGCGTGTCGTACACCCACGCGGTGTGGAAGCCGAGCCGCTCGGCCACCTCGATGTGGTGGGGCGTTTCGGGCACCGGCGCAAACGCACACGAGATTCGCATCACGCAGTTGTAGCGGACGCGGCCGCGACGGCGTGCGTGCCCGGGCGCGAGCCCGAGAGGCCCGGGCGGGTTTTCGGTTGTCTAGGAACTGCTTGGACGACTACGTCCGATGTGCCCACAACGGGTCGCCGACGAGAGACCCGGCGCCCGCGTCTTCCGAAGCGCACACACACCAACCCAATCGACCGCAATGGCACGTCCGACCGCGACCGCGACCGCCCGGACTACGCGGCCTCTCGGTCGAGGTCGCGCACCGTCCCACCGGGGCCCGAACCGGGTGGTCCGGAATCGGTGAAGAACCAGGACGTGGTCTCACCCGTTTCGTGTCGATGATGGTGATGCGGCGGACATCGCATCGTCATGAACTCCAGATCGGTGCGGCCCGTGCCGTCTTCGAAGGGCGGCTCATGATGTGCTTCGCAGTACGGCGCCGGAACCTCGCATCCCGGGGAGGTGCAGCCTCGATCGCGAACGGCCATGGCGAGTCGCTGAAGCCGACTCGCCAGACGCCTGCTGCGTCCGAACTTGAGAATCGCCCCGTTCGTGTCGCGAACGGCCGCGTAGACATCGGCCCGCGCTGTGTCGGCAGCAAGGTCGGCGGCTTCGTCAAAGGTGATCGGACCCTGTCCGAGAACCTCCGCCGTGCACGCGTCCGGATCGACGACGACGATCACCGCCGCCCGACCTCCCCCGCCGGAGGCCGCCCCGACGCCCTCCCCATCGACGAGCGCCATCAAGGCGTCGGCCATTCGCTGCTCGACGGGATCCACATTGTGCGCGCCGAGTGTCTTCGCTCGCTCGGGATGATCCGCTCGGTACTTCGCGTCCATGAGCTCCACGAGCCGGGCCTTCAGCCGCGCTCCCTCGACCGGAGGCAGAAGTGCGCGCATGCCGATGCACCCGTCGTCGCTCAGGAAGAACCGCACCGACCGACTGGCTCGCTGACGGGCCCGCCAACCCGGCTCCTTGGCGATGCGATGCGCCATGACCGTTCGCGAGAACTCCTCGACCGACTGGCCATGCGCGAGGGTCAGCAACTCGGCCCGATCTTCCTCCGCTGCCGCGGCCAGCGCCGACAGGTGCGCTTCACGGACGCGCCCTGCCGAGAGTGCCTCGGCCGCCCCTTCCAGGCCTGCCACCAAACCGGCAACCTTCAGGGCATCGCGTGCCTCGCGCCGTGAAAGGCCCAGACCCCGAGTCAACGCCGCGGCAGTGTCGCGACCTGCCGACGCAGCCAGCGTGGTCACCAGACGAGCCTGCAGCACGGCCAGTTCTCCTCGCAGCCGGGCCACTTCGGTGAGGCCAACCTCCGCATCGCCCGCGGAAATCGTTTCGTCGGCGCGCACCGCCGGCACGACGGTGCGGCGCAACGAAGCGAGCCACGCCGGCAGCTCCGTCGTGGGTGATGACGAACTCATGCTCTGCATGGCACCAACGATTCACCTCGGTGTCAATACATTTGTTCGTTCTTTTCGAACATTTGTTCTCAACTCGATCGAGTGATCAAGAGGACCGGTCCGTGGTGCGGTGGCAGCATGTCGGCGGCCAGTGCGTCGAGCGCACCGGATCGACTCCGCTACAACCTTCGACGAGTCGTCGCCGGGTAGCCGATCGCTTCGAGAAGCTCGTCATGCAGTAGGGCGTTCGAATACAGACCCCCTCCGTGCTGCTCCTGTGCGGCACGTTTCGTGAACCGCCCTCCGGACTCCTCGACCAACAGAATCCAGGGAGCGTGGTCCCAGACCTTGTGTCCTTCGGACAGGAATCCGTCGATCTCGCCGCGGACGAGTTGCATCAGCCCTTCGCACCAACCGGAGGTACTCGGCAACGTCACTCTCGCGAACCCTTGCAACAGCGTCCGGTCGGCATCGACGTCGCCAGCCAACAGCGCGTCAGCCATCGCCGCAGTGCGCGTGACCCCCAACGGCTGCGCGATTCCCGCACGAGGCCACGACGACTCGAAGGCGCCGCCGTGACCACACGACGCCCACCATTGCCGACCGAGCGCCGGTGCCGTAACGACCGCCACCTCAGCACACCCACGCACGGTGAGCGCGACATGCACTCGCCAGTGCGGACTGCCTCGACTGAAGAACGACGTCCCGTCGATCGGATCAAGAATCCAGACGCGCTCCGATTCTCCACTGATGCCGGACTCCTCACCGAGGATGGCGTCATGTGGAGCGAGCCGACCCAGTTCGGTCCGCAGCAGATGCTCTACTGCGAGGTCAGCCTCCGTGACCGGGCTGCCGTCGTCTTTGATCGTTGCTTCGATCCCGGCCCCGAAATACTCGAGGGCCAAACGACCGGCGAGATCCGAGCAGTAGAGGGCAACCGCCAGGTCGTCGGAGTCACCCACAGCAGATGAGGCTACGGCGGCGCGCACCGCGCCGGTCCCGAAGTTCCTTCGGATAATTGTGCACTTGGTCGCCCCGGGGGCGACTGGGATACCAACCTCGACAGACCTGCGCCGCGGTGCGTCAGTGCTTGGCGTTCCAGGCGCCGGCGTCGGTGCGGGGTTCCTTCGGAAGGCCCAGCACCTGCTCGCCGACGATGTTGCGCTGCACCTGTGACGTGCCGGCGTAGATCGTGCCGGCGCGGGCGTTGAGGAACACCGTGGCCCACGAGTTGGTCGAGTTGGGGGCGCCGGCCTCGTCGGTGGAGAACGCCGACTGCGGCTTGCGACCGGTCGGCACCGTCGCGTGCATGCCCATGATGTCGACGCCGAGCTCGGTGACCTTGCGGTGGTACTCCGACCAGAACAGCTTGCCGATCGATGCCTCCGGGCCCGGGTGCTTGCCCTGGAGGAACTGCGTGAGCACGCGCTTGCCCTGGAACTCCATGATGCGGACGTGGGTGTAGCACCAGGCGAGACGCTGACGGATCACCGGGTCGTCAGCCTTGCCGAACTGCTTGGCCAGCTCGACGAGCCGCTCGAACTCGTTGCGGAACCGGATCGGTGCGGTCGCCGCCGCCTCTCCCCGCTCGAAGCCGAGAAGGGTCATGGCCACCGCCCAGCCGTTGTTGACGCCGCCGAGCACGTTCTCCTTGGGGCACGTGGCGTCGGTGAAGAACACCTCGTTGAACTCGCTCTCGCCCGAGATCATCTTGATCGGACGGACTTCGACGCCGGGCTGGCGCATGTCGACG
>JANMYF010000410.1:0-2789 GCA_031381685.1 Acidimicrobiia bacterium
ACCTCGGTGGGGTCGTTTCCCCTGCTCTCGACGAGCTCGGTCGTCGCGGGGAGATCCGGCTCCTCGACGATCAGATCGAATGCGGTGCGTAGGAGGGGATCGACAAACAGGACCGATGCCAACCACGGGAGCACCTGGCCGGGCTCGGCAATTACCCAGCGCAGCACCTCGAGTTCGGCCGAGCGGGAATGATCCGAAGCGGCTCGGGCGACCAGCGACGCCGAGGATGCCCGGCCCTGATGACGGCTGGACGGTCCAGCGCCCCCCCGGGCCGGGGTCGACGGCCAGCGGGACTGTCCGGCCCGGCCCGGTTGCGGCCGCCCCGGTCCGGAACGATGATCGGGAGCCCCGCCGGGGGTCGGAGTCCACGACTCGTCGCTGGGCGGCGCAAATGAGTCGTCGACCGGAGGCGCGAAGTCCTCCGGCGGCTCGTTGGCGATCGGCCTCCCCACGCTCGGGTCATGCAGACGATCGCCTTCGCCGCTCGGACGAGCGCTGGGTCTCGCAGCCGCCGGCCGGTCGGGGTTGGTGCCCGGAGGCGTCGCCACGGGTGACGCCGGGCGGTCGGAGTAGGTGGTCTCACGGCCGTCTCGGGTCGACCGGACGGGACCGGGTGGCCGTCGTGGCGCCGATTGCGTGTTCGGCGAGCGGTTCGGACTCGACGATGCTCCCGGCAGGTACTTCGTGGGATCGGCCAATACGGACGAAACCGTCTCTGACGACACCTGGCAGCGCATTGCGACGTCGTTGAGATATTGCTCGCGCACGACCGCGCTCGGGTGCTCGAGCACGATCGCCACCGCGCTCTCGAACGCCCGCGCCCGCCCTTCGAGCGTGGCCAGGTTGGCCTTCGCCAGGAGACGCTCGATCCGGAACCGGAGGAACGGCTGGGCATCGCGAACCGCCGCCGCGAGCCGCTCCGGATCACGTTGGGCCAGCTCAGCGGGGTCCTCACCGGACGGAAGGGCCACGACGAAGAGATCGATCTCGTACTTGCGCTCCCACGCGTAGAACTTCTCGGCCGCGTTTTGGCCGGCGGCGTCGGCGTCGTAGGCCAACACGATGCGTCGGGCGAAGTTCTTCAGGATCTGGAAGTGCTCGTCGGCCAGCGCCGTGCCACACGTCGCCACCGCCCGAGGGAGGCCGCTGCGATGGAACGCAATCACGTCGGTGTAGCCCTCGCAGACGATCACCTCGCCCTGTTCGACGATCTGGCTCTTCGCCCAGTTCAGCCCGTAGAGCACCCGGCTCTTCGAATACAGCTTCGTCTCCGAGGAGTTCTTGTACTTGGGGCCTTCGGCGTCGGGCATCTTCCGGCCACCGAACGCGATCGGCTGCCCCTGGGTGTCGAAGATCGGGAAGAGGATCCGGCTCTGGAAGAAGTCGTTGAGCCTGCCGATCTTCGACACGTAGCCGAGCCCGGTGTCGCGGGCGACGTCTGGGGTGAGGTGCAGCGCCTTGCAGAGCGTGTCCCATCCCTCCGGCGCCCAGCCGATCTTGAATCGGCGGATCGCCTCACCGTCGTAGCCGCGGCCACGCAGGTATTTCCGGGCGGCTGCGGCGTCGGGACCGGTCAGGAGACGTTCGTGGTACCACTCGGCGGCCTTCGCCGTGGCTTCGAGCAACTGGGCCCGCTTGACCCTGTCCTTCGACGCTGCTTCGGAGTCGTAGCGCAGCGCGATGTTGGCTTTGGCGGCCAGCTTCTCGATCGCCGCACTGAAGTCGAGGTGCTCGATCTCACGCAGGAACGTGATGACGTCTCCCTTGGCCTGGCACCCGAAGCAGTAATAGGTGCCCTTCTCGGGGCTGACGGAGAAGGACGGCGACTTCTCACCGTGGAAAGGGCAGAGCCCGCTGTAGTTGCGGCCGACCCGTTTGAGCGCAACGTGCTCGGAGATGACGGCGATGACGTCGGTCGCCGCCCTCACCCGCACGATGTCCTCTTCCAAGATCCCCACGGACCAAGTATGCAACGGGCCCGGTGACGATCGGCCCGGTCGACCGCAGTCAGTCGATCGCGGCGGCGGGGCGGGGCTTGCGCCGCACCCGGATGCGATTCAGGTCGATCGGTTCGCGGGTGCGTGCGTCGACCACGATCGGCACGATCGTCTCGCCCGACTCTCGGTCGGCGATACGCAGGGGCGTGCCTCTACCCGTCGGGCCTCCGTCGAACATCCACCGGTCCCCCCAGGTCCACATCGCGGCGAGCACGTCGAAGAACTCCCGTCCTTTCTGGGTCGGGAGATACTCGAATCGAGGAGGATTGGGCTGGTACTGCACCCGTTCGAGCATGCCCTCCTCCACGAGGCGATTGAGCCGTTGGGTGAGCGTGGTCCGGCTGACACCGAGGTTGGACTGCAGATCCTCGAAGCGGCAGACCCCGAAGAGGACGGTGCGCAACACCATGGGCGTCCACCAGTCGCCGAGCAGGTCGGTCGTTCGGGCAATAGGACAGACGTCCTGATCGAATCGCGTCCGACGCATAGTCCTACGACTGTACTGACTCGCGCCAGCCACGGGTGGCGCGTCCCGCAGAGCCCTACTCCGAAAGGGCTTCGACGCGGGCGGGCACGTGCTTGTGGAACGGGGTTCCGGCGATTGGATCCCGCCACGAGGAGTCCGTGAGCTCGTTCGGCGCAACGCCGCGCACGTCGTCAGACGTACCGACCCCCATGCCGTTGGGCAACGACATATGCCCAGCGCGCATACGATCGTTCACCTCGACGAGCACCTCGGCCGAACCCCGCCGCGTCGTGACGCGGGCACGACCTCCGTCGACGAGGCCGTAG
>JANMYF010000476.1:0-17665 GCA_031381685.1 Acidimicrobiia bacterium
AGCCCCCCCCCCCCGCCGCCCGCCATCCGCGAGCCGGGGGGCCCATCCGCCCCCCACGTCTTCAGGAGTCGCCACCCGTCACCGAGCGAGCTGTTCTTCGCCGGACATGGACTGGGCGCCATTTCGGCGGCGCCTGCGGTCAGCTCGCCTTGGCGGTGGCCTTCATGATGAGCTTCTTGCCGAACTGCGGGGTCCACGTGACCGAATTGCCCGAGATCTTGCCGCCCTTGCTCGCGGTCGCGACCTTGCCGGGGAACGTGAACTTCACCCGGAGCTCGGGCTTGCCGCCGGCCATGAGCCCCGACATGTCCATGCCGGCGTCGGTGCCGTCACCCGTCCCGCCACCCATGTCGAGCACGCCGTCGAGGACCAACAGGTCACCCTTCTTGGTGATCGCCAGCTTGCTCGTGTCACTCGACGGGTCACCCGTTGCACCGGCATTCAGGCCGGCTCCGAGCACGAGCGCGGCGTCGACGTTCTTGAACGAGATCTCCTGGCCGAGCCAGCCATCCTTCTTGTACAGCTTGACCGATGAGCCCTTCGGTAGCTTGGCCTGCGCCTCCTTCACACCGTCTTTGGTCTGTTGCTCGAAGCTCTTGGCCTTGGTGGTCGGCGTCTTCGACTTGGTATTGCTGGTGCTCATGCCGTCGGCCATCCCCTCGAAGGACTTCATGACCTGTTCGTTGAAGGCGACGATCATCGTGCCGTCGATCTTCGTGTCCGACTTGACCTTCATGTCCATATCGAGCTTGATGCAGCCGGAGAGAGCGAACGCCGAAGCAACGCTCACCGCGACTGCGGTGAGCGAGCGCCTCGACGGGCGGGAGGTGAACAACATGGTGGGACTCCTTTTCACGTATGCGCGCAACCTGTTTGGCCGCGCCGTCTGACGCAGTGGTGAGTAACCATTCTCGGTTTCCGGACAGGATTTCTAAAGGAAGTGACCAACGTCACGTCTTCTCTCTGCTGCGCCACGCCACTGCTCGCACCAATCACCGCCGGCCACGCACCTCTCCTCGCCTCAGCCAGACTGGACCTGATGACCAGACCGGTGCTGCGCAGGATGACGTGGGCGAACATGCCAACCGAGGATCGGGCCCAGCTGCTCCAGCGGGGCATCCACGACATTTTCGAACCCTCGCTGCGGCGCTCGATCGAGCGGATCATCGACGACGTCCGTGTCAACGGCGACGAAGCAGTGTGCCGGGCGCTGCGCGATTTCGACGGTGTCGACATCGCCCCTGATCGCCTTCGAGTGTCCGACGACGAGTTCGCGAAAGCGGCAGACGACGTCGACCGGGCCCTGAGCGACGCCATCGAGCACATGATCGCCAACATCCGCCGTTTCAACGACGAGGTGATGGCGCGCCACGCCCAGGATTGGTGGTGTGAGAGCGAGCCGGGACTGTTCATCGGCGAGAAGGTCACGCCGATCGCGTCGGCGGCGCTGTTCTGCCCCGCCGGCAAAGCGTCGTACCCGAGCGTTCTGGCCCAGCTCGGTGGTCCCGCCGTCGTCGCCGGGGTGACGCGAACGGTGGTCATCACACCCCCTCTCCCACGATCGACGTCGGCCGCGGTCGACCCGGCCACGCTCGTCGTGGCCGAGCGGCTCGGGCTTCGCGACGTGTTCCGCGTGAATGGCCCGGCGGGCGTTGCTGCGGTTGCGTTCGGAACCGAGACCATCCCGAAGGTCGTCAAGGTGGTGGGCCCCGGTTCCCCGGCCGTCGTGTGCGCTCAGGTCGAGGTCCAGCGCTACGGCTGCTCGACGATGATGCTCCTGGGACCGACCGAGTCGCTGATCATCGCCGACGAGTCAGCCGACCCGGCGCGCCTCGCCGCTGATCTGCTCATCGAGGCCGAGCACGGAACGGATTCGACCGTGGTGCTCGTCGCCCTCTCGGGTGGCGTTGCCGCCGCCGTCGAAGCAGAACTCTCGCGGCAGATCGCGGCGCTGCCGACCGTCCGGGCGGAGGCAGCGCGCTCGTCGCTGTCGACCAACGGCGGATGTGTTCTCGTGAGCTCACTCGAGGAAGCGTGCACCGTGGCCAACGAATTCGCGCCCGAACACCTCCAGGTCGCGCTCGCCGATCCCTCGGTGGCGCTCGCGCTTCTCCGCAATGCCGGCGAGATCCTCCTCGGGCAGGACACACCGTTCTCGGCGGCGAACTTCGTGATCGGGTGCCCGGCCTCGCTGCCGACTAGCGGCTTTGCCGCGGTTTCCTCCGGCATCACCGCGGAGGCGTTCCTCAAGCGAACCGCGCTCGCACAGGCATCCACGGCGGCTCTCCGCCACATGGCACCGTCGATCCTCGCCCTCGCCGACCATGAGGGCTTTCCGGCGCACGGCAACGCCCTGCGCCTCCGATTTCCGTGAACCAACTGCTACGCGCGCTTCTCGATGCCGCGGAAGACCGATTTCCTCCGGTCAACGGGCGCATCACTGTTGTCCCACCTCTCGCGGCACCGCCGGAGTCGGCCGCCGCCGGCTATGAGATCAACGCCGTGATGGCGTTCACCGGACACGCGTTCATTGCCACGTCCGTCGACGAGTCATCGCTGATCGCGGCCGGCGCCGACGGCTATGGCGGTGCATCGTCTCCTGATGTGCTGCGGCTCATCGCCGGTGCACCATCGGGAGATGGACGCGATGCGCAAATCGGGGTGCTCGACGCAACGCTCGTCGGCCGAGGCCTGGGCGGAGGATCGGCATCACTCGAAGAGCGCACCGACTTCGATGATCATCGACGAGTCCGCCATGCTCGTGCGATCCGCCACGACGTCCGTGTCCTGGGGGACGAACGTGGACTCGTGACGATCGCGTCGGGGCTCGCCGGACGACCCGAGATCAGCGTCGAGGCGGACGCCGAGGGGCAGGGCCGCGGGTGGGGCCGTTCGCTGGTCGTCGACGCGCTCCGCCTGTTTCCCGAAGGCGCGACCGTGTTCGCCGCCGTGGCTCCGGGGAACGCCCGATCCTTCCGGATGTTCGCGTCGCTCGGCTTCGTCGTCATCGGCGGTGAAGTCGTGATCCTGCGACCGTCCTCGACCGGAGCAAGCACCGCATGAGTGCATCCGTGCGACTCGACAGGCTGCTGGCCAACCTCGGCTACGGGTCGCGTCGCGAGGTCACACCGATCATCAAGAACGGCCACGTCCGTGTTGCCGGCGAGATCGTCCGCGATCCGAATGCGAAGGTTCTGGCTCACGACGTCCGACTCGACGGCGAGGAGCTCGATCATCCGAACGGCATCCTGGTGATGCTCAACAAGCCGATCGGCGTCGTCTGTTCACACGAGCCGTCAGAAGGACAGCGCGCGTACGATCTTCTTCCTCCGCACTGGGAGTACCGAAACCCTCGCGTCGAATCTGTGGGCCGCCTCGACAAGGACACGTCCGGCCTGCTCGTGCTCACCGACGATCATCAGCTGCTGCACCGGCTCACCTCGCCGAAGCACCACGTGGTGAAACGCTACGAGGCGACACTGACGCTTCCGTATGAGGGGTCGCTCGCGGAGCGAATGGCGAGTGGGACGCTCGTTCTCGACGGCGAGTCGACGCCCTGCCTTCCGGCCACGGTCGAACTCGTCGACGAACACCGGCCGAGCATCGCCATCAGCCTGACCGAGGGCCGCTACCACCAGGTCCGCCGGATGGTTGCCGCATGCGGCACCCACGTCGACACCCTCCGTCGCACCCACTTCGGCGTCTGGTCCCTCGACGAACTCCCCGAGGGCGCCTGGACCGACATCACCCTGTCGTAGGTTCGTCAGGAGAGAGGTTGCCCCCATATATGGGGGCAGAACACCTCCTAACGCCGTTGGGAGGTGTTTAGCCGCACAGGCCGGCGACCCTACGCGCTCGCCTTGGCGCCGGGCTTCGGCTCCTTCGGAAGACCGAGCACGCGCTCGCCGACGATGTTGCGCTGGATCTCCGCCGTGCCACCCCAGATCGTCTCCGAACGGCTGAAGAAGAACGCGCTCTGCATGCCTGACGGCTCGTACCCCTCCCGCGCCTCGATGCGAACGACGCCCGGCCACGAAGGCGACCCGGCTCGCCCCGTCATCACCTGGGCGTCCATCCCCCACACGTCCATCGCCAGTTCCATCACGTCGCGGTGATACTCGGACCAGAACATCTTGTTGGTCGCCCCGAGAGCGATCACGTCGCCGCGCTTGTGCAATGCATACGTCAGCGATCGCAAACCGTTGAAGCGCATGATCTGCACCTTCGAGTACGCCTTGGCCAGCCGCTGACGAATACGCGGGTCCTCGATCGCGCCGTTGCTCTTCGCCTTGTCGATGATGTGCTCGAGTTCGGTCTCGAAACGACGATGACTCGTCGTCGCCGACGCGCCGCGCTCGAAACCGAGCGTGGTCATGGCGACCTTCCATCCATTGTTCACACCGCCGACCACGTTCTCCTTCGGGCAGCGGGCGTTGGTGAACCAGGTTTCGTTGAACTCGGCGGTTCCGTCCGGCTGCACGATGGGCCGCACCTCGACCCCGGCCTGGCGCATGGGCACGAGCAGGTAGCTGATCCCGGCGTGCTGGGGCGCCTTCGGGTCCGTTCGCGCCAGCAAGAAGACGTAGTCCGCGTGCTGCGCACGCGTGGTCCACACCTTCTGGCCGTTGATGACCCACTCATCACCATCGAGCACCGCCGTCGTCTTGAGCGACGCCAGATCGGAGCCTGAGTCGGGCTCACTGAAGCCCTGACACCAGGAGATCTCACCTTTGAGGATCTGCGGTAGGAAGTGTTTCTTCTGCTCCTCCGTACCCCATTGCAAGATCGTGGGACCGACGAGCGTGTCGCCGAAGAAGTCCGCCCGTAGAGGCGCTCCGGCCTTGTGGAACTCCTCGTTGAGCACCACGTTCTCCATCACCGAAAGCCCCTTGCCGCCGTAGTCCTTCGGCCAGGAAGCGCAGATCCACCCGCCGCCAAAGAGTTTGCGGGTCCAGGTCGACTGGAACTCCTTCTTCTCGTCGGCCGACATCTCGAAGCCCGGCTCGAACCATCCGGTCGGCAGGTTCTGCACAAGCCATTCCTTCACAGTGGAACGGAACACGTCGGTATCGGTGGGGTAGCTCAACTCCATGCCCGTCATCGTAGGACGGAGCGGCCCATTTGCTTCAGCCGGAGCACCGAGCGGAACGTCTGCGAACGCGCCGAACGACCGCACCGCGCGTCTGGACGCCGCTACGGATTCGGCACGTTGAGCTCAGAGAGGACGTCGGGAATGGTCGCGGCGTCGACCACCGCCGACGCCGGCGGCAAGTCGATCGTCCGGGGTCCGTGGTCGGTCAGCGTGATCACCACCGATTCGTCGTACCGCGCGAAGCGGGCCTCGACCCGGCGGAGCAATCCCGACGACGGATCGATCCAATATCGCGTCTTCCCGAACCGGTAGCCTTCGACGACCACGCCATCCACGGTCTTCGACCCGAGGAAGGCCGTGTCGCCCTGGCGAAGCAGGATCGGGTTCTCTGCCCGATCCACCGCGAGGGAGCCCACAAACGCCACAAGCTGGTCGAGCGACGCCGTTTGGGGATTCAGGGCACGCTGCACGAATGTCACCCCCGGACGGCCCCTCGCCTCCATCGACTTCTCGAGTCCGTCGACTTCCGTCAGCAACGAGCCGCGGTCCCAGATCACACGGCTGTCCGGGACGGCGACACCATCGGAGCGAGTCGTCGACATGACGAACGAACCCTGGTCCCCGGCCCAATCGATGGGTCCACGCAGCGTGATCGTTGCGCCCGATCCGAACGGCACGAACATCTCGGCGACCGCTCCCTTCGCCTGGTCGTTCTTCAGCAGCATCTGCGACAGTCTGAGTGCCTGGCCGGTCGTGAGGCGGCGTTGGTCATCAGCGCGCGGGTCGACCGTGGTCGGTCCTGCCGGGACGGTCGGACCGATGACCGTGGAGGCGGGCACCGCCGTTGACGGGCTCTCGGAATCCTTGCCGCCACAGCCGGCGATGACGACCGTGAGCGCGAGGGCAACAATGGCACGACGCCGATTCGTACGGGAGACCGTCATGACGGCACGGTGACCGTAGACAGGTCGACGACCGGCACCGCAGCGGACGCTGGCGCGCGTCGCGTGGACAGGGCTTCGGGCATCGATGGCTGCGCTGGCGGAAGCGGCACCGTCCGGTAATCGACATTCGGCGCGCCCGGCTGAAGCGTGAGCGGACCCGATGGGACGTCGGCGTCGGTTGCGCCCGGACCCGACGCCGGACAGGCGACCACCGTCTCGATCGACGGCGGCAGCGAGGAGGCGAACCGGTTCCCGCCGAAACAGTTGGATCGCGCGGGAACAGTCGGTGCGCCGTCGGACGCGTACAGCGCGAGGTCCATGCCGTTGTCGCTCAACACGTTCTCGCGCACCTCGTTCGCCGACGGCTGAAAGCCGGCAAGGTCTGTCACAACGATGCCGGCGTTCGCGTTGTTTCGAACGAGATTGCGCAACACCCGATTGCGCTCACCCCCACCGATGGCGATGCCAAGACCCGATCCGCCTTGGCCCGCCGACGGTGCACCGGGGTCCTGGTTGTCCTCCACCAGGTTCCCCGCGATCACGGTGTCGCCCTGCGGCGCGAGTCGCTCCATGTTCTGCGAATTGGGTGTCACCCCGATCCGATTCCGTTTCCAGATCGAGCTGAGGACGAAGAGGTTCCCGCTGGCGTTCGTGCCTTCGTATCCGACAGCGTTGAGCTCGCCGATGTTGTCGCGGAGGACGGCGTCGCACGGCTTGCACTGCCCCACGTAGAACCCCGAGTCGGAGTGCCCGCTTGCGTAGCTGTGCTCGATGATGCCACCCCGCGCGAAGAAGGCGTAGATGCCATAGAGCCCGTTGTTCGACGCGGTGACGTAGGACGCGCGGTAGCCCTGGAGGATCTCGTGGTCGGCGGGGTCGTCGACGTTGTCGTCGTACGCCTTCGTGAACAGCAGACCGTTGACGGCGAAGCGACGAACGGTGAGATTCTCCACGGCGACGTTGTCGGCCGCGACAAGGATGCCGTTCTCGAGCGTGTCCGCCCCGTCGAGGATCACGGTGTTGCGGTCTTCACCGCGGATGACGATCGACGGTGTGCGGACCGTCACCGCCTCGGCATAGTCGCCCGGCGCGATCAGGACGAGATCCCCCGGCCGAGCGGCGTCCAGCGCCAACTGGACCGTCCCGAAGTCGGCGGGCACGCGCAGGGTCCGGTTGGTCGGCTCGGCCGCCACGGAAAGTGCCGCAGTTGTCGACGGCTGGCCCTCCGTCGGAGGCGGCACGGGCGCAGTCGCGGAGTCGGTGGATCGCGCGACCTCAGATGTCGTTGAGTCCACCGACGATTCGGCCGACGATGGGGTCGTATCCGAGGTTCGATCGCCGCAGGCCGAACCAGCGGTGAGGAACGCGAGGGCGGAGAGGAACACGCAGAAACGACAGGAGAGGACGGATCGCACTCCGCAAGTCTTGGCGGTCTTGCCCGCATACCGGAGCATTTCTTGTCCGAGCGGATGCGGCAGAACACCTCCCAACGACGCTCGGAGGTGTTCTACCCCCATTTATGGGGGCAACCTCTCTCCCAGTGACAGTTCAGTGTTGGTGTCTGGGGCACCACCAGGTGGTGCGCCCGCCGATGGTGGCGACCCGCATGGGCGAGCCGTCGCGGGGGCAAACGCCCCCCGGGCGACGGGCCTCCATGACGTCGCCCAGGTGCGATCCGCCCCGCTCGGTGAGTTCGACGAGGGTGTCGTGCACCGCGGCGTGCAGCCGGCGGACCCTCGCGACTCCGATGCCCGACGCCGCGACGCCGGGCGCCACCCCTGCCCGCCACAGGATCTCGTCGGCGAGGAGGTTGCCGATCCCGCAGACGGTATGCTGATCGAGGAGCTTGGCCTTGACGGCCGCCGACGAGCCCGCGAGGACCCGGCGGAGCTCCGAGAAGGTGAGCTCGGTTGCGTCGACGCCGAGAACGCTCACGTCGGGATCGATTTCCACCGTGCCGAGGCGCCGGGGATCACGGACGGCAAGGGTCCCACCCCCGGCGAAGCCGACCCGGAACCGGTCCCAGGCGGGATCATCCCGATCACTCGAGTACAGAAGCTCGTCGATGCCGGCACGGCCGTCGACCAGCAGACGACCCGTCATACCGAAGCGCAACCCGAGAACCACATCGGGGACTGAACGCCGTCCGAGATCGACGAGCAGCAGCTTGCCGTGGCGCCGAACGGCGAGGACGGTGGTGCCGATAATGCGCGCGGCGACGTCCGAAGCACCCCGGCCGACGGGGTCGCGGCGTAGTCCGAACGGATCAACGACCTCAATCGCCGAGATCCGGCGGCCGAGAACAAGGGAGGCCGTGCGCCGGTAGATCTCGACCTCGATCAACTCCGGCACGGTCCGCAGCTTACGAACGGATAGTGGGCTCCTCGACCCCCAATTCGACCACTCCGAGTGGTCGGAATGAGTCGTTCGACCTGTTCAGCGCGGCGAATGCGCTGCCGATGAACGAGGAATGCAACGACCAGGTGCCCACGCGGAGTCCTCCCTCTCCAGCTCGGCCGAGGCACACCGCAACGCCACTCCGGGTTCGGCCGCGCCCGCAAACTCGCGCCGCCACACGATCCACCTGACGCGAGCGCGCGCCCGCACGGAAGAGCACGGCATCGCCGCCGTCGAGTTCGCGATCGGCGCGCTGCTCCTCCTTCTGATCGGCTTCGGAGCCTGGGAGTACGGCCTGTTCCTCAACAAGGGACAGACGCTCGCCAACGGCGTGCGCACCGCGGCCCGTGTCACGGCCACCGCGTGCATCCCGCCGTCAGACCTCGACAACCGTGTTGCGTCGGACCCTGACTGCATCGGCGGAAACAAGGCATCCGACGACTTCGAGACCCTCCGGGCGCTCCAGGCCAGCCTCGGTCGAGACTGGACCCAGGTCGACCAGATCCTCATCTACAAGGTGCCCGGTGAATACAACGCCCGGGGGCAGGGCAAACCGCCGGGCTTCTGCCTGGGCGCTGACGGCGAGGTCAAGTCCTACGACGACTGGTGCACCCGCTTCGACGAGAACACCCAGTTCCTCTACGAGGGCAACAACATGCCGCTCCTGAAGAACCTGGACAAGTTCTTCTACACCGCCGACGAAGCGACCGCGAAGAACAACGCCGACGCGGCCGCCGCCATCGCCGCCGGCAACCCGCCCCCGACGACGCAGGTGCAGGCCGACGACCCGAAGGTCGATCTGATCAACACCACGTTCGATTGCTCATCGGCGACCTCGCCCTCGGCGCCGTTCTGCCCCACCAAGACGGTCGATGGCCAGCCGGTCCGCAAACGCGGATTGGCGGCGTCGTCGAACCTCGGTGTCTACGTGAAGCTCAAGCACAACATGATCACCGGTCTGTTCGGCCGCGAGCAGCGGATCGCCCAGTGGTCGCTCTTCCGCCTGGAACCGAGCCCTTACGACAACACCCCCTACGCCTGCACCGGTTCGTCGTGCGACGCCCCGCCGGCGGTGCCCGGCGCGTCGGCTGACCTGGCCGTCACCAAGACCGACGGGCTCGACGAGGCCGGCCCGAACGATCCGGTGACCTACACCATCGCCGTGCGCAACAACGGTCCGGACAACGTCAACGGCGTGCTCATCAAGGACCCGACGTGGCCCTCGCAGCTCGTCAACCTCGGCTGGACCTGCTTGCCGATAACCATCTGCGAAAGCGACTCCGGCACCCTGCTCGACGAGACCGTGAACCTCGCGGTCGGGCAGTCCGTCACCTACACCTGGAACGCCCGGGTCAAGGGGGACGTGAGCGGGATGAGTGGGACGATCGCCAACACGGCGACCGTCACCGCATCGAACGTGACCGACCCGACCCCGTCGAACAACTCCGCAACCGACGTGACCGCGCTCGTCAAGCCTGACCTCGCCGTCACCAAGGTCGACGACGGACTGAGCACGGCATCGCCGTTCGAGCCGATCGAGTACGAGATCGAGGTCACCAACCTCGGTCAGATCAGCGTGACCGGGGCGACCGTGAACTGGACCCTTCCGCCGCAGCTCGACCTCACGTCGTGGCAATGCATTCAGGCAATCGCAGGGGCCGTGTGCGAGACCACGAACCAGACCGGCCCGTTCGTCGACACTGTCACCCTTCCGAAGACCGGCAAAGTCCGGTACATCCTTCGAGGAACGGTACGGGTCGACGCGTACGGCTCGATGAATCCCAGCGCCACGGTCACCCTGCCCGTAGGGCTCATCGACGACACGCCGGGGAACAACACCCGTTCCGACGCCGCCGCCACCGTGATCATCCGACCGGACCTGAAGATCACCAAAGACGACGGCAAGAGCTTCATCGGCCCGCTCGAGGAGACCGAATACACGATCGTCGCCCAGAACACCGGTGCCTACGAGGTCTTCGGCGTTCGGATCACCGACACGCCTCCGGCCATGCTCACGAACATCACGTGGACGTGCACGGCTCCGCCGAGCAACACGTGTCCGGCCGCGTCCGGCACCGGTCCGATCGATGTCACCACCGACCTTGCCGGTGGCTCGTCGTTGACGTTCAAGCTCACGGCCACCGCTGTTGCGACCGCGAGCGGGACCATCACCAACCGGGCCGAGATCATCGCGCCGGCCGGCCTGCTCGAACTCTCGACGGCGAACAACATCGCCGACGACGTCGAGCCGAACGTCGTGCGCTTTCCGATCCTCGTCACGACCAAGACCGACGGGAAAGCGTTCATCGCCCCCGGTATGTCCAACGACTACACGATCACCGTGCGCAACGACGGGACCGTTGCCGGCAAGAACGTATCGATCGTCGACACCCCTCCGGCGCTACTCACCGGCGTCACCTGGAGTTGCACCGGTGCTTCCGGTGGGGCGGCCTGCGGCGCGGTGAGCTCGGGTTCCGGCGGGCTCAACCTCGTTCGAGATATCCCCGCCGGCGGCCAGCTCTCCTTCACGCTTTCGGGAACGCTCTCGACAAGTGCGACCGGCACACTCACGAACACCGTGACGGCCACGAACGACCCGGCGATCAGCCCGACGAACGCCCCGTCGAGCACGGCGACCGACAACACGACCATCCGCTATCCCGACCTGACGGCGACGAAGAGCGTCAGCCCCGTCGGCTCCGTCAGCCCCGGTCAGACCATCACCTACACGGTCAAGTACAAGAACAACGGACCGGGAACGGCCAGCGGTGCCACCCTCACCGACCCGATCCCGACCGGCATCTCGGCGTTCAGCGCCGTCTCGTGTTCCGCCCTCGGCGGCGCAACGTGCCCGGCCACGAGCCCGGGCGCGATCTCGACCGTGCAGACCATCCCTGAAGGCGGGGAGCTCACCTTCACCATCACCGCAAAGATCGCCAACAGCGCCACCGGAACGATCACCAACTCCGCAGTCGCCACCGCCAACCTGGCGACACCCGACTCCGTGAGCGGGAACAACACCGGCACGATCTCCAACGTCGTCGTCTCGCCCGACCTGTTCGCCACCCTCACCGCCAATCCGGCGAGCGGTTCGAGCGTCGGCCCGAAGTCCGTGGTGACCTACACGCTCACCGTCGGCAACACCGGTGCCGCAGCAGGAACCGCTCCGGCCGGTGTCGGTGTATTGCTCCCGTTGCCGGCGCAGATGCAGACGTTCACGTGGACCTGTGCCGGCGTCGGTGGCGCAACCTGCCCCAACGCCAGCGGTTCGGGCGCCATCAACGAGACGACCACGTCGACCCTGGCCCCCGGTCAGAGCCTGGTGTACACGGTGACCGGCACGTTGAAGGACGTCCCCGCCGTCGGCACGATGACCACGACCGGCACCGTTGTGCCGCCGACCGGTATGGCCGAGTCCGGCTCGACCCCGAATTCGGCGTCCGTCTCCCACAACATCGCCCATCCTGACGTGCGCGTCGTGAAGACCGCCTCGGCCGCGAACGTCGGACCCGGCCAGACGTTCACGTACACGATCACCACGACGAACCTCGGCCCCGGTGTCGCCACGGCGATCCGGGTGACGGACACCTTCGATGCGACGAAGCTGGGAACCATCACCTGGACCTGCGCCGGTTCGGGATGTCCGGCAGCTTCCGGGTCCGGCAACATCAACGAGGTGTCCGGCGACATCGCTGCGAGCGGCACCGTCGTCTACACCGTCAGCGTCAAAGTCCTCGACGCCGCCCGCACGAGCGTCGCGAACACGGCCACGGTCGCCACGACCAACGGCCTCGTCGACCCGGTCTCGGGCAACAACACCAGCACGGTGACCACGACCATCCAGCTGCCCGACCTCGTCGTCACCAAGACCGACGGCATCACCCAGATCAGCCCGAACCAGAACAACTCGTACACCATCACGTTCCAGAACAAAGGCCCAGGGCCGGTCACCGGTGTCGTCATCGCCGACACCGTCGACACCGCGAAGTTCACGGTCACGAACTGGACCTGTTCGCCGAGCGGAGGGGCAACGTGCCCGACCACGCCGACCGTCTCGCTCAACGACACGGTCGCCATACCGGCGAACGGCATGCTCACCTTCACCCTCAATGGCACCGTGAAGGGCACGGCGACCGGCACGCTCGTCAACACGGCGACGATCACCGCCAACCCGGCCGTTCCGGATCGTGACACGTCGTCGGTCGGGTCGGAGAACTCGATCACCGACACCGACACCATCGTGATCCCCGACCTGAGCGTGACGAAGTCCGACTCCCGGACGACCGTGGCCGCCGGCCAGCAGCTGACCTACGTGATCGTCGCCCGCAACAACGGGCCGGGACCGGTCACCAACGCGATCCTCACCGATACGCCGCCCGCCGCGCTGACCGGCGTCACGTGGACGTGCTCGCTGCCGACGAACTCGGCCGTGTGCCCGACGCCGGCATCCGGCTCGATCACCAGCGGAGGAACGCTCACTTCGATCATCCCCAGCCTCCCGGCCAACTCCCAGGTCACGTACAACATCACCGGGACCGTCGGTCCCCTCGCCAGCGGTTCGATCATCCAGAACGTGCAGCTCAACCATCCTGGTGGCACCGTCGAGCCGCCGGGTACCTCGGGTAACAACACGGCGACGGACACCAACACGATCCTCGTCAGTGACCTGAGCATCACCAAGAGCGACGGCGTCACCACGGTCGCCGGCGGTCAGACGCTCACCTACACCATCACCGTCTCCAACGCCGGGCCCGGACCGGTGGTCGGCGCTGCCATCACCGACACTCCACCGGCATCGATCCTCACGGGTTCCAGCCCGTGGACCTGCAACGGGACAACCGGCGGGGCGAGCTGCCCCAACCCGGGAACCGCACGCAACCTCAACGTGACTGCCACGATCCCGGCCGGCGGGTCGATCACCTACCGCTTCACCGGCACCGTCGACCCGACACTGACCACCGGCACCATCGTGCAGACCGCCGGCGTGGCCCAGCCGACCGGGTTCACCGACCCGACCCCGGGAAACAACGTCTCCACCGACACCGACACCATCGTGTTGTCCGACCTCGCCGTGACGAAGACGGATGGTCAGATCAACGTAGGTCCGAACCAGGCGCTGACGTACACGATCGTGCTCAGCAACAACGGACCGGGACCGGTCACCAACGCCCGGTTCAACGACGTCGTGCCGGCTTCACTGACCGGTGTCACGTACCAGTGCACCTCGACCGTGGGCGCCACCTGCCCGACCTCCGGTGTCCTCAGCGGTAGCACCATTGCCATCAACAACGTCAACCTCCTCTCGGGACAGAGCGTCACGTACACGGTCTGGGCAACGGTTTCGGGCAGCGCCACGGGAACCATCACCCAGACGGCGACGTTCAATCACGCCTCGGGCACCGAGCCCGCCGGGACGATCGCCAACAACACGGCGACCGACATCGACAACGTTCTGCTGCCGGACCCCACCGTGACGAAGACGGCGTCGTCCGCGACCCGAGGCCGCGGCCAGACCCAGACCTACACGATCACGGTCGCGAACAGCGGACCCGGGCCGGTCGCCACCGTCACGTTGACCGACAACATGCCTGCCCAGATCCTCACGCCCACCGTGGTCTGCGTCGCCAGCGGCGGGGCCTCGTGTCCTGCCGGCACCAGCCCCCTCGCCACCGGTGCCACGCTGACGCGCAACATCACCAACCTCCCGTCCGGTGGCAGCCTCGCCTTCACCGTGAGCGGTGCGGTCGGACCGACCGTCTCTTCGGGCACGGTGAGCAACACCGCGTCCATCACCGCAAGCCTCGACCGCGACACCAGCGGAGCCAGCAACTCCTCCACGGCCACGTTCACCGTGTCCTCGCCTGATCTTCAGATGTCGAAGAACCGGGCTCCGTCGAGCTTCGTGCCGGGCCAAGCGTTCGCCTACACCCTGCTCGTCACGAATGTCGGACCGGGATCGGTCACGGGTGCCGTCATCAAGGACGCCACGATGACGAACTTCACGGGCACGACGTGGACGTGCGCCACGACGAGCGGCGGAGCGGTCTGTCCACCGGCATCACCCAACACCGCGGCAGCACTGGCTGCGGGCATCACCACGGGACTGATGCCGGCGAGCTCCTCGATGACCATCACGTTCAACGGCTCCATACCGACGTCCGCGACCGGAAGCGTGAGCAACACCGCACGCGTCGATCCCCCTTCGGGCCAGAACATCGTCGAGCCCAACACGGTGAACAACCAGGACTCGAAGACCGATCCGATCACGCAGCCCGACATCTCGGTGATCAAGGACAACGGCCAGACGCAGCTCATCCCGGGCCAGGCCGTCACCTACACCGTGACGGTGCGAAACCTCGGCGCGACGACAGCCTCGAACATCGGAGTGGCCGACACGCCGCCGGCATCGCTGATCACCGGATCAAGCCCATGGACCTGTTCGGGCACCAGCTGTGTGTCGCCCGGATCCCTCCGGAACCTGAGCGTGACGCTCCCGACACTGCCAGCAGGCGCGAGCGTCGTCTATTCGATGACGGCCACGGTGTCGGCAACGGCCCCGGCCGGCAACCTCACGAACACCGCAACCATAACGTCGGCGACGGACCCGAATGCGTCGAACAACACCGATGACGACACCGACCCCGTCGTCCACCCGGACCTCGGCGTCACCAAGACCGATGGCGTGTCGATCGTGTACCCCCGCTACACCGGCGCCTACACGATCGTGGCGAAGAACTTCGGACCCGGTCCGATCACCGGGGCCAAGGTCACCGACACGATCCCGGCCGGCCTCACCGGCGTCGCCTGGACCTGCGTACCGTCCGCGGGTGCGTCGTGCACGGCTTCGGGATCCGGTTCGATCAACGCGTCGTTGGTCAACCTGCCGGCGAACGCCACCGCGACGTTCACGGTGAACTACACCGTGGCCGACAGTTTCTTCGGGTCGATCATGAACACCGCGTCGATCGCGCCGCCGACCGGGTTCACCGACCCCACGAGCTCGAACGACTCCCAGACCGATATCAACACCAGCACCAAGGCAAACCTGTCGATCGACAAGAACGACGGCCTCGCCGAGGTGTGGCCGGGCCGTACCTACTCGTACTCGATCGTCGTCTCGAACGCCGGCACGGTGCCGGTGACGGGAGCGACCGTTGCCGACGGGGTCCCGACGGAACTGCAGTCGGCCACGTGGACCTGTAGCGGCACGGGTGGTGGCACCTGCCCGGCGAGCGGATCCGGTTCGATCAGCACCTCCGCGGTCAACCTACCGGTCGGTTCATCGGTGACGTTCGTCCTCACGGCGACGGTGAAGGACACCTCAACCGGCACGGTGACGAACACGGCGACCGTGGCGGTGCCGAGCTACACCGACGACTCGGCCCTCGCCAACAACACCGACGATGACATCGATCTCATCACGCTTCCCGACGTGTTCGTCACCAAGGGCAACGGCGTGACGGCCGTGACGGTCGGCTCCTCGACCACGTACACGATCACGGTCAAGAACAAGGGCCCCGGCCCGGCCAACAACATCTCCATCAGCGATGTCATCTCGACCAAGTTCAACGCCGGCAGCGTCAACTGGAGCTGCAGCGTGGTCACCGGCCCGGGCACCGGCAGCTGCGCGAGCGCCACCGGAACCGGCAGCATCGCGACGACGATCAGCCTGGCGGCGAACGGACAGATCAACTTCATCGTGACCGGAACGGTATCGACGAGCGCATCCGGCCGCCTCGTCAACAGCGTCACCGCAACGCTTTCCAGCCCGGCCGACCGTGACACCACGTCGAGCGGGTCGGAGAACACCGCCACCGACGACGACGCCATCAACCCGATCGTCACGACGACGACCACCACGATCGCCACCACGACCACCAAGGTCTTCGGCGGCACATGATCCAAACTCGGCTCACCTCGTCGTTCCGAGCGCGACGCCACCGCGAACGCGGTGTCGTCGCGCCCCGACGATCGCGCAGCGAACGCGGCGCCGTCGTCGTCGAGACCGCGCTCATCGCGCCATTCCTCTTCTTCCTGATCTTCATGATCATCGAGACCGGACCGCTCTTCATGCTGTGGTCCTCGACGAAGCACTCCGCTCAGGAAGGCGCCCGTATGGCAACGGTCGCCGGGCAGACCAGCACCGCCGACTACAGCATCCTCAAGGCCATGGCGGCTCCGCTCGTGCCGGTCGGCAATCGTCTCGATTACGTGATCGTGTTCCGGGCCAAGGACCTCTACGACAAGGTCCCGCAGGAATGTGTCGCTGCGGCGGACGCGGCCATCGCCGCGAATCTGGCGGCCGATGAACCGGTCGGCTACTTCAAACGGGCCGACAGTGGGCTCACCATGACGACCGGCAGCGATCAATCGGCGATGGCCGGATTCGACTGGACGAAGGCCCGGCCCACAGTGGCATGCAACGTCTACCGGCTCAGCGCGCTCTCCGAGCCGCAGAGCCGCTTCCAGTACAACTCCACCGGCAGCCCGCTGAGCCTCGACCGCTTCTGGCCGGCGTCCTATCGCAACGACACCATCGCCGCCCGACAGGACTATGCCGGGGTCTACGTGCAGTCCCGCTACACCTCGATGACGTCGCTCATCAAGGGCCGCAAGATCGCCCACACCTACGTGGGCGTCATCGAAGCCTTCACGGTGCGGTCGTAGCGATGCGTCTGAGACGTCCCCTCCGAGCGCGATGCCGTTCACCGTTCAACCCCGCCGCCGAACGTGTCGATGACCCGTTCATGCGCAGCCGTCGACGACCGCGACACCGGGAATCCGGCATTGTCATGGTCATCACCGCCTTGATGTTCCCGTTGCTCATCATGTGCGTCGCATTCGTCGTCGACGTGAGCATGTTCTTCTTCAAGAGCATCCAGGTGCAGCGAACCGCCGACGCTGCTGCACTCGCAGGAGTAACCCGCATGCCGCGCACCGTCGACGCGCAGCGGCTCGCCATCGACATCGCCAAGCGCAACGGCTACCAGAACGGCGTGAAGGGCGTCAGCGTCACGGTTGCCCCGCCTCCGGACACCAACAAACGTCTGCGAGTCACGATCGTCGACAAGTCGACGCCGCTGTTCTTCGGCACCACCCTGCTGAAGAACTGGAAGATCCAGAAGACCTCCGTCGCCGAGTACGTGTCGAACATCCCGCTCGGCTCGAAGGAGAACGCCATCGGCACCGGAACCCTCACGGACTCCGGTCCGGCGCAGGGTTTCTGGCTCGC
>JANMYF010000008.1:0-3533 GCA_031381685.1 Acidimicrobiia bacterium
CGTCGGGTTCGGGCTCGCCCAACTGCTCACCGGGGTGCTGGGCATCGCCGCTGGCCGGGTGCTCGACCGGCGCGGTGTGCGCGTCGTGTTCGGTGCCGGCGCAACCGCCGGGGCGGGGTTGCTGTGGCTGTCGTCGATGGCCGCTGGGCCATGGATGTTCGCGTTGTTGTTCGGCTCGGCCGGCGGCATCATCGGCGCCACCGGCTTCTACGCCATGACCCAGTCCATCGCGGCACGCCTCGCTCCCGGCAGGGAGGCGGTGTCGATCGCCCGGCTCACCGTGTGGGGGGCGTTCTCCTCTCCGCTGTTCATCCCTGGCACCGGCCTCGCCAACCGCTGGTGGGGATGGCGCACCACGCTGCGAATAGACGCTGTGCTCGTCGGCGTCGCGTTCGGTGCCGCCATGGCGGTGGTCGACCGAACCCGGGCCACCAGTTCCCCGCGCCCGTCGCCCTCGCCGGTCACCGCCGTGCGCGCCGCGTCCGCCGTCCCGATGATCCGCCGCCTGGCTCTGTCGGCGTGTGCCGCGACGGCTGGGATGGCAATCCTGCTCGTGTACCAGGTCCCCCTCCTGGTCGCCGCCGGCCTCAGCGCCACCGTCGCCTCCACCCTGGCCGGGGCCCGCGGGTTCGCCCAGTTGCTAGGACGCCTCCCCCTGTCACGGATCATCACCCGCTTCGGTGTCCGGCCCAGCCTCCGCGCGGCGCGAGCGATGCTCGCCGTCGGCTGCCTGCTCGTCATCGTCAGTGGACATACGTTCCTGGCGTTCGTGTACGTGGTAATCGCCGGCGCGTCCATCGGGGCGATGTCACCGCTCGACGGCATCTACGCGAGGCAGACACTCCCGCCCGATGATCTCGGCACGCTGATGGGATCCATCGCTCTACTCACCGGCATCGCCGGAGCGCTCGGACCGTTCCTCGCCGCCGTGCTCGTCGACACCACGGGCCACCGATCGAGCGCGGCGTTCCTCGCCGCCGCGTGTGCCACCGTCGGCGCACTCACCCTGTCGGTCCCCGCACCCACCGCCGCCACGCCCGGCCTCGACCCGCACAACCTCGCGCACCGACCATCGCCACGCTGACAGCACAGAAACGTCCCCTCCCCTGCGAACCCGACCGAGCACTGAGACGTTGGTCTAGAGCGTGGCGATCGCGGCCTTGAACACCAGGAGGCCGGTGCGGTTCACGCAGTAGCGGGTACGCGGTCCTTCGATCTCACCCTGGATCAACCCGGCTTCCCGCAGGAGACGCAGGTGTTCAGAGACCGTGGACTGGGCCAGGCCAATGGTGCTCACGACATCGCCGGTGACGCACGCGTCACCGGCGATGAGCAGACGCATGATCCTCACCCGGACTGGGTGACCCAACGCCTTGGCCATCGCAGCCAACGTGTCGTCATCGGCTGCAGTCACGTTGCCAGCTGGCGCTGGGACGTCACAGACCCCAGCCGCCTCGACCCGGGCGGACGCCTTCGCTCCAGCGGGCGCCCGGCGACGACCACTCGACAGTGCGGCAGCGCGCTTGGCCGGGGTCATCGAACGGACCCGTCGGCCGAGTAGTATCGCCTACGGGCCCACAGCGCTACGTAGACCAGCCCGACGAGGACCGGCACCTCGATGAGCGGGCCGACCACCCCGGCCAGCGCCTGACCCGACGACACGCCGAACACGCCGATCGCGACCGCAATGGCGAGCTCGAAGTTGTTGCCCGCCGCAGTGAACGCGATCGACGCGTTGCGCTCATAGGGGATGCGGCAGCGCAGACCGACGTAGAACGAACCGATCCACATGATGGCGAAGTACACCAGCAACGGCACCGCGATGCGGGCGACGTCGAGCGGCTGGTGGGTGATGCGGTCACCCTGCAGCGCGAACAGGATGACGATGGTGAACAGCAGCCCGTAGAGGGCGACTGGGCCGATGCGGGGCAGGAACCGCTGCTCGTACCATTCGGTGCCCTTGGCCCGTTCCCCGAACGTGCGGGTGAGGAACCCGGCGAGCAGCGGGATGCCGAGGAAGGTCAGCACCGACTTGGCGATCTGCCACACCGTGATGTCGATGCCCTTGGAGTCGAGGCCCAGCCAACCGGGGAGCAGCTCAAGGTAGAAGTAACCGAGCAGCGAGTACGCGGCGATCTGGAACACCGAGTTGATGGCGACGAGCACCGCGGCCAGCTCCCGGTCGCCACACGCCAGGTCGTTCCAGATGAGCACCATGGCTATGCAGCGGGCGAGGCCCACGATGATCAGCCCGGTGCGGTACTCGGGCAGGTCGGGTAGGAAGATCCACGCCAGGGCGAACATCAGCGCCGGGCTGATCAACCAGTTCAACACCAACGACATGACCAACGAACGTCGATCGGCCAGTACCGTTCCCATCGAGCGGTAGCGGACCTTGGCCAGCACCGGGTACATCATGGCCAGCAGCCCCACCGCGATGGGCAACGACACGGTGTCGACCTTCACCCGCTCCAAGGTGTCGTTCAAGCCGGTGAACACCCGGCCCAGCACGACGCCTGCCACCATCGCCGCACCGATCCACACCGGCAGGAACCGGTCGAGGCGCGACAGGCCGTCGGCCACCCCGTGAGAGGCAGTATCAAACGCCGAATCGACCGGGGTGCGTGTCTCGCTCATATCGGGTCCTCCAGCTCATCGCTCATCGACGAACGACGATCACTCTACCCGGGGGCGCGGTGGGGCAGTCCCCACATAGCTCCTCACACCACTCCGTCACTCAGCACCAGCCACCGCCGAACTATATCTCAATTTGGATTGACTCATTGCTGTGCGAGTGACAGAGTGGTCGGGTGGCTCGCCACGCTGTCGCTCGGAGGAGCGATACGCACCACTCCCAGGAGCTCGTCCATGACGTCCACCCGTCGTTTCGCTGTCGCCGCGTCGGCAGCGCTCGTTCTCGTCCCGGTCATGTCCGCCTCGGCGTCGTCAGGGTCGACCCCGGTGCCATCAACGGCCAAGGTCACGAGCGCCGCACGCGACATCGTCCAGATGTCAGGCACGATCCGCGGTTCGGGCTCGACGTTCGCCGACCGGTATTACAAGGCGGTGATCATCGGGCTGACCAAGTCGGCCAAGAACGTCACGATCGAGTACCGGCCGATCGGCTCGGGGCGCGGCAAGTCGGAGTTCGGCAAGAACGTGACGGACTTCGCCGGCACCGACAGCACCGTGAAGGATACCGACGGCCCCAAGGCCGGCGAGTTCCTGTACGTGCCGACCACCGCGGGAGCGATCACCGTCGCCTACCACCTCAACGGGGTCGATGACTTGGCGTTGTCGGCCTCGACCGTGGCCAAGATCTTCCAACGCGACATCAAACGATGGAACGACCCTGCCATCGTGACGGAAAACCCCGACGCACGCCTGCCCAACAAGGCGATCAGGGTGGTGCACCGTGCGGACCGGTCTGGCACGACGTCGAACTTCACGAAGTACCTCGCGCTTGCCGCACCTGGCGTGTGGCGCCTCGGGTCCGGAGATGCCATCAAATGGCCGAGCGTCGCCTCCAAAGG
>JANMYF010000110.1:0-3230 GCA_031381685.1 Acidimicrobiia bacterium
ACAATCTCCGCGTCCAAGAAGCAAGTTTGGGCGGCCTTGATCGGTCCGAAGGCCATCGAGAAGTACTTCATGGGTGCAACGGTCAAGACTGACTGGAAAGTCGGTAGTCCAATCACGTGGTCGGGTGAATGGAAAGGCAAATCGTTTCAGGACAAGGGCGAGATCCTCGTGTTCGAACCGAACAAGCAGGTGAGCTTTTCGCATTGGAGCCCCCTCGGGGATGGCGACGATCGGCCAGAGAACTATCACGCCGTAACAATGACACTCCACGCGGCGGGGTCGGGTACACGAGTTGTTCTGACGCAGTCGAACATGAACGGCGAGGTGACTGAAGCAGATCGGAAGAATCGGACCGACTACGAAAAGAACTGGACGGGCGTGCTTCAGGGACTCAAAGGCGTCGTGGAAGACGCGGCATCCGACGTGGCCACGAAGTCCGATGCGCCGACAAGTGCCGGACCGGCGAGCAGTCTCACTGGAAAGCAACCCGAGTGCGCTGCGGCGTCCACCACGATCGAGGGGTCCCGGGAAGCGGTGTTCTCGGTGCTGGCGGACCCGTCGGCCCACGCCGATATCGACGGTACCGGTTGGGTGCGCGAGTCCCTGGACGGCGATCGCATAACCGCCGCTGGGCAGGTTTTTCGGATGGCTATGTTCCACGAGAACCATCCGGACAAGGACTACAAGATGGCCAACCGGGTCGAGGTGTTCGACGAGCCACGCGCGATCGCGTGGAAGCCCGGGACGGAGTCGCCCGAGACCGGAGAGCTCAGCTTCGGCGGCTGGATCTGGCGGTACGACCTCGAGGCGAACGGACCGTCGCAGACCACGGTGACGCTGACGTACGACTGGTCCGCGGTCCCGGCCGGCATCCGCGAGCACATCGGCTTCCCGTCGTTCGGGCCGGACCACCTCGACAACTCGCTGCAACACCTGTCCCGCCTCGTCGCCCAGATGCCATAGGGGTAGAACCCTGAGAGCTCCTTGCATTGGAGCCACGCAAGCATTCTGAAATCATCAACATCACTCCGACTTGCCGCTCTCAAGGAGAACAACGTGACCGCTGCGTACACCTGGGACATCTTTTCTACGCTCGACGGCTACGGCTCCTACGGCGCTGACGGTGACTGGGGCGGCTATTGGGGCAAGCAGGGCCCGGAGCTGCTCGACCACCGCCTCGCAACGTACGACGGCGACCATCGGATGGTTTTCGGCGCCAACACCTTCCGGCAGTTCATGTCCATGCTGGCGGCAAGTACTCAGGACTCCGACGTGCGTGACCGGTGGGTCAGCCAGATGAGGACCCTCCCGACAACCGTGGTGTCGTCAACGCTGACGGAACCTCTCGACTGGCCGCATGCGACCGTCGTGAGCGGAGACGCGGCTGACATCGTTGCCCGAGTCAAACAGGAGTCGAAGGTGCCACTGCGCTCCCACGGCAGTCTGTCGTTGAACTGGGCATTGATGGCCGCGGGCCTCGTCGATCTCATACAGGTCACGGTCTTCCCAGTCATCTCCGGCAACACCGGCACCGACCCGATCTTCGCGGGAGCGACCGATTACGACCTTGAGCTGATGGAGAACCGGACACTCGACGGTCACATCCAAGAACTCATCTATCGACCGACCGTTCACTCGCATCACTTAGCGCGCTGAGCCGAGCGGTTCGTGTGCTGCGTTTCAAGGTGTGGGCGACGGGCTGGTGATGGCGGGGAGGGGGGCTTACCTCGGTCACCACTTCACCCATTCCAATTTCGGTGTGGCCGCTCCATTTTCGCGTTGAGCGACGTCAACACAAGGGGACGAACCGATGGCACATATTCAGCGTTTCCTCATGTCGGAATCACCGTCGCGGACCTCGGCCTGGTGACGGCGTTCTTTGTCGAGCTCGGGTTCGAGGTCGAAGGAACACGGACGTTCATAGAGGACGTCTTCCTCGACACCGTGATCGGCATTCCCAACCCACGGACGGGATCGTGATGTTACGTCTGCCCGACGGCGGTACTCGGCTGGAGCTTTCGAGCTTCGTCAGGCCCGACCACCAACCCGGATCTCCCGCGTCGACGGCCAACGAACTCGGGCTTCGCAACGTGGCCTTCGAGGTTGACGACCTCCAAGGGCCGTCGATCTCCTCGCTGGCGATGGCTACGGGCTGGTTGGGGGCTTCGGCCAGTTCGAGGAAATCTGGCGCATGGCCTACGTGCGCGGCCCAGAGGGGATCATCGTGTCCTTGGCCGAGAAGATCGGCTGACCCCTCGGATCAGGGATTCGTCCCTCGCTCATCGACACAACCGCCCAATCGCAAAAGGAGATTCATGTCTGCAACGAAAGCACCAACCCGTCCCGAAATCGGTGTGGCGCAGCGTCGCCTCGACGTGTTCGTCGGCAAATGGCATACCGAAGGAACGTCTTTCGCCGACGGTCAGAAGCCGGACGACCCTCGTGCATCGGGTGTGCCATGGGCGAGCGACGAACACTACGAATGGCTCCCCGGAGGATTCTTCCTTCTTCATCAGTGGAACGCGCTCGCCGGCACGCGAGAATTCAAAGGCACCGAGATCATCGGTCATGACGAATCGGCCGGCGGCTACTTCACCCGGTTCTTCGACAACGCGGGCTTCCATCCCGAGTACACGGCGTCCGTCGTCGATGATGTTTGGAAATTCACCGAGCCATCGACCCGAGCCACCCTCACCGTGCGAGATGGCGGCAACCAGATCCAGCACGTATGGGAATGGCGTCAGGGCGGCGCGTGGCTGCCGCTGTGCGAACGAACTGCGACACGCTTGTGAACGCCGACCACGAACTCCAAGAACTCATTGATGAACGCGTACGTTCCGCACCGACGAAAGACGTCACTGCGATTCGGGCCCGGCCAGGCGCTACGACAACAACTACTGCTGGGTCTTTCGATTCGAGCTGCGCAATGGAACGGCCCAGAGCGCATGTTCGACAGTAGACGTACCTGGCAGATCCCGATTGTCGGCGCTTCCGTGCCCGCTTCTGGCCATGCGTTGACAGATCCGACGTCGGGAGGACGATGACATGCCCAGATACGAAGTGAACCACCAGGCCGTAGCCCATGCCCGCCACCTCATCGACGCCCGGCGCTACGTGATCCGCAGCAAATGGCAGGAGGCACAGCCCAGCGCAAAAGACCAGAACACGTTCCTGAAATCTCACGCCTGGGACGAGTACGCAAAGTGGCACCTTGGGCTGAAGGTTGGAGC
>JANMYF010000013.1:0-26461 GCA_031381685.1 Acidimicrobiia bacterium
GGGGGGGGTCGGTGATCGCCCCGTTCACCCACCCCGTCGTGGGCAACCCGAATGCCAACCGCCGCGCCCCGGCCGGCCGAGGCGGACTCGTCAGTGTCATGGCCGTCGTTGGCATCTGTTCGCTCGGCGTGTCGGCGTTGCCGGTCATGGCCGCCGTCGGCGCGGCCTGGTCAACCCCGTCGATGCCGATGTTGATGGTGGTGGCGATCGTCGTCTCCACCCTTTGGTCACTCGTCGTCTGGCGGGCCGGACTCTGGCTCGGCCTTCGCGTCGTCCGTGGGCGCGAGTTCGACCTCCTCGCCGACCTCGGCGGCCGCCGCGCTCTCAGCTGAGTCGAGACTCACCTCGACCGATTCCTGCCGCACAACTGCCGACTCCCGCAACACCACTGCCGATTCCTGCCGCACATCAACCCCTTCCTGCCGCACATCGGGGCGAATCGCCTCGATTTCGCCTGATTTCAGCTGATGTGCGGTGGACGGGGCCTGATCTGCGGCACGGAGGGCCTGATCTGCGGCGGAGGGCTCAGCGGCGGAGGGCTCAGCGCACCCGGACGAGTCGCAGGACGTCGGTGATCGCCTCACCGGTATCTGGTGCACCGGCAAGCACGGCGACGACATCGCCCCGATGCACGATCCCGGCCTTCTCGGAGGACTCGACGGCGAACCAGACGATCTCGTCGATCGTGTTGCGTTCTTCCACCACGAGGCACTGCATTCCCCACGAGAGGAGCAGCTGACGCGACGATCGCAAGGACGGAGTGATCGCGATGAGCAGTGTCTGGGGCCGGAAACGGCCGAGCGATCGGGCCGTCATGCCGCTGCGTGTGCAACAGAGAATCGCCGCCACATGGGCATCGTCGGCCGCCTGCCACGCTGCATGCGACATCGCATCCGTGATCGTGACCGCTCCTTCCGCCCGCCCACGGCGCTGCATCCGGCCAAGGCGGGCCCCCCACTGGGCATAGTTGGCCGATTCCTCGGCGCGTTTCGCGATGCGCCGCATCGTGCGCACAACATGCGCCGGGTCCCGGCCGATCGCCGTCTCCCCCGAGAGCATCACCGCATCCGTACCGTCGAACACCGCATTCGCCACGTCGGTCACCTCGGCGCGGGTCGGTTGTGGGGACGTGATCATCGATTCGAGCATTTGGGTGGCCGTGATGACCGGCACGCCTCGAGCCACGCACAGCCGGATGATCCGGTTCTGGACGTGCGGCACGTCCTCGAAGGCACATTCGAAACCGAGATCGCCGCGCGCCACCATGAGCGCGTCGGCGGTCTCGACGATCGCGTCGAGATCGTCCAAGGCTGCGGTTGTCTCGATCTTGGCGACGAGCATCGGTCCGGGCCCGAGAGCGGCGCGCGCCCGGTCGAGGTCGGCTGCCGATCGGACGAACGACAGCGCCACGAAATCCGGTTCGACGTCCTTGAGGTGCTCGATGAGTTCGAAGTCCTGAGCGGTTGGCGTGGTCATCCGCAGGCGCGTCGACGGGATATGGACACCCGGCCGCCCCTGCACGAGACCTCCGGCAATGACCGTGGCGATGGACCGCTTCCCGTCGCTCTCGGTCACGGTGAGGGTGACGGCGCCGTCACCCAGGGCAACCTTGTCGCCCTCTTGCAACTCTGATACCGATTCGTCGTTCACCTCGATGCGGGTGCCCGACGAACCCTCGCGCCCGTAGGCCAGTTCGACCACGTCGCCCTCGTGGAGACGGACGCCCCCGTCAGGGAACGAAGCGGCGCGGACCTTCGGTCCGGGCAGGTCGCAGAGGATCCCGACAGGAATGCCGACCCGCTCGGACACCTCGCGGATCAGCCGGAACGTCGTGAGGTGAGCGGAGACGTCGCCATGGCTGAGGTTCAGCCGGAACACGTCGACTCCGGCGCTGAGGAGCCCGGCGATCCCCTCGTCCGACGATGACGCCGGACCGATGGTGGCGACGATCTTCGTCCGCGACCGGCCGACGGCGTCGGCCTCGGGCGAGGAGGCGGCGAGAGAAGCGAGGACGGTGGTCATCAGTGGGCCTTGTGCGGCGCAGTGAAGTCAAGGCCGAGAAGGGCGTTCTCGATGACTTCGGGCAGGGCGGGGTGGATCCAATACTGATCCGCGGCGAGCGCATCGACGGGGATGGCGAAGTGCATGGCCGTGATCAGCTGCTGGATCAGCGTCGAGGACTGCGGCCCAACAATATGCGCGCCTACGAGTTGTCTTGTCGACCGGTCGGCGATGAGCTTGACGAAGCTGTCGCGGTCCTCCATGGCCCAGCCGTAGGCGACGTCACCGTATGCCTGAATCTTGCAGACCACGTCGATGCCGGCCGCCTTTGCCTGCGCCTCGGTCATCCCGACACTTGCAACCTGCGGACGGGTGAACACCGCCGCCGGGACGAAGCGATGGTCGGTGTGTCTCGGATTCTCGGGGTGTACGAGGTTATGGGCCACGACCTTCGCCTCGTGGTTCGCGACGTGCTTGAGCATGTGGGGCGAGCTGAGGTCACCGAGCGCCCAGATACCGGGAACCACGGTGGCCTGGGTGTCGTCGACGACGACCCTTCCATCTCGGTGCGTCGACACACCGGTGGCGCCGACGTTGAGCAGGTCGCTGTTGGGTATGCGGCCGGTGGTGATGAGCAGCACGTCGGACTCGATCACCGTGCCGTCGTCGAGCGTCAGCGAGATCACTCCGTTCGCATCCTCGGACACCGCCACGGGATGCCGGTTCAGTTGAAGATTCGTACGCTTACGAAAGGCGGCAGTGACGACCTGGGCGACCTCGTGCTCGAAATGACGGAGGAGAAGCTCACCGCGGTGCACGATCGTCACGTCGACCCCGTAGGCGGCAAACACGTGCGCGAGTTCGACGGCGATGAACCCACCGCCAACGATCACCATTCGCTCGGGAAGCGACTCCAGCCGCATGACGGAATCGGACGTGTGCACCGTGACTCCCTCGAGCCCGTCGATAGCCGGCAACATCGGACGCGCTCCGGCGGCGAGCACGAACCGCGACCCCGTCACCGTGCTCGTCGTACCGTCTGCGGCCGTCACCACGAGTTCCTTCATGCCCGAGAACACGCCCCGGCCCTTGAACACGGTGACGTTGGCGCATCGATGTGTCCGGTAGTCCTCGCCACCGGCGGCGACGGGGTCGATGCGGTCGAACACCCGGTCACGGATGTCCCCCCATCGAACGGCGTCGACGGTGCCGTCGATGCCCAGGTGTCCCGAGTGACGGATTGTCTCGGCCGCATCCGCGGCGTGGACGAACATCTTGGTCGGGATGCAGCCACGGTTCAGGCAGGTTCCGCCGAACACCCACTCCTCCACGATGGCGATCCGCCAGTGGTCGAGGGCGGGCGAGACGATGGAGTTCCCGGACCCCGTACCGACGATGACCAGGTCGAAGTGATTCACCCCGACGACCCTAGTGAGCGAACCCCGCGTTCTGGGTCAGCTCACATGCACTGGGTCGGGATTCGTGCACTGGGTCGGGATACGTGCACTGGCAGCGATTCCGCCGACCCAACGACACCAGCCGACCCAGGTCGACTGACCCCGGGCGTCAAGGGAAGTAGAGCTGGCGGATCTCGACGATGGTCTGCTTCGTCTCGTCGAGCCGGAACTCGAAGGGCTGGCGCCTTTCGAACGGGTACTGCCCGATGTCCTTGCCGTCGCGGGCCTCACGGAACTTGGCAAGGCTCACCGTGAAGGTCTTCTCCGCGTCCTTGAGCAGCACGATCCGGGTGGTCGGCGTGGTGTTGAAGCTGCGGATCTTGGGGTTCACGTTGCGGATCTCGAACCCGGAATCGCAGTCGGTGCACTCGACGATGTCGACGTAGTCCAGAGCGAAGGAGGTCTGGGTGTTGAACCGGGTGATCGAGACGATTTTCGCGGATCTCTTCACCACTGCGGCGCTGGCCGGGGACGGTGCAACCCCGACCAGGCTGCCTACCGAAACGCCGGCCACCAAGGCCCGGCGGAATGGGTTGGTCGCCTTCCGTCGCATCCACCAATTGTGCCATCGAGTGGACGTTCGAGTCAGCCCGCGAGCTGGGTCGGGATCTGTGCACTGGGTCGGGATCTGTGCACTTCTCGCGGGTTTCCCGACCCAGAACCTTCAGGCGACGACGTCGAGCGCGGCGTACGCCGGGGAGATCACGCGGTCGACAAGGTGACGGCGCTCCGTCCACGACGAGAATGATGCCTCCATCGCGTTCGCCGCCAAACGGCCGGCCTCGGCGTTCGTCAGACGATGCGCGGAGGCCACGGCGGCGAGCTCGGAGCTCATCGACACGTTCGACATCAGCCGGTTGTCGGTGTTGATGCCGACGCGGAAGCCCATTCGGAGAAACGGCCCGATCGGGTGCTCGGCGACCGACGCCACCGCGCCGATCTGGGTGTTGCAGGTCGGTGCCATCTCCAGACAGATCTGGCGTTCCAGAATGGCCTGGGCGAGGCCGCCCATCCGTCCCGTAGCGAGATCGACGTCGGCCTGGAGCCGGACCCCGTGGCCGATGCGCTCCGCGCCGTGCACGAGCGCGTCGGAGATCAGCTCGAGGTCAGGTGGCTCCGAGGCATGGATCGTGATGTGCATCTGGTTCGCCCGGGCAAACGCGAAGGCATCGGCGTGAAGCGAGGGCGGCCAGCCGGTCTCCGCGCCGGCGATGTCGAACGCCACAACCCGGGCATCGCGCTCGCGCATCCGAACCGCCAGCCGGGCGATCTCCAGCGACCGCAGCTCGGTGCGCATCGCACAGATGATGGTGTTCACGACGATCGTCCGGCCGGCGGCTGCGGCCTCGGCGACGCCGGCCCGAAATCCCTCCTGCACCGCCTCGACAACCGCGTCGAGGACCAAACCCCGATGGACGTGGAGCTCGGGCGCGAAGCGCACCTCGGCATAGACGACACCATCGGAAGCAAGGTCGACGGCCGCTTCACGGGCGATCCGGACGAGGTCGTCGGCGCGCTGCATGACCGCGCCGGTGTGCTCGAACGTGGCGAGGTACTGCAACAGGTCTTTCGTCTCGGCGCCACGCACGAACCAGCGGTGCAGCTCGGTCGGGTCGGTCGAAGGGAGATGCGGTGTCCACCCGATTTCGTCGGCCAGCTCCAGAATCGTCGTCGGACGGAGCCCGCCATCGAGGTGGTCGTGGAGCACGACCTTGGGGACCTCGACCGCGCGGGCAGGATCGAACAGGGCGCTCATGGAAAATATGCGTGCTTAGCTAAGCCGCGACTCGGCCCACGGAAGCATGCGGCGCACGAGGTCGTCGAACGCCTCGACGCCCAATTCGAGGTCGGCGAAGTTCGTGTCCTCGATGTGGGTGTGCGAGAGACCGTAGAGCGACGGCGTGAACATCATCACGGTCGGAATACCGCAACGGGCCATCTCGGCCGAATCGTGCATCGGACCCGACGGCATCAGGTGCCGGAGGCCGCTGCGCGACTCCACCGCGTCGGCGGCGAAGTCGACCAGGTCCGGATGGAAGACGATCGGGTCGATCGACCAGAGCATCTCGATCTCCGCCTCGACCTTCTCGTCCGCAGCGATGCGGTGAACCAGGTCATCGAGGCCCTTCACCATGGCGTCGAGCACGCCACGGTCGAGGTGGCGCATGTCGACGGAGAACTCCGTCCGTCCGTTCACCGCAGTGGGCACCCCGGGATGCACGCGCCATACGCCAACCGTGGCGAACGCATCCAACTCGACCGCCATCTCGCGGATCGCCAGCGCCATGCGGCTCGCGGCCATGGTCGGGTCATGACGGAGGTAGATCGGCGTGGCCCCGGCGTGACACGCCTGGCCTTTGACCTTCACCAGACGACGCTCGACTCCGAGGATGCCATGCAGCGCGGCAAGGCGGATCCCGGCTGCTTCGAGTAGGGGGCCCTGCTCGATGTGCAGCTCGGCGCTCCCGACCAGCTGGCTGCGGACGTCGCCTGCGGTCAGCACCGTCTCGAGATCGACGCCATGCGCGCGTACGACATCGACGAGGCGGGCGCCGGTGTTGTCCTTCAGCTCGGCGACCTTGTCGATCTCGAGTGTCCCGGATACGGCTCCAGAGCCGAAGAGACTGCGGCCGAATCGGGCGCCTTCCTCATCAGCCCAGTCGACGACGCTCACTCCGACCGGCAGCCTCACGCCGTCGCGGTGCAGCCCGCGGATCACCTCGGCGCCCGCCAGGACGCCGAGGGCGCCGTCGAGCCACCCACCGTTGGGGACCGAGTCGAGGTGGCTTCCGAGGACAATCCGCTCGGGCCGCTCGCCCGGCAGGGTGACCCAGAGGTTGCCGGCGGCGTCGACTGACTTCTCGACGGGGATCCCCTCGAAGGTCCCGGCAAACCACTCCCTGGCCTGCACCCAGGTGTCAGTCCAGGCGAGGCGGCCACTCGCCACGGTCGGTCCGGTGTTCGGCTCACCACCAACCGTTTGGGGAATCCCGTCGACCTCGATCGAGGTCAGGCGGCGGAGTTCGAGCAGGTCATCGACGACACGTTTCGGGTCAGCAGGCATATCCGATTCTGCCGCGTGATGGGAGCTTCCGTCGACGACGCCGCCGCATCCCACATCACCGGTCACACATGCCGCATCGGGGATTTCGGGCACGAATCGAAATCGGCCTATCTGGGATGCCCCTGATGCCGATGTGGGATGCGTGGCGGCCGTTTCGGGGCACCGAGAAAGACCCCGTCCGAGCGAAAAACACGCGGTAGCCTGTAACGCACAATGACGTTGATGGGGCCATCACCCTGTAGTCGCCGGAAGAACGGCCCGCCTCCGCAGGCCCAGTAGAACCGGACGCAAATCCGGGCCCGCGTCAGTGCCCAACGAAGTGGCCTCCCGAAAATGGGTGGCAAGCGGGGTGGTACCGCGGTGTGTGCGTCGACAGGCGCACCCGTCGTCCCCGGTCAACTGCAGCACGACCGAACAAGGACGACCATGAGCGACACCACCAACCCGACCACGCCCTACCCGACGGTTGATCCGTCGCCGTCGTTCCCCAAGCTCGAAGAGCGGATCATCGCGCAGTGGCAGGATCAGAAGACGTTCGAGCACTCGGTCGAGCAGCGCGCTGCCGGCACCGACGGCGCCAACGAATACGTCTTCTACGACGGACCGCCGTTCGCCAACGGCCTCCCCCACTACGGCCACCTCCTGACGAGCTACGTCAAGGACGTCATCCCCCGTTACCGCACCATGCGGGGCCGGCGTGTGGAGCGCCGCTTCGGCTGGGACACCCACGGCATGCCCGCCGAGGTGCACGCGGAGAACGAGCTCGGCGTCAGCGGTCACAACGAGATCAAGGCCTTAGGGATAGGCAAGTTCAACGACGCCTGTCGCACGAGCGTGCTGCGCTACACCCACGAGTGGGAGGCGTACATGAACCGGGCGGCCCGCTGGGTCGACTTCGCGAACGACTACAAGACCCTCGACCTTCCGTACATGGAGTCGGTCATGTGGGCCTTCAAGACACTCCACGACAAGGGACTGATCTACGAGGGCTACAAGGTGATGCCCTTCTGCTGGCGCTGCGAGACCCCGCTCAGCAACACCGAGCTGAAGATGGACGACGTCTACAAGAACCGCCAGGACCCCGCGGTCACCGTCACGTTCCCGCTCCTCGACGACCGTGGCCACGAGACCGGCGAGGTGCTCCTCGCCTGGACCACCACGCCGTGGACGCTCCCGTCGAACCTCGCGTGCGCGGTCGGACCGGAGATCGAATACTCGAAGATGCACGACGCGTCCGACGGGAAGACCTACATCCTTGCGACCGCACGGGTCGAGGCCTACACCAAGGAGCTCAGTAGCGCGACTGCGGTGGGCACCCTGACCGGTTCGGACCTCGTCGGCCGTCATTACCGTCCGCTCTTCGACTTCTTCAGCACACATACCAATGCGTTCCAGGTTGCTGCGGCCGACTACGTCACCACGGAGGACGGCACCGGCATCGTCCACATCGCCCCAGCGTTCGGTGAGGAGGACAAGGTCGTCACCGATGCACTCGGCATCGAGGTCGTCAACCCGGTGGGCCCGAGCGGTCGCTTCACATCGGAGGTACCGACGTATGAGGGACAGCTGGTCCACGACGCCAACCCCGTCATCATCAAGGACCTCCGCGGTCACGGACGCCTCGTTCGCCACGATTCGTACGACCACTCCGTTCCGCACTGCTGGCGCTGCAACGCACCCTTGATCTACCGGGCGCTCTCGAGCTGGTTCGTCGAGGTCACGAAGTTCCGCGACCGCATGGTCGAGCTCAACCAGCAGATCACGTGGGTGCCCGAGCACGTGCGCGACGGCGTGTTCGGCAACTGGATCGCCAACGCCCGCGACTGGGGTATCTCCCGCAACCGCTTCTGGGGCTCACCCATCCCGGTTTGGAAGTCCGACGACCCCGCGCACCCCCGCATCGATGTGTACGGATCACTCGACGACATCGAGCGCGACTTCGGCGTCCGTCCCACCGACCTCCACCGCCCCTACATCGACGATCTCGTCCGGCCCAACCCCGATGACCCGACGGGCGCGTCGATGATGCGACGCGTTCCCGAGGTGCTCGACTGCTGGTTCGAGTCCGGGTCGATGCCGTTCGCCCAGGTGCACTACCCGTTCGAGAACAAGGACTGGTTCGAGCACCACTATCCCGGCGACTTCATCGTCGAATACATCGCCCAGACCCGCGGCTGGTTCTACACGCTGCACGTGCTGGCCACCGCGCTGTTCGACCGACCGGCGTTCGACACCTGCGTGGCCCACGGCGTCGTCCTCGGCAGCGACGGGGCGAAGATGTCGAAGAGCCTGAAGAACTACCCCGACGTCCACCACGTGTTCGATTCCTACGGGTCCGACGCGATGCGCTGGTACCTCATGTCGTCCCCCGTGCTTCGCGGTGGCGATTTCGCCGTCACCGAGAGCGGCATCCGCGATGCCGTCCGCCAGGTCGTGCTCCCGATCTGGAACACCTACTCGTTCTTCACGATGTACGCGAACGCAAGTGCACATACGGCTTCACGCCGCACAACGTCGAGCGACCCGCTCGATCAGTACGTCCTCGGCAAGCTCGGCGTTCTCGTTCGTGACGTCACGGCGCAGTACGAGGCATACGACCTCTTCGGCGCGTGCGCGTCCATCCGCACGTTCCTCGACGCACTCACGAATTGGTATGTACGCAGATCACGTGAACGATTCTGGGACGGGGACCCGGAAGCATTCGACGTGCTGTGGACCGTGCTCGTCACGCTGTGCCAGGTAGCCGCCCCGCTTCTGCCACTCACCACCGAAGCGGTGTGGGAAGGACTTGTCGGTAAAGGCTCCATCCACCTCACCGATTGGCCGAGCGCGGACGACCTCGTCGTCGACGAGGCCCACGTCTCCGCCATGGATCGAGTGCGTGATGTGTGCAGCGCGGCATCGGCCGTGCGCAAGTCATCGGGCCGCCGCGTGCGCCAGCCACTTGCATCGCTGACCGTCGCCGCCGACGACGCCCAGGTGCTCGCCCCCTTCGAGTCGATCATCGCGGACGAGTTGAACGTGAAGTCGGTCGTGCTCTCCGGCGACCTCGCCGCAGCCGGCCGCTTCGAGCTCCAGGTCGTCCCGGGGGCCCTCGGACCCCGCATCGGCAAGGCCGTCCAACAGGTCATCGCCGCCGTGAAGAAGGGCGAGTGGACCCAGGACCCGTCAACCGGCATCGTCACGGCCGCCGGCGTCGACCTCCAGGAGGGCGAGTACTCCCTCAAGCTCGTCGCCGCCAACCCCGACCGCTCGTCAGCGCTCCCGCGCAACTCCGGCGTCGTCGTTCTCGACACCGATCTGACGGACGAGCTCGTGGCCGAGGGACTCGCTCGCGATGCCGTCCGGGCCGTGCAGCAGGCCCGCAAGGACGGCGGGCTGCACATCAGCGATCGCATCGCACTCACGCTCACCACCTCCGATCCTGTGCTCGCCGGCGCACTTCGCACACACGAGGCGCTGATCGTCGGCGAGGTACTGGCCACATCGTTCACCGTCGTCGACGGACCCGTCGACGCATCCGCGGCAACCGCGGTCGGCGACGACGACCGCCTCGTCGCCGTTCATCTCGTCAAGGCCCAGGGGTAGCGATGCCCGAGGCGCACTTCGAGCCGACACAGGCATCCGGAGCAGCGCTGTTCCGGCGCGGCATCGCCGGACCGATCGTCATGCTCAACCTCCTCCGCTTCCGCGAGCAGGCCGACTACTCGGCGACCCCGGAGCTGGCGCCGGCATCGCCGATCTCCGGGGCGGAGGCGTACCGGCGCTACGTGGAGTTCACCAAGCCGTTCCTCCACAACAGCGGGGGCGAGGTGGTCTTCGAAGGCGATGGCGGGCACTTCTTCATCGGTCCGCCGGACGAACGTTGGGACGCGGTGCTGCTGATCCGCCAGAGCTCACTCGACGCCTTCTTCGCGTTCGCCACGAACGCCGACTACCTCGCCGGCATCGGCCACCGGACCGCGGCGATCGAGGACTCCCGCCTGCTCCCCCTGGCGCCGACGGCCCACTGACGTCCGGCCGCCGCGTACGGTCGGCCTACTGGGAGAGAGGTCGCCCCCAGATATGGGGGCAGAACACCTCCGAACGCTGCTCGGAGGTGTTTCGCCGCATGTTCGACCCCGTCGGACCGCGGCGCCGACGAAGGAAGGGCAACCTCTCTCGCACAGCGATCAGCCGGTGAACGCCACTTCTCGGTCGCCGGTTCCCTCCGCACCGAAGAACACGATCTGAACGCGGCGATTGGCGGCGCGCCCTTCGGCGGTGGCGTTGGACGCGACCGGCACTCGGTCGCCGTGCGCAAAGGCGGACATCCGACCGCGGTCGATGCCTCCAGCAACCAGTGCCGACACAACTGAGCCGGCCCGCGCTCGGCTGACCGCGATGTTCGTGAGGCGCGTGCCCCACGCGTCGGCGTGGCCGACGACCTTGATGCGCACGTCGGGGTTGGCCTCGAGGTAGGCAATCAGCTGGTCCACCGCCGCCTGCGACTCGCCGAAGAGGTCCGAGCTCACGGAGCCGAAGAGGATCCTCATCGGGGGCGCCCCGGCCTCGTTGGCGGCGCCGTCGGTGGAGTCCGCTGGCGCAGTGGCGACCGTTGTCGGCGCAACTGCCGCTGGCGCAGCTGTTGTCGGCGCAACTGTCGTGGGCGTAACTGTTGTCGGCGCAACTGCCGCTGGCGCAGCTGTTGTCGGCGCAACTGTCGAGGGCGCAGCTGTTGTCGGCACAGCTGTCGCTGGCGCAGTGGCGACTGTCGTCGCCGCGACTGTTGTCGGCGCCTCGGTTGCGGCGACCTCCGGCGCCACCTCAACCCCCGTGGTTGGGCTCCCCAGTGCGGCGTCAACCGAGGCGACCACCGTGGTCACGACAACCGTTGCGTCGGCACGCGAGTCCCGCACAACGCTCTCGCCAGGATCGGTACTGACGGAGGGCTCGATCTTCGACGGAGTCCCGAACCCAGCCTCCTTCACGTTGCGGACGCCGTCGATGCTGCGAACGAGGTCATGGGCCGCATCGACGTCGGCGCCCGGGGGAAGACCGGTGATGATGGCGTCGCGACCGTGCACCCGGACCTCGGCGTCGGGGAACTTCGTCGAGAGTGCCTTCTGGGCTTTCACCTCGAGGCGCCCGTCAGGATTGGCCCAGGAGTAGTTGAGCGACGCAAGCCCGGTGAGCGTCACCGCGCCTCCGAGCAACAGCGGCCAGGTCTTTCGGCGTTCCCACGTTGCGCCGCCCTCAGCCGGCGAGCGGTCGTCCATTCCCGTCACCGAGGGTCGTCGCGCCCGGCCACGAGCCGGTCGACCAGTGCCAGGAATCCGTCTTCATCGCCGTCACGGAGCAGTGCCGCCTGGGCCGCCCATGTGCCGACGCTCGGGATGAACGAGACACCACCGGCGTTGACGATGGACCGGACGCGATCCGCCGGCATGGCGGCAAGTCGGCGAAACGTCCGGATCCCTCCTGCCGTCAAGATCTCACTGATCTTCGGACCGACGCCTTCGATCCGCAACAGGTCGTCGGCCGCGACCTCGTCGCCTTCGAAAGCCTCGTCGCTGCCTGCGTCCGTTGCGACAGCGAGAGTCTCGACGTTCAACGCCTCGGACACCGCCGGCCCGATGCCCTCGATCGATCGGAGATCGTCGGCCACGCTGGGCTTCGTCGCTTCGAGGTCCGACACCAGGCCGTGCGCCGCGCCGGACTTGGTGTCGAGTTCGGCGCGCAGACGGGACAGTTCAGCCGTGGATGCTTCGCACTGCGCTTCCGCTCGGGCGAGATTGTCCACAGCCGATTCGGCGCGCCGACGAAGCTCGGCCAACACCCTTTCGTGATCACTTCGAAGGCCCGAAAGCGTTCGGTCACGGTCTCCGTGCACCTCCTGTAGTGCGCGATCATGCTCCGCGCGGAGTGCGGCGACGGTGGCATCGTGGTCTGCCGCCCATGTGCCGAGACGTCCTTCGTAGTCGGCACGGAGCTCCGCCAGAGCACCGTCGTGTCCGGAAGCGAGCTCGGCGAGACGACCGTCGTAGTCGACGCGCAAGGTAGCGAGGGCGGCGTCGTTGTCGGCGTTTGCAGCAGCGAGTTGTTGTTTGAGGTCCTCGATGGTCCCCTTGTCGCTCTCGACCTGTCCGAGCAGACCGTGCGTCTCGGCGAGAGCCGCTGATGACGACGTCGTGGCCGCGTCGAGTTCCGCTCGCAACGATGCGATGGACGCATTGCGATCGGCCAGGGCGGTCTTCGCCGCCGAGTGCTCGAACAACAGAGCGGCGTACTCCTTGATCTTCGCGTCGCGCTCGGCCAGGACCGTGGCGGTCTCGGCCCGCATCGACGCCACTTCGGCCGCCCGGGCCCCAGCCGCATCGCCGTCGACCTTCTGCGGCTCCACCTCTCCCGAAGAAGCAAACCGATTGACGGGGCCCATTGGTGAAGAGCTGACGCCGGCCGCCTTCTTCCAGAGCAGGCGGTGGAACAACGCACCAAGCCCGAACGCCGCGAGCGCCAAGAAGAACGATTGCATCAGGAACCACTTCATCGGGCCTCCAAGGGGGCGAACAGAGAGTTGTGATGCAGCACGTCGCCCGGGGAGGCGACCGCTGAATCGGGCGTCTCGACGGACGACCGATCACTCTGGTCACTCCGCGAGTTCCGCCCACGACGAGTGCATCAGGAACTGTAACTGGAGGCGGTCGCGGTTCGCTCCGCGTGTCCGTGGTTCGGGTCCGCAGGGCGTTCCTCCGGAAAATCCCGGGCGCCGCGTGCGGCAGAACACCTCCGAGCGGCGTTGGGAGGTGTTCTGCCCCAACATATGGGGGCAACCTCTCTCCCAACCGCACAGCAGGAGGCGGGCGCGGGGCGCAGGAGCGCACTACGGTTCTCGGCCCGTGGCACTGCTCCGCTTCTCGTTCGGAACCATGGGCTCGGGTAAGAGCACCCTGGCGCTGCAGATCCACTACAACCTGAGCCGCCGGAACAAGACGGGTCTCCTTCTCTCCAAGCTCGATCGCGAAGGAGCGTTCGTGTCCAGCCGCCTCGGGCTTTCCGAGCAGGCTGTCCAGGTCAGCGACGACCTCGACCTCTTCGCCATAGCCTCCACCTATGCCAGCACCCACAGCGGCATCGATTACCTCGTGTGCGACGAGGCCCAGTTCTATACCCGCGACCAGGCGGATCAGCTGGCCCTCGTGGTCGACGTGCTCCACGCCGATGTCTACGCCTTCGGGCTGATCACCGACTTCCGCGGCCGCCTGTTCCCGGGCACGGAACGTCTCCTCGAGATCGCCGACGAGCGGGTGCAACTCCACGTCGAAGCCCGCTGCTGGTGTGGTGAACGGGCGACGCACAACGCACGTCTGGTGAACGGCGTGCTCGTCTACGAGGGTGACGTGGTCGTCGTCGGCGACACCACCGACGCCCCGGCCGAGCCCCTGTTCGGTGACGTGGTCACCTATGAGCTGCTCTGCCGGCGCCACTACCGCAGCGGGGAACCCTCCCGCCCGGACTGATTTCTGCACTCTCGTTCCCGAGCAAGGCGGCATCAGCGGACACGAGCGGTAACCTTCGCCCCGATGACTGACCTCGCCACCCCCTCGTTCTCCGGCACATCCATTCTCGGAACCTCGGTTCGCCGGGTCGAGGACCCCAGGATGCTGACCGTCGGCGGCACCTACGTCGACGACATCCGCGATCCGCTCCTCGACGGCGCGCTGCACGTCCACTACGTGCGCGCCACGATGGCCCACGCGAAGATCGCGGTGGACGCCAGCGATGCGCTCGCGATGCCGGGCGTCGTCGCCGTCGTCACCGCCGCGGACATCGCTGACCTCGGCAGCTACCCCGGCGATTTCCCCGGATCGCCCGGCACTCTGGCCCGGCCGTGGCTGGCGATCGACACCGTCCGCTACGTCGGAGAGCCGATTGCCGTGATCCTCACCGAGCTCCGCGGACAGGGACCCGATGCCGCCGAGATGGTCGTCGTCGACTACGACCCCCTGCCGGTGCTGGTCTCCGTCGAGCATGCGGTGGATTCGCCGACGCTCATCCATGCCGACCACGGCTCGAACGTCGCCCTCAGCATCAAGCCCCTGCGTTCGGTCGATCCCTCTGCCAGTCCGGTCGTGATTCGACAGCGCGTGGTCAACTCCCGTGTCGCCCCGTCGCCGATCGAGCCCCGAACCGCAGCGTCGGCATGGAGCGAAGACGGTCGACTGCATCATTGGACGAGCGGTCAGGGCTCGCATCCCTTCCGCGACTTCCTCGCCGCCGCGCACAAAATCCCGAACGGCGATGTGCGCGTGATCACCCCCGACGTCGGCGGCGGATTCGGCGCCAAGGCCACGCCTTCCCCCGAGGACGTCCTGCTCCCGCGCCTCGCAAAGATCGCCGGCCGTCCGGTTCGGTGGGTGTCGTCGCGAACGGACGACATGGCCAACCTCGCCCACGGCCGCGCGCAGGTGCAGTTCGCCGAGATCGGGGCGACCGCCGACGGCCGTATCGAGTCCTACAAGCTCACCGTGCTGCAGGACTGCGGCGCCTACCTTCGCTACGGCGGCGTCCTGCCGCACATGACCCAGTTGATGCAGCCAGGTGTCTACGACATCGACGACATCGAGTTCTCCTCGCGGTCGGTGCTCACCAACACCACCCCGGTCGGGGCGTTTCGCGGGGCCGGCCGACCCGAGGCGGCGGCCGCGATCGAGCGGATGGTCGACATCCTCGCGGCCGAGATCGGTGTCGATCCGGTCGAGGTTCGCCGGCGCAACCTCCGTGCCCCGTTCAGCGAGACCATCACCACCGCGGCGGGCGCTCCTTACGACTGCGGCGACTACGCCGGCGCGCTCGACCGGGTCCTCGCTGCCGCCGGCTACGAAGAACTGCGGGCCGAGCAGCGCGCCCGCCGAGAGAGCGGAAGCCCGAAGCTCCTCGGGATCGGCGTGTCCTGTTATGTCGAGGTCACCGCCGGCGGAGGCGGCTCCGAGTTCGCGGCGGTCGAGATCCTCGACGACGGAAAGGTACGTGCACGTACGGGCTCCACCCCCTACGGTACCGGCCACGAGACGAGTTGGGCGATGCTCATCTCCGAGAAGACCGGCGTGCCGGTCGACCGGATCGAGGTAAGGCACGGCGACACCGACGATGTCGCCCGCGGCGGCATGACCGGCGGATCGCGCTCGCTGCAGATCGCCGGCACCGCGATCTGGACGGCTGCCGGCGAGATCGTCGACCAGGCCCGCGAACTGGCGGCGTCACTGCTCGAGGCACCCGTCGAAGATGTGGTGCTCGATACCTCGCGCGGAGCGTTCCATGTGGTCGGCACTCCAGCGGTCAGCCGTTCGTGGGCCGATCTCGCAATCGCGGCGGCGGCGCAGGGAACGAAGCTCGACGTATCCCTCGATTACAAGGCGAGCTCCGGAACGTTCCCTTTCGGCGCCCACGTCGCCGTTGTGGAAGTGGATGCCGAGACCGGCAAGGTCACGCTCCTTCGTATGGTCGCGTGCGACGACGCCGGACGAATCCTCAACCCACTCCTCGTCGCCGGCCAGGTGCACGGCGGACTCGCCCAAGGTGCGGCACAGGCCCTGCTCGAAGAAGTGGTGTTCGATGAGGACGCGAACCCGCTCACCGGCAACTTCGCCGACTACGGCGTCATCTCCATGGCGGAATTGCCGAGCTTCGAACGGGTGTCTATGGAAACACCGACCCACGTGAACGAACTGGGCGCAAAGGGCATCGGCGAGTCCGGAACCGTCGGCGCCACGCCGGCCGTCCAGAACGCGGTCGTCGACGCGCTCGCGCACCTCGGTGTCCGTCACATCGACATGCCGACCACCGCCGAGAAGGTCTGGCGGGCGATCCAGTCCGTCTGAAACTCACTGGCCGTTGAACCGGACGGCGGGCTCAGACGTCGACGATGACCGTCACCGGTCCGTCGTTGACCAGGGCGATCTGCATGCTGGTCCGGAAGCGGCCGGTTTCCACCGTCGCGCCGAGCGCTCGTAGTTCCGTCGCCACACGATCGACGAGCGGCTCGGCGACCTCGGGTCGGGCGGCGTTGATCCAACTCGGACGACGTCCGGCCGAGGTGTCGCCGTAGAGCGTGAATTGACTGACGATGAGCAGGGCGCCGGTGGTGTCCGCGACGGAGCGGTTCATCACGCCTGCGTCGTCATCGAAGATGCGCAGGTTCCACAGCTTGGACGCGAGCTTCGCCGCCTGTGCGTCGGTGTCCGTGTGGGTCACGCCCACGAGCACGCACAGTCCGGCGCCGATGGCGCCGACCTCCACACCTTCCGAGGTGACACTCGCCCTAGTAACTCGCTGCACCAGTCCACGCATCGACGCACACGGTAGCGCTGCGCCGAACTATCGAGGAGAGACTCACACCGCCTGGCGATGGGCGCGCTTCATGGCGTACATCAGTTTGTCGGCCTCCGCCAACGTCGTCTGCATCGTGTGCTCGGGGACGTGCGTCGCCACGCCGATCGCCGCGGAGATCTCGATCACATTGCCGTGAACGAACATCGGCTCCTGGATCGACCGCCGAACCCGGTCTCCGAACGCCTCGGCGTCGCGGTCATCGAATCCGCGGGCGACGATGACGAACTCGTCACCGCCCATTCGCGCAACGATGTCGCCGGACCGCACGATTCGGGTCAGACGGTTGGCGACGATACGCAGGACCTCGTCACCGGCGGTATGGCCGAACATGTCGTTGATCGGTTTGAAGCCGTCGAGGTCGATGAACAGCACGGTGGTGTCATCTGGTTGAGCCTCGCGGCGCTCCAACTCACTCCATAGCCCGGCGCGATTGGCGAGCCCGGTGAGCACGTCGCTGTGGGCGCGTCGTTGGAGCAACTCGTTCGCCGTCTCGAGATCGGCAACGAGGTGGTCGTTGCGGACGCGCAGTTCGGTCGCTCGCCGAAAGGCGTCGCCGGCGATCCGATTCGTCCCGAGGATCACCACGCAATACACCACGCAACCGAAGCCGAGAACTCCACCGAGGATTCCGCCGAGCCGGAGACACGACACGATGGCAGCGACGACGATCGGTGCACTGAAAACGGGAAGTGACGAGCGAAGGCCGAATCCGACGAGCACGTTCACTGCGAGGATCGCAGAGAACATCATCAGCGAAACCGACCACATAGGGTCGACCCGGCCGCCCTTCCACGGATCCACGAGGAGCACTCCGAGACCGTTCACGACACCGGAGCAGCCCAACGCGATGTGCATGCGTCGCAACCAGATCCTCGGTTCGGACCAAGGATGTGCCCGCAGTGCAAGCGAGGAGCACGCAACGGTCGCCCACGACACGATGAACACCATGGCCGACCACACCGCGATGAGCATGTCGTCGGTCCCCGCGGAGTGTGCGATCCAGCCGCCGACCAACGGAACCGTGACGGACGCGCTGGCCGATCCCCCTCGCATCATGCGACAGGTGTCCAGCAACCCGCGTTCGCGGATCGCATCGTCGATGCGCTCCGCGATCGGATCGGGTACTGCGGCCATGTTCTGCTGTTTCGACAGATGACGATCCGAACCTGAGCGGAATCGCGACGGCGCAACAGACCCTCGATGCCTCCGAAGGACTCCTCAGAGCCGAATGGCGCTTCAGCTGCTCCCGCAGACTCGTCAGCGCAGGGCGAAGAACCTTCCGCCCCGGGTCGCCACGTAGATCGCACCGTCCCAGACGGCCGGCGTCGCTTCGATGCAACCACCGAGCGCAACCTCCCAGATCGGCTGCGGCTCGGTCCGTGCGTCGGCGACATCGAAGCCGTGCAGAACGCCGTTGCAGTCGCCCTGAACAAGGACCTCGTCGACCACTACGGGCGATGACCACAGCGGGCCGGGGAGACGGAGTTCCCACAACACGGCACCGTCGTGTTGATCGAGTCCGACGACTCTCCCGCCGTCGGTCGTGGCGATCACCACGCCGTCGTGGAGCGCGACCGTCGACCAGATCCCACCCGGTCGACGAGCATCGTCGAAGAAGCTCCACACCAACGGATCATCCGGTCGAGTGGGATCGAGCTTCACGAGTTGGCCCACCTGCTGGCTGCGGGCGTTTCCCCGCTCGAACTCCACGCCGACATACAGCGCCCCGGCCTCGTCGATCACGACCGAGGCATCCGTGTCGTCACCGACCCAGTAACGAAAGGTCCGCGACGGGGTGCCCCCGGTACGCAACGGTGCGAGGTCCCAGCCCTGGATGAGCCCTCCGGAGTTCCCGAAGTACACCGTGTCGCGGTCGACCGCGACGGAGTTCTCGATCGACACCTCCGAGGACGACTGACCGGCGAGATCGGCACGGAGTTGGTCATCCCAACCGGGCGTGTTGAACACCAGCTCAGGTTCGACCTGCACCAGCCCGTCGGCGTCGAGGGTGCGGCTGAGCTTCACCGCGTGGAACTGGCTGTTCTCCCCGCCTACGAGGAGCCAGTCGTCGAGGACGAGCGCACTCCCGTCCCAGTCGTTGTTCCACAACGTCGGCGACACATCGTCGGCAGCCAGGCGCCACACTTCTTCCGCCTTCAGGCCACGATCGATCGCGAGGACCCTGAAGTAGTTGTCCCGGCTGCCGGAGTACACGAGCGGGAAACCATCCGGGTCGATCGTGACCGTTCCTTTGATGATGTCACCGGTCAGGAACGGCGCGACGATGTCCTCTCCCGTCGTTCCGTCGACGAAGTGCACCGCGCCGTCGTAGCCGTTGAACACGACCCATGTTCGCCCGTCACGGACGTGCACCGTCGGCTGACCTGTCCACCCGGCACCACACCATTGCTTGGTTTCGCCCTTCGTCGATGAGCTGCGGCACATCGCACCGCTCTTCGGGTACGACCACGCGACCCTCGGAGACGCCGGGACCGGTCCACGCCCGTAGAAGCGCCGGTTGGCGTTGCCGCGAAACGTCAGGAGCCCGTCGACGGTCGGCCGCCAGGCGTCCTCGAAGGTTGGCGGGCGGCTGGGCAGTGTCGTCGTCGTGGCATCGGCCGCAACGGTGTCGCGTGTCTCGGCAACCGCACTCGTCGGCGTCGTCGGGCCTGCCAGCACGCGCTCGGGTTGCTCGGCCGGCGGGCGGGTGACCGTGGCGGCGACCTCGGCGGTCGAGCCGTCGGCCGGCGCTCCCGACGGCGACGAGCAGCCGACGATGAGAAGAAGTGCGCTCGCCAGCATCAGCTGGTGAACCCGGATCCGGGAGCACGCCACGACGGCGAACGCCTCAGTCGTCGCCAGATGGCAGCTTGCGCAGCGGCGACCAACCGGCCTCGATCACCGCAGCCGAGAGCGGCCGCGCCGAGGCCCGCAGCTCGCGGCAGCCTGCATCGCCGAGCACGGCCCAGGCATCGGCAGCCAGTCCGTCGGTGCGATCTTCGACCCGCTTCCGCAGCGCAGCCCCCTTGTCGGTGAGGGCGACCTCGCCGGGCGTAAGGATGTTGCGCTCGCGCAAGGACTCGATTCCGGCCTGCCACTCGTCGTCGCTCCACCCGCGAAGCTGCTGGAGCATGGCCAGCGGGACAGCGCCCGTCGCTCCGTGGGTGATCAAGGCATCGAGTCCGCTGAGTCCTTCGGTGAGGAGCAGCGCGATGTGCAGATCACCGCGGTACTCACGCAGCAGCGTCTGGGCATGCCAGAGGACGAGATGGGGCTCGGTCGGCCACGCCAACGAAACATGGGCGGCGAACAACGGCTTTCCGTCCGGTCGTCCACACGCCGAACGGGCGGCGATCGTCGCCAACTCCGCGGCGCGCCGCGTCGCGTCGCTGGCAATCAGATCGGGCGCCGCAGCGCGAAGCGAAGCGTCGACGACGCGCATGCGGGCGGCCAGCGTTTCTTCGGGTGTCACGTTGTCCCACACCGTCGTCATGGCTGAGCGAACGAGCGAAGGGGAGAAGTTGAAGAACGTCGAGGTGACCACTTCCGGGCTGACCGGTCCGAACGCGGCAGCACGCGAGGCGAAGTAGTGCTGGCGACCCTTGAGACCGACCGCATCGTAGATCGGCGTCCCGTGGGGCGTGAAGTAGACCATCCCGTGAATCGGCTCGAGCGTCATCCATGTGCGCCGGGCGGTCTGCGGGTCGAAACCGATCATCATCGGTCCACCCTGTCACAGCGCCGTCCGCCAATGGAATTCGTCGGCCGCCGCTCAGTACGGAAAAACGAATCGACCTTCAGCGTCCTTCGCCAACGGACGCGCGTCGAGAACGGCGTCGAGATTGAGGGGTCCGTAGAGATGAGGGAAGCGTGATTCGGAGGTCGGATCGTGTGCAGGCGGCTCCCAACGAAGCTCGGCGGCGCACCGGGTCTCGTCGACTTGGAGGAGGACGAGGCCCGTCACATCGTCGTAGTACCGCGCCGCGGATCCAAGGGTCTGTTCCGCGGTCGAGAGATGGATGAACCCTTCCGAGATCAGGCTGAACACGGAGTACTCGTCGAGGAGCTGGGCGTCGGTCCACGCCGCCGCGGTGGTGATGTGGAAGATCACTCGCCGTTGCCGTTCCGCGCTGCCACTCTGCTCATCGTCGGCCGGACCATCAGCTGTCCGCCCCGTTGCGCGCCGTCACTATCCATGTTGCGCTGTCGATCACCGCGCCGTTGTCCGTCCACTGCGACTCCAGCACGCGTCGAGCTGCATCATGGATCTTGCGGGCCGTCGCCTCGTCTGCACTCTGCATCAGTCGTGCCGCCCCGCCCACGCGCAGGCTCGCGTCGAGGGCAACGTCGAAGTCGGTCGTCCCGAAGAGCTGCATCGGCGCGATGTGCTCGGTGATCTCGATGTTGACCCAACCGGCGGCCGAGAGAATGCCGAGCAGACGTTCGGCATCGGCGAAGGCCATCGGTCCGGGAGCGTGGGGATCTGGCGCCGGCAGTCCCGGAAACAGTGCGGTGAGTTCCCGACCGAGATCGCCGAAGAGCCGGTTCTTTCGTGCTTCCTGCCAGCAGACGAAGGCCATGCGAGCAGATGCATTCGTAAGCGCGCGTATGTTGACGAACGCCGCAACGGGATCATCGAAGAACATCACCCCGAAGCGCGAGAACACCGCGTCGACGTGGCCGCCGATGTCGGCCGGGCTCGCGGTCTGGGCATCACCGACCAACGCGGAGCCATGACGGAACCCCCGGTCGGCGAGTCGACGTGAAGCGAGCTGGGTCATCGGCACACTGATGTCCAGGCCGACCACTCGTCCGGTCTCCCCGACCGCAGCAGCGAGGTCGAGAGTGGTCGCCCCGCAGCCACAGCCGATGTCGATGATCGATTCACCGGTCTGCGCGTCGAGTGCGTCGAGCGCGGCTGCGCCGACGACGGAGAGCTGACGGTCCATCTGGTCCTGCAGGTCGACCCAGGCCTCTCCTCCCATCGCCGACCAGAATTCGGCTTGGCCTTGGTTTCCTGGTGCTGTCGCAGGCATGCGGTCGTTCGTTTCTCGAAGGGCGCTAGAGCGCGGTGACGGGGATCCGAGTTCGGTGCCGAGGCCGTTCGATGATCTCCCGCAGCTCACCGCGGAGGAAATGGGCGGCGGCACTCGTGATCTCCACGGTCGCGAACGTCCCGGCCGGAAGGGCACGCTGTTCACCGTCAATCGAGTGATACGCGAAGTGTACGAGCTTGCCCTGTTTCGTACGCGCGCTTGTGACCCGGGCATCCTTCTTCGAGGGCCCTTCGACGAGCACCTCCTCCACCCGACCGACCCGTGCCGCGTGCTTTCGGGTAGCGCTCCGTTCGAGCACGTGGTTGAGGCGGGCAAATCGCTCGGACACGACATCCGCGGCGACGAACTGATCCACCAGCTCGGCGGCACGGGTGCCGGGGCGCGGCGAGAACTGGAAGGGGTAGCAGCTGTCGAACTCCGCCTCCGCCGCCACCTCGAGGGTCTGCACGAAGTCGGTCTCGGTCTCGCCCGGGAACCCGACGATGATGTCACTGGTGATGCTCAGATCGTCGATCAATCGTCGGGCTTCGTGCAGCTTCTCCAAGTATTTCGCTGCGGTGTAGCCCCGGCGCATCTCGCGAAGGATCACATCGCTCCCGGACTGGAGCGGGAAGTGGAGGTGGGGCATCACGGACGGAACCTCGGCCATGGCCAGCATGGTGTCGACGCGGATGTCCTTCGGGTGCGGTGAGGTGTAGCGGACGCGCCTGATCCCCTCGACTGCGCCCACTGCCCGCAGGAGATCGGCGAACAGCGCCCGCGCCCGGGGGCCCGAGCTATCGGTGGCCCACGACGGTCCGCACGCCTCGGCACTGCCCGGTGCTCCGTGACGGTCCCGCCACGACGTGGTGAGGTCGCGTCCGTAGCTGTTGACGTTCTGGCCGAGCAGCGTCACCTCGACGGTGCCGGCCGCGGCCAGGGCACGGACTTCGTGCAGCAACTCGTCGAACGTGCGGCTCGATTCGACGCCTCGGACCGACGGCACGATGCAGAACGCGCAGGAGTTGTCGCAGCCGATCTGGATCGTGACCCACGCCGACCACTCCTCTTCGCGACGGACCGGGAGGGCGCTCGGGAACGACTCGGCCTCCTCGAGAATCTCCATCAATGGTCCGCGCAGAGAGGACTCACGGAGCAGCTCCGCGGCACGGTGCACGTTATGGGTGCCGAACACCACATCGACATGGGCGGCCCGCTGCTGGATCAAACCACGGTCCTTCTGCGCCTGGCAGCCCCCCACCATGATCTTCAGCTCCGGACGGGCGTCTTTGAGCTCCTTCACCCGGCCGAGGTTGCCGAAGAGCTTGTTGTCGGCGTTCTCCCTGATTGTGCAGGTGTTGTAGACGACGACATCGGCATCGTCCTCGGAGTCGACCCGAACGTAGCCGTCGGCTTCGAGAAGCCCGGAGATGCGCTCGGAGTCGTGCTCGTTCATCTGACAGCCGTACGTATGGATCACGTAGCGCTTCGATCCTGTTTCCGGCGACGACACGGCGGAGGAGTCTACGGGCAGCCCACGCTCCGGCCGGCGCGTCGGCGATCGACAGTCCGAACGTCGCCGCGGTTGGCGACGTTTTGGTTCTCGTGACGACCGTGGCGGGCCGAACGATGTTCACACGAGCTGGCGAGATGTCAACTGAATGCCAACAATTCCCTCATGGGCCGAGTCGAAGCTCTGTGTGGCTCGAACAACCACCGCAACGGCCGAACGACACCACCGCCGCAGGACTCGAAACCCACTCTCCTCAAAGGAACCATCATGAACCGTTCAACCCGCTTTATCGCCTCGATCTCCATCGCCGCTGCCGCCGTTGTCGGAGTCTCGGCACCCGCCTTCTCCAGCCCAAAGTCCGATGCGCTGAACGCCGTCCGCGTTGAGAACCGTGCTCGCATCCAGGCAACCTACGACGCCAACAAGGCTCGCCGCGAGGCGACCTATTCGGCGAACTCGGCCCGCCGCGACGCCACGCACACCGCGAACTCCGCTCGCCGTGACGCCACCTTCCAGAGCTGCATGACCGGTGCCGCCGCGGCGACCACCAAGGAAACCCGCGAGGCTGCCAAGGCCGCCTGCAAGACCGCCCGTGACAACACCAAGGTCGCCAACAAGGGAGCTTGGGAGCAGACCCGCACGCAGAACGAGGCCAATCGCGAGGCCACGCGGGCCGCCAACAAGGCAGCCCGCGAAGCCACCCGGGCAGCCAACAAGGCCGCGATCGATGCGGCTAAGGCCACGGTACCGACGACGGTCAAGCCGGCTACCGCTTCCTGAGTCACATCACCACATCCGGTCAGGGCCGCACGGCGGACCGGCGCAACTCACTTCCCCGCCTTCGGGGCGGATCGTCCACTTCGGGCGATCCGCCCCGAGGCGCGTCACGGCCGCAAGTCGTCACGGCGCGGCGCGTGTCAAGCTCAACGCCCTCATGAACTTCGACGAACGCCTGGCCTACGCCCTAGCTCGCGGCATCGCCCGAGACGACCTCCCCGGCCGGGCGCCATCCTTCGAGCGGCGACTGGCCCTCGCCGGCAACTACAACTTTCGCGACGCCGGCGGCTACCGCGTCGGCGATGGCCGCGTGATGCGCAAGGGGGTCATCTTCCGCAGTGACCACCTGGCGATGCTCACCGACGACGACGTGGCCGCCGTGACGGCGCTCGGACTGCGTCGGGTGCACGACTTCCGACTCGTCGCAGAACGCGAGCGCCAGCCCAGCCGTTTGCCCGCCGGACCCGACGCCGCCGAGATCGTCCTGCTCGGCACGGCCGACTTCTCGTCACTCGACGAAAGCGTGATCGACGTGATCCGCGACATCCTCGCCGGGACCCGCCCGCTTCCCGAGCCCGACTTCTGGGAAGGCAACTACCTCGACATGGTGCAGGCGTCGCAGCGCATGTTGGTCGGCTATCTCCGTTCCATCGCTCAACCCGACGCGCTCCCGTCGCTGCACCACTGCACTGGTGGAAAAGACCGCACGGGGGTGTCGACTGCGCTGCTCCACCGCATCCTCGGCGTGGGCGACGACGACATCATGGACGACTTCCTGCTGACCAACCTCTACCGAACCCCGTATCGGGTCGACGACCTCCGGGAGGGCTTCGCCTCCCGCGGCGTTTCGGTGACCGACGCACTGCCGATCCTCGGCGTCAGCCGCCAGCCCCTCGAAGGAGTACTCGCGTACTGGGACGCCGGCGGCGGTGCTCGCGCCTATGCCCTCGACGGCGGAGCGACCGACGCGGAACTGAACCGACTCAGCGACGCACTGCTGACGCCCGGAGACTGAGTCGACCCTGTCCCGGGTGACCGGGGCCGAAAACGGAGACTGGCCGCATCACTTGGTTTCCCAAGCGATGCGGCCGAGTCCGCCACCACACACAACAGCAATCGTCGAGCCCGCCGCTCAGCTTGAGACGTTCGGCGTCAAACGAGTCGTTCGACCCACGCGGACCACCGAGGCGGTACGACGTGGGTCACCCGGACTCAGTCGAGCGAGATCGGCTCGTCGTCGTCATCGAGGTCGTCGAGCGCGTCGCCGACGACTTCGACGATGCCGACCTTCTGGCGGATCTTCTCGGTGATCTCCATCATCAGCTCGGCATTCTCGGACAGGAAGTTCTTGGCGTTCTCCCGACCCTGGCCGAGCTGCTCGCCCTCGTAGGTGAACCAGGCGCCCGACTTCTTGATGACCGCACACTCGACACCGACATCGAGCACCGACCCTTCACGGCTGATCCCCTTGCCGTACATGATGTCGAACTCGGCCTGCTTGAACGGCGGGGCGACCTTGTTCTTCACGATCTTCACGCGGGTGCGGTTGCCGGTGACGTCGGCACCATCTTTGAGGGACTCGATTCGACGGATGTCGATACGGACCGACGAGTAGAACTTCAGGGCGCGTCCACCCGGTGTGGTTTCCGGCGAGCCGAACATCACGCCGATCTTCTCTCGCAACTGGTTGATGAAAATCACCACCGTGTTGGTGCGGCTGATCGAGGCCGTGAGCTTGCGAAGCGCCTGGCTCATGAGGCGGGCCTGGAGACCGACGAACGTGTCGCCCATCTCCCCTTCGATCTCCGCCTTCGGGGTGAGCGCGGCAACGGAGTCGATCACGACGACGTCGAGCGCACCGGAACGGACGAGCATGTCGCAGATCTCGAGGGCCTGCTCTCCGGTGTCGGGCTGGGAGATGAGCAGGTTGTCGATGTCGACACCGATCGCGCTGGCGTAGACCGGGTCCATGGCGTGCTCGGCGTCGATGTAGGCACACGTGCCACCGTTGCGCTGGGCCTCGGCCACGACGTGCATGGCGAGGGTGGACTTGCCGGACGACTCGGGACCGTAGATCTCACAGATACGGCCGCGCGGCAATCCGCCGATGCCGAGGGCGAGATCCACAGCAAGCGAGCCGGTGGACACCGCTTCGATCCTCATGTGGGTGTTCTCGCCGAGTCGCATGATCGACCCTTTGCCGAACTGCTTGTCGATCTGGCCGAGGGCCATCTCCAGTGCT
>JANMYF010000146.1:0-2764 GCA_031381685.1 Acidimicrobiia bacterium
CGTGGGCGCCGTAAGTTTGCGACAGCGTTCGACGGGCGCGAGTCTTAGACGCATTGCAAGAGAGATTCAGCCTGGAGACAATCTCCTGGACGTGGATACTCGTCTCGGAAAGGCCACATATGGTTATGAATCTGGTTGGCCATACCCGGGTGCTCCGCCAACGGAGTTCGGTGCGATGTATGGTGGTGCAGTGAATGACTTTCGTCAGCAATTTGATTCTTTGGTATATCGAGTGTTTCGCGGATCTCCGCGCTGGTATCCTGATCAGCCTTTCAGTTCGTGGCCCGTTTTGGTTCAGTATGATGGTGATAAGCGTGTGACAGCCGTGTATATTGATTGTGTCAAAATCACTTCGTCCATGCGCCAGCGAATCGGGTAAGGGCCATCATCGCTGATAGCCCTCCCCACACCACCGGACATGCGGGTCCGCATCCGGCGGTTCAACGAAGGTGGGCAAGTGACGCCCAGAGAGTTTTGAGGCTGAGTAACCCCTGTTCAGCAAGCCATGCGTTCGTCATACCGACACCGCTGGCAATGGTTTTCGCCATGTGCCACGGGCCCTTGCGACTGCGAGCATGACGAACCGCTTGACGGCATGGGACCCCGAGTTGGATCAGCATTTCGCGACGCCGTTTCGGTCTGCGCCATTGTTTCCAGTAGCACATCCGAATCCGACGACGAATCCACTGGTCCATCCGGTCGAACAGTTTCAGTTGCGAGGCCAGACCGAAGTAACCCGTCCATCCACGCACATAGCTTCGCAATAAACTGAGCCGATGCGGCATCGAGATGCCTCGACTCCGACCGGTCAGTTCACGAATGCGGTGCTTGAATTTCTGAGTCGACTTCGCCGAGACCTGAATCGTCCCTTTGACGCCCGCGAACGAGAACCCGAGGTACTCGAACTGGGCGCAGGAAACGACGCGGCTCTTGGTCGGATTGACCACCAAACGCAATTCTTCGGTGAGATACCGCGTGACCGATTCCATGATCCGCTGGGCTGCACGTTCGGACTTCGCGAAGATCGCAAAATCGTCTGCATACCGCACAAACGGCAGACCACGCCTCTCCAGTTCCTTGTCCAGATCATCCAGCAGGATGTTGGCAAGAAGCGGTGACGCGGGGCCACCCTGCGGTGTTCCTTCCTCGGTTCGTTGCAGCACTCCTTCGACCATCACGCCGGCACGGAGATAGTTTCCAATCAGGCGAAGCAGTCGATCGTCCTTCACCTTCCGAGCCACGCGCGTCATGAGGACGTCATGCTGCACGCGATCGAAAAATTTGGAAAGATCGATGTCAGCCGCGTAACGAAAGCCACGACGGATGATGCTGCGGACCTTCCTGGCAGCTCCGTGACCCGATCGTTTCGGTCGAAATCCGAAGCTCGATTCTGAGAACCCCGGATCGAAGATTGGCGTCAGCACCTGAACGATAGCCTGTTGGATCAGACGTTCGAGCACGTTTGGAATGCCGAGCAAACGCTGACCACTGCCATCGGGTTTGTCGATGGCCACGCGTCGCACCGGTGCGGGACGATACGTGCCGTCGAGCAGTTGTTGTCGAATCTCGTCCCAACGAGGTCGAAACCAATCCGGAAACTCTGCGATCGTGATCCCGTCGGGCCCGGGGGCTCCACGGTTCGCTCTCACATTCTTCCAGGCGGTCTCCATGTTGGCGGGATCGACAATGCGTTCCATCAACAACTCACTAAAATCACTCAAGGCTGGCTGCTCGGTGCGCGCCGCGACGGTACGTCCCGGTCGGGATAATGAACCTGTGGTCTGTGGGCCGACGCAGTCTGAACGATCCAGATCCGCTTGCTCACAGGTGTTCCCTCGTCGCGAGTTCACCGATGGCTCCTCCTTGTTCTTCATTGTTCGGTCCTTCCTGTCTCGACTGGATGCCGGGAAACAGTACTACGACCTCTGCTGACTCCTGCCTCACCCGACCCCGATTTCTCGGTGACGTTCCCGCATTTCCGCCGTAGTTGCGTACTCGCTGGAGCGAACGACGACTCGCAAGTCGTCTGGCAGGTCTCCCCGGATAAGGACATGAATTTCCTCTGCACAAGCTCGCCCTTTACCTGATAGGTCAACTGGGAACGGCTTCGTGATGTTGTGCTCACTCGCCCGACCCATCCGGCCTTATAGGACGTTTCTGTTCGTAGCCTCGCAGATTGGACGTGAAGAAGTCCGGGTGGCGAATTGCAGCCGAAGCGGCCGCGACAAACCCGGTGTTTACGCACATCTTCGCAGGCTTCCTCCCCACCTCGGATCGCTCCGACGCAGTTGCCCTCGTCTCGTGCTTTGCCAATCGGAGTTGTCATTTGGTATACTGACCTCCTTGAGACTCCCAGTCTCACACAGGGGACTTTAACCCCACAAACTCATGCCCATGACGGGCGTACACAAAAAGATGCAGCCGAGTTGCCGTCGGCGGTTTCTCACATTGCAAGTCAGTCGCGGCAACCAGCTGATCTTTAGCGTTCGGCGGCAGGAGGGCGACACGATGCCGGAGCAGGTGCGCCAGCCGGGCGATATTCGACCCGGTGATGTCTTCGAGGATTGTCGCTTCCACCCCTGCTACTGCTACGACATCAGCGACGACGGTACGCACATCTTCGGGATCTCCCTCATCGACGGCTCGACCTGGCAGTGCAGCATCGCCGGCTGCGACGTGCGCAAGTTGACCCCCGCGGAGGCTTGGCGATGGAAGAGCGAGGGGCCAGCGGTGGACCTGACATTGGCGTCCGGGCGGGTCATCG
>JANMYF010000150.1:0-5482 GCA_031381685.1 Acidimicrobiia bacterium
CCGCAAGGAGCGCGTCCAGAAGGCCAAGGACGCACTTGCCCGCTCGGCCACCCTCAAGGGCGACCACGTGGCTCCCGGACGCGCCGCGCTGAAGCTGTTCCTCCAGCGCCTCAACGAGCGCAACCAGCCCGACGACGCGACCTTCGAGGCGCTCCTCGAGGCTCCCTTCAAAGCACCGCCGAAGAAGAAGACGAACGACCGCCGCTTCTGATCGGTCCCTCAGAATGGCGTGGTGAGTCTGACCATCGTCGACCTCGCTGACCTCGACAGAGCTCTCGGTTCTTCCCTCGCCCGACGGCTCGCCGAGCTGCACATCGCCGAGTGGGGTCACCTGTACGACCCGAGCATCTGGAACGTCACGATCGCCGAGGACGAGTTCATCGCCATGCGCGATCCCGGCGGTGCGAGCCGGACGCTTGTGGCTTTCGATGGACCGCCGTCGGGTGCGACGTTCGTCGGATCGGTGTCGATTCTGGAAACGGACGACCTCGAAGGCTGGACGCAGGTTCGTCCGTGGCTGGCCAGCCTTCTCGTCCTTCCGGCGGGGCGAGGGAGGGGCATCGGAGCGACGCTGACGGACGCCGCCGTGCGTCTCGGCGCACAACGCGGCGATCGCTATGTGCACCTCTTCACGCCGGAGCACGCCAGCTACTACGAACGGCTCGGCTGGCGCGTTGTCGCGCCTGCCCTCGCCTCCGGCAGGAAGGTGACAGTGATGGCCAGGGGAACCGATCCCCACTCGGCGCGGCGATCGGTCGTCAGCCGATGGGTCGGCGACCCCGACATCGGGGGCGCGTATTCCTACCTGCGTCCCGGCGGTTCGTCGGCCGACCGCGATGCCCTTGGCGCCGAGGTGCTCCCACGGCTGTGGCTCGCCGGCGAGTACACCTGGTCAGCGGGACCGGGAACGCTGCACGGCGCGTGGTTCTCCGGCGAACGGGCCGCCGCCGCCATCATCGAACGTGGTGAGCTCGAACGGATCGCCGTGGTCGGTTCGGGAATGGCCGGTCTTGGCGCCGCTCGTCGGCTCCACGACGCCGGTCTGGCGGTGGAGATCTTCGAATCGTCCGCTCGGCCCTTCGGCCGCGCCGCGACCGACCGAACCGTTGGTGGACCGGTCCATCTCGGTGGCGCGTGGATGCACGGAACCGTCGGCCATCCCCTCCGCGCCGTGGTCGACGCGATCCCCTGGCGCTGGGACCCGGCGCCGACGTTCGTCGTCGGTCACGGTCCGATGGGCGAGGAGGCCGAGTCCCGGTTGGCGGTGCTCTACCAAGAGTTGGAAACCGGACTCGATGCATTGCCCGACGACAACCGTGCCCTGGGCCCGTCTCTTCGAGCCATCGTCGACGATCTCGCCGAAGACGCGCTCGATGCCGCGGTACTCATGTGCTGGTCGCGTGGGGAGTTCGAGAACCTCTACGCCGCTCCCCTTGATGACCTCGCGCTGGCGGCGCGCGCCGAGCAGTACGAACTCCCGGGCGACGATCACCTCATCACGTCACCGCTTGATACGGTGCTCGAAGAACTGAGCAGCGCGCTTACTATTACTTTCGACGCTCGAATCCTGGCCATCCGGTCGACCGACGGTCATGTCGCACTCGACTTTGCGAGCCGTCCCTCGGAGTCGTTCGATGCAGTCATCTGCGCGACGCCGCTCCCCCCGATCAAAACCGGACGCATCGTCTTCGACCCGCCGATCCCGGACGCCATCGCGAGATCGCTGGACCGGATCGGCTGCGGGCCGATCGCGAAGGTGGTCGCCACGTTCGACGAAGCGTTCTGGGCGCCAAATCGCGCGTTCTCGCTGACCGGCCTCGAACCACAACCGCTGGAATTCTTCGTCGACGTCTCGACGGTCGTCGGCCGACCGACCCTCTGCGGTTTCGCTGTGGGTGAGCACGCCGCCGCGGTCGAGGCGATGTCCGAGGACGAGCGCTGCCGCCTCGTCGACCGCCTCCTCACAGAAGCCGGCGTCCGAGGCCGCTGACGCGGACCGTCAGGTGCCGCTGACGCCGTCGGGCACCTGTCCGAGGACGCCCCGTAGGACCTGAGCCGCCCCGAGGAGCGCAGCGCTCTCGTAGGGTACGACGACCTTGGTGTTGTCACTGTCGGCGAACTTGCTGAGCGCGTCGAGTTGCAGGATGGCCAGCAGAGTGGGATCGGGCTCCGCGGCCTTGATGGCCCCGTAGATGCTGGCGATCCCGATCGCGCGACCCTCCGCTTCGAGGATGGTGGCCTGACGGTTGCCCTCGGCCCGCAGGATCGCCGCCTGCCGCTCTCCCTCGGCGGCCTTGACGGCGGCCTGGGAGTTGCCGTCGGCGACATTGATGGCCGACTGCCGTGTTCCCTCCGACTGGAGGATCTTCGCGCGTGCCTCCTGGTCGGCCTGCTTCTGCAACGCCAGCGCCAGGAGGATCTGCGGAGGAGGAGCGATCTCGACAATCTCGATCCGGTTGATCCGGATCCCCCATTTGTCGGTGACTGCTTCCATCTGGTTCTGCACGTCGGTGTTGATCCGCTCGCGCTCCGAGAGCGCCTGGTCGAGCGAGAGCGTGCCGATCACCGACCGAAGGGCGGTGCGGGCCAGCGCGTCGATGGCGACGTCGAACGACGCAATGCTGAACAGCGCCTGCTTGGCATCGACGATCTGCGTGAAGATCGTCGCGTTGACGGTGACCACGACGTTGTCCCTGGTGATGACCTCCTGGCGGTCGCCAGGGCGCGGGATCTCACGTATGTCCACACGCTGGAGTGAGTCGACGAACGGCGCCAGGATCACCAGACCCGGTTCGTGGGTCTTGCGATACTCGCCGAGGCGCTTGACGACGCCGACCTCACCCTGCTGGACGATGTTGATCATGCGTCGGAGAGCGAAGAGGACCACGAGTACGACGAGCCCGGTGATGACGAGTCCGGCCGATGCAGAGGAACTGAGGGCAATCATGCGAAGGCTTCTTTCGGGTCGGTTGTTACTCGGTCGGGTAGACGACGAGTGTGGTTCCTTCAACCGAGATGACGACCGCAGGGGTGTCCTTCCCGATGGTCGTGTCGGCAAGACTCCGGGCCAGCCACGTCTCCCCTGCCAGCCTCACGTGGCCACCCGGACGCTCGGTCACCTCGTCCGAGACCACCACGCGCTGACCGACGATGCCGCCGTGGACGCCAACTGCGGCGGGCGCTCCATGCGGTCGCCGAAGAGCGCTGCTCACGTACGGTCGGCCGAGCAGAATCCCCAACGCACCAAGCAACACTGCGGCAGCTCCCTGTGCAGCGAACGCGCCGGGCGCAAACACCGACACCGCCGCTCCGGCGAGCGCCCCGACGGCGGCAAAGAACGCGAAGAAGGCGAGGTGGTGCAGCTCAACGGCGAACAGCGTCAACGCCAGCACGATCCACGCCGCGGTCACCATGTCACCCTCACGCTCGTAAACGTACAACCGGTTGCTCCGCCCGCGACACCGATGCCCTGCACCCTTTGGATGGTTGTCGAGTCAGCGAGACCCGTTGGGCCGTTGGGAAGCGTGCACCGGAGGCACTGGCCGCGGTGCCCCGACGTAACCTGATCGGGTGCTGGCCGCCGATGACCCGCGTGTGGTTGCGCTGACCGAGCAACGCCGTCACCGCGAAACCCTGGCGCGAGGCAAGCGACCCGGCCATCTTCGGCTCATCCGTCGGAGAAACGCCTGCGCAGAGTGATCTTGTCGAGCTTGCCGGTCGGGGTCATCGGCATGTCGGCGATCACCTCGATCGACACGAGTCGAGCGTCGGCGTCGGGCTGTGCGTCGTAGAACACACGAAGGGTCGGCGCTTCCACTGCGACCGCATCGGGCCAGAGCGTCAACACGGCGACCGGTTGTGCGTCGACGGGGATCACCGCGGCATAGCGGACCGATGGATGGCGCTGCAGCGCCTCCTCGATCGGGCGCGGGTAGATCGGGCCTGTCGTCGACTCGATCCTCTCCGACACGCGGCCGAGCGTGGTGATGAACCCTCCTGCGTCCATCCGTCCGACGTCGCCCGTGTGCAGCCAATCGTCGCGTGTTGCGTCAACGGTCTTCTCCGGCTCGTTCCAGTAGCCGATCATGAAGCCGCCGCGGATACAGAGCTCGCCCGGCTGGCCGATGGGCACCTCCTCGCCGAGGTCGTCGAGCACCCGGACCTCCTTGTCGGGAAGGGCTTCGCCGACCGCGCCGAGCCGCTCGTCGCTCGGGCGCAAGGGTCGACCGAGGGCGACGAATCCTCCGAGCTCGCTCTGTCCGTAGCTCTCGCAGAACGCCACTCCGAGCTCGTCGAAGTAGGCGCGTTTGAGTTCCGGGGCAACCGGAGCCCCGCCCGAAGCGACCAACCGAAGAGACTGTGGTGCCCTCCCTCGTTTCCGTGACTCGACCAGCAGATCGGTGAGGAAAGGCGGGTTGGCCGGAAAGTACGTGCACATATTGTCGTCCAGGTCCTGCCACACCGCGGCGGGGTCCCATTGCTTGCGGAGACCGACGGTCATGCCCCGATGGACCCCGGGAAGGAGGTTCACCACGAGCCCGTAGGACGAGGCCAACCCAGTCGCACCGAGAGACGAGTCGTCCGGTCCGAGACCGAGCCGCTCAGCAATGCAGGCCGCGGCGCGACTCGTGAAGCCGTGGGCGAGGACCGCGCCCTTCGGGCGGCCGGTGGAGCCCGAGGTGAACGAAAGGTGAGCCGCCATCGTGTCGTCGACGGCTACCGATGGTGTGGCCGAGGGCGCTCGGCTCAACGCATCGGCCCACGCGACGGCTCCGTCCTGAGGGCCATCCATGCAGTAGTACGTCGTGATGCTCGGCATGTTCGCTCGGTCACGTTCGATCGCGGGCAGGGCGTCGTGGGTGTAGACGAGCACCTTCGGCGTGCACGCCTGCACGTAGTCGGCCAGCTCGTCGACGACGAGCACGCTGATGTGCGCGCTGATGGCCCCGATCTTCCAGGCACCCCACATCGCCACGATGTAGTCGAGCCCGTTATGAGCAAGGATGCCGACGCGGTCACCGGGGCGGACACCAGCGTCCCAGAAGGCAGACGCCGCCCGATCGGTCGCCGCTTCGGTCTCGGCGAAGGTCAGCGTGCGACCACGGTCGCTCCACCGGAGGAACGTCGCGTCGGGGGTTCGGTGCGCGGCCCGGCGGAGGAGGTCGGGAAATGTCGTGAAGGCCATCCCCCATACTGTTCCGCGCGACCGGCCGATCGCATCCCGGCATTGTTCCCGCCACGCGAATCTTCGATCGGCCACGGCGAACCGACGGTGCCCTCCACCGATGCGCCATGCTGGAGCCCATGGACGTGCTCATCCGAAACGCCGACCTCATCGCCACCGTCGACGACCAGCGTCGCGAGATCCGCGGCGGGTGGATCGCGCTCACCGGGAACCTGATCACCGGGATCGGCGGGCCGGAGAGCCTGCCGACGGCGGCCGAGATCGCTGGCGCCACGGTGGTCGAGGCCGCCGGCTGCC
>JANMYF010000192.1:0-5141 GCA_031381685.1 Acidimicrobiia bacterium
GGCCCATCCGGGATGGTTGCGCCACGTGGCGGACGGTCGTCATCAGCCCCGATCGTTTCTCCCCGTCGCCAAGACGTGGACGGCCACGACCTTCGAAGTTCCGCCGACCGTCGATGGCACCGACATCCTCACCGACGACGCGGTGCTTTACGACTGGCTATCGCAGCTGGCAACGTGGGGTCTCGCCCGCCTGGTGAACACGCCGCCCGAAGAGAGCTACCTACGCTCGCTCAGTGAGCGGATCGGGCCGATCCGGTGGTCGAACTTCGGCGAGGTGTTCGACGTGAAGGCCGACATCGATCCGAACTCCACCGCCAATACGGGTCTGAACCTCGGCCAGCACACCGACCTTCCCACCCGAGAGACCCCGCCCGGCTTCCAGTTCCTGCACTGTTTGCAGAACAGCGTGCCGGGCGGTTCCTCCCGTATGACCGACGGTCGCGCCGTGGTCGAAGAACTCCGCACGAACCACCCCGAACACTACGAGCCACTCACCACGCTTCGGTGGGTCTTCTTCAACCGCTCGTCGACCGAGGACCACCGCTGGAGCGGTCCGATAGTCGACCACGTTGACGACGGTTACCCACTTACTCTGCGCGCCTTCTATCCGGTCCGAGGATTCCCCGACATGGCCGTCGACGATATTCCGCGCGCCTATGAGGCCATGCGGGTGTTCTCTGTCGTCGCCCATGACCCGCGGTTCCAAATCAGCACGCCGTTCTCGCCCGGCGATCTCGTGGGCTTCGACAATCGTCGGATTCTCCACGGCCGCGATGCCTTCGAACCCGGCGGCGGCCGACGACACCTGCGCGGCTGCTACATCGACCAGGACGACCTCTATTCGAGGCTACGGGTGCTCTCTCGCCAATCCGAAACCAACCGCTGAGTCGTTCTTGCGTCAGTGGTCTGGGCCGTCGGACCTCTCGTAACATCCCACCATGGCCGAAAGCGTCCCGATCACGTGTTCCATCGGGTCTGAGGTGAGGGGCCTCGACCTGAACCGACTCGACGCGTCGGCGATGGAGGATCTCTATCGCTTGCTGCTGGATCGGGCAGTCCTCGTGTTCCGAAATCAGGAACTCACTCATGAGGCGCACGTGGCGCTTGCCCAGTCGTTCGGTCCTCTCACCGAGCTCCATCCGATGTATCCCCACGTCGAGGGTTTCCCGATCACGCTCATCCGGACCGATGCGGCGCATCCACCGGAGAACGAGGTCTGGCACAGCGACCTTTCCTGCCATGTCAATCCCCCGTTCGTCTCCGTCTTGCGCGACGCCGTGCTTCCTCCGGTCGGAGGCGACACGCTGTGGGCCGACCTCCGCGCTGTCTACGACTCGCTGCCCGATGCGCTGATCGAAGAACTTCGCGACGCCGAGGCCGAGCACTCCCTCGCTCAGGGTTTTCGGTTCGTTGCCGACTTCGGCCAGAACGACCGCGCCGACGCTCTTACTGCGGCCACGAACACCGGTGCCAACCAGACCCGGGCGGTCCATCGACTGTTCAAGATGCACCCCGGTTCGGGGCGCAACGTCGTGTACGTGAACGAGTCCTTCACCACTCGGATTCTCAACCTCGACCCCGAACGATCAGCGTCGGTCCTTGCTGATCTCTTCGCTGCCGTTCGAAACCCTCGCTTCCAGGTTCGGATGCGCTGGTCCCCCGGAACGGTTGTCATCTGGGACAACTGGGCCACCCAGCATTTCGCCGTGGGCGACTTCTTCCCCCACCATGAGCGAGAGGTACAGCGCGTGACCGTGGCATCCAACGCACGGTCAGGTCCGTTCCTCTAGCGAGGCCGACCGAGCGACCTGGAGAGTCCTTGTGTATTGTCAGCCCGACCGGGGTCCAGAGGACCGCCTTCCACACAAGGGGAACACATGGAAAGCAACGACACTGTCGAGAGCGAAACGTCGGGCATCAGTCGCCGGCAATTCATCAAAGGAGTCGGCCTCGTCTCGATCTCGACCGGACTCATCGCCGGCCTTCCGCTCACCTCGGTAGGTGCCGCGACGAAGAAGGCGAAGAAGGGCGGCACCCTTCGCATCGGTGTTGTCGGTTCCACGAACGACATTATCGATGGTCAGGCCATCGTGGCCAAGGCCGATCAGGCTCGCCTGGTGACGGGCTGGGAGACTTTGATGACCTTCGATGGCAACTTCACGCCGCAGCTCAACTACGGCCTTGCCCAGAGCGTGACGGTGAACAGCACCACCAACGCGGTCGTGAAGCTTCGCAAGGGCCTCAAGTTCTCGAATGGCAAGCCGGTCACCGCAGACGACGTCGTCTACTCGTGGCAGCGTCTCCTCGATCCCAAGCTGGCGTTGCCGACGTTCAAAGCCGCGACCCAGTTCTTCGACCCCACCATGATCAAGAAGATCGATGCGCTCACGGTCGAGTTCACGATGAAGAAGCCCACCATCGACTTCGAATCCACGCTGGCCGCCTATGTCAACTCCGTTGTGCCGGTCGGCTACACCCGGGAAGGGCCCCAGATAGGTACAGGGCCCTACAAGCTCAAGAGCTTCACGCCAGGCCGCGAGAGCACCCATGTTCGCAACCCGTACTACTGGCGCAAGGGCAAGCCCGTTTTCGACACCGTCATCATCCAGGATTTCGGCGACAAAGCGGCGCTGGTCAATGCACTCCTGTCGGGCCAGATCGATGCGGCCGTCGACATTCCGCTCACGGCGATTCCGCAGGTTCAATCCAATCCGGCATTGACGATCAATGAGGTAAACGGCGGCGGCTGGCTGTGCATCACCATGCAGACCGACGTCAAGCCCTTCGATGACGTCCGTGTGCGTCAGGCTCTCCGGCTCATCATCGACCGACAGGAGATCCTCGCCCGGGCATTGGGCGGACACGGCGAAATCGCCAACGACCTGTTCGGCAGGGTCGACCCGCTCTACAACGTGAACAAGTTCCCGCAGCGCGCCCAGGACATTGCCAAAGCAGTTGCCCTTCTCAAAGAGGCCGGCTTCACGAAGGAGAAGCCGCTCGAGTTCGACCTTGCCGCTCCCGACGACACCGGCGGTCTCATCCCGTTGGTCCAGGCCTTCGCCGAGCATGCGAAGAAGACCGACGGTGTCGTGAAGGTGAACGCCAAGGCAATGGATGCCACCTACTGGGACACCACGTATGCCAAGGTCGGGATCTTCACGTCGTTCTGGTCACCGCGTGGCTACCTGCAGCAGATTGCTGCTGGGGCTGGCTATGGCGAGACGAACCTCGAGAAGACCAACAAGGCCTACAACGACCTCTACGTGCAGGCGTCAGGTGAACCCGATCTGGCCAAGCGCACCGCCCTTGCCAAGCAAATGCAGAAAATCGAATACGAAGAGGGCGGGTTCATCATTCCGGCCTTCAACGCATTCGCCGATGCCTACGTTTCGAAGCTCCAGGGTGTCGTCAAGGGCCGCACTTCGTCGTTGAACATGGACTTCTACGGTCGAGGGTTCCAGGAGTTCTCGTTCTAGACCCGGGTTCTGTCTTGTGAGGTGGGCAGTTGACCGGAAAAACGGTCAGCTGCCCACGCTCGCGTCTGCTGTGTTCCTGCGTCCACTCATCTGAACGCCTTGATCGAAAGCCTCGTCTGGTGAGACTCCCGCTGGTGAAGTTCGTTGTCCGCCGCCTCTTCCTCGGCGTCGCCACGTTGTTTGTCGTTTCCGTGCTCATCTTCGTGCTCACGAAAGCGATGCGTGGCGACACTGCGTCGATCGTGCTCGGTCGTGAGGCCACGCCTGAGGCACTGAAGGAGTTGCGCTCCGACTTTGGCCTCGACCGACCGATCATCACCCAGTACACGAGTTGGATCGGCGGCGTCGTCACCGGCGACCTCGGCAAGTCGTTCACTACAAGGGCTTCGGTGTGGGAGGCCCTCTCGCCACGGGTCAGCTCCTCGTTGTTCCTCCTGCTGTGCGCGGGTCTTGTGTCGATTCCGCTCTCGCTGGCCGTCGGGTCGTATGCGGCGCTGCACCGCGACAGGCGATTCGATTCCTGGTCATCGTTCGTCCTGCTCGCTGTCGCTGCGCTGCCTGAGTTCATCGTCGGTACGTTCCTGGTGATCGTCTTTGCCACCGTGGTGACCAAGCTGCTGCCCGCCACGTTCTACCTTTCGCCCGATCAACCGCCGTGGGGCAACATGAAGGGCATCATCCTTCCGGTGGTGACACTCTCCATCTCGGTGCTCCCCTATGTTGCCCGGGTCACGAGAGCCGCTGTGGTCGAGGTTTTGGAAAGCGACTACGTCGAGATGGCCCGATTGAAGGGAATGCCGGAGCGCACCGTCCTCTGGCGCCACGCACTGCCGAATGCAATCGGACCGATCTTCCAGGTCATCGCCCTCAACCTCGCGTACCTGGCCGGAGGCGTGATCGTGGTCGAGTGGCTGTTCAATTACCCGGGGATCGGGAGCGCGCTCAACGACGCCGTGCGCGCCCGCGACCTCCCGGTGGTGCAGTTTCTCGCGCTCTCGATCGCCGCGGTCTACATCGTCACCAATCTGCTGGCCGACATCGGTACGGTGCTCGCCACGCCCCGTCTGCGCACCAGGCTCACATGAGCACGGTCGAAGCGCTCGCGCCCTCTGCACCCAGCCAGCCCGTGAAGCGGCCGGCGTCGGTGCTGCGCCAGGCGTTGCGGTTGCGGCGCACCCAGATCGGGCTCACGATCATGGTCTTGCTGATGTTGCTCGCCGTGTTCGGTCGCTACTTCGCTCCGTTCAGTCAGGTCGAAGTCGTCGGCGACGGTCTACCCAACGTGCGCAACGTTCCTGGCACGGTGTTCGGCAGCGACTACTTCGGCTCCGACGTGTGGAGCCGGTTCCTCTACGGCGGTCGGCCGATCCTGATCCAGGCGTTCTTCGCGACGTTGTTGGGCGTCGGATTGGGCAGCTTCCTCGGCATGCTTGCCGCGTATCGACGCGGCAGGTTCGACGAGATTCTCATGCGGTCCCTCGACGTGCTGTTGTCGTTCCCGCAACTGCTGCTCTCGCTCGTGGTGATCGCGATGTTCAGCCCTTCGGCGGTCGTGGTCATCTTGACGGTCGGCTTTACGACCATGCCGCGCGTCGCTCGTGTCGTGCGAGGTGCAGCGTTGCAAGTGACCGAGCGCGACTTCGTCGCGGCCGCCGACGCACTCGG
>JANMYF010000030.1:0-3179 GCA_031381685.1 Acidimicrobiia bacterium
TTCTGGGAGAAGTACGGCAAGGAGATCTCACCGAAGACCACGGTGATCCTGCTCGGCGACGCCCGCAACAACTACCACGCGTCGCAGGCCTGGGTCATCAAGGAGATGCGCCGCAAGGCGCGTCACGTCTACTGGCTGAACCCGGAGCCAAAGAGCTACTGGAACACCGGCGACTCGATCCTCAACGAATACGCCGCCCATGCCGACGGCACGTTCGAGTGCCGCAACCTTCGTCAGCTGGAGAAGTTCGTCGAGCAACTGGCGTAGACCGCTGACTGCTAGGCGCGCTGACGTTCGTTCGACGTCGCCGATTCGGCAATGCCTCGTGGACACCGACGAATCGGAAGCGTCGACACCGATCGAACGTCCGCTTCGGAGCACTAGGCGCGCTGAATATCAGCGCGCCTATGGTCTCCCAGCGTCGTTCAGGTGTTGGCTTCGATTGCCTCTTTGACGTCGGTCAGGTGCGACAGACACGCAGCGATGGTCCGGCGCACGTAGTCCTGCGCGCTGATGGCCTTGCCGTCGAGGGTGAGCTTGCGCTCGAAATCGTCGTGACCCCGTCCCTCCACGGCGACAGCAGCGCGCACCGCGTTCTCCTTCACCCGCGCCAGGAGATCGCCGACGGACGTGGTACGCGACGGCTCCGCAGTGCGGCGGACCGGCCCGAGGTTCACGACCGGTGACTTTTCCAGCGGGAGCGAGGCGATCGCGGTGCCGAGCGCGACGAGTTCGGCATCCACGACGGCAACCGAACGGAGCGCACTGTGCCCGGACGGGCCCACGGCCCGCACAACCAGGTCCCACGAGTCGTCGCCGACCGGTCCGCTGACGGCCTCGGCGAATCGGCGGGGGAGCGACCGTAGGGTCACCGCGGCATCGGCCATGGTCATCGAATCGAACGGTGCGCTCATGGCTCCCTTCCTACCAGCCCCGTCTGAGCGGTTGCGCGTGGGTTGTGTGGCTGGTTGGCGCCGAGTTGTCGTGTTCGCGACGTCGCCAAGTCGACACTTTGGCGCCAACTCGCCACACCACGAGACGGGCCCCGGCGGCGTGGGTCAGGCGGGTCGGAGGGCAAGGACGTCGACGCCGGCGGGGAGGCGGGCCGGGTCCCAGGCGAGGTGGGTGAGGGCCTGGACGCAGGCGAAGCGATCGGTCATGCCGCTCACGTACGTCACCGCCGAGTGGGTGAGGGCGGGCGTGCCGGCGGCGTCGACACGGAAGGACTGGGGCAGCGCGTCGGGCCGGGCGACGTACATGTCGACGAGGGCGCGGAGGAGCTCGACCACCTGGCCGGCCTGGTGACGAGATTCGGGACGCAGGTAGATGCGTTCGTAGTTCCAGCGGCGGAACGCCGCCAGGGCCTCGGCGGTATCGGCCGTCATGGCGATGCGTCCTGTCGACGCGGTGGCGTCGACCATGGCGGCGATGAACGCATTGAGTTGATCCGAGCGCGTTGTCCCGCAGCGCTCGCGGACGATCGGCGGGAGGTCGCTGATCGAGACGACTCCGGCGGCAGCGGCATCCTCGACGTCGTGGCACACGTAGGCGATGCGGTCGGCCCAGCTCACCACCTCGCCTTCAGGGGTGATGGGTGCGGGACGTGACCAGGAATGGTTGCGGATGCCGTCGAGGGTCTCGGCGCACAGATTGAGCGAGGCGAGCGCGACATCGGCGCCCCAGACGGCGTGGTCGTAGCCGCCGTCGACATACGGGGAGAGGGCTTCCTCGCTGGCATGGCCGCCGGGGCCGTGGCCGCAGTCGTGGCCGAGCGCGATGGCTTCCGCTAGTGCCACGTTGAGACGGCACGCCTGAGCGATCGACCGCGCCACCTGGGCGACCTCCAGCGCATGGGTGAGGCGGGTGCGCTGGTGGTCTCCGGGGAACACGAACACCTGGGTCTTGCCGGCGAGGCGACGGAACGACGACGAGTGGAGGATGCGATCGCGGTCGCGTTCGAAACATGTTCGGACGGGATCGGGTGCTTCATCGCGGGCGCGGTCCCCGCCGCCCTCCGCCAAGGTGGCGCCCTTGGCCAGTCCGAGACGAAGCATTTCCTCACGCTCTTCGCGCAGAAGCGGCTGCAATAGATCGACGGCAGCCGAGGAGTCCCGGTGGGCGGCGACAACCGGCACAGGTGCGTCGCGGTCGCGATGGCCGGCCATGGTCGCGCCCCACGCGGCCTCGCGATGCGAGAGCACGGCGGCGTCGAACCACGACGGGTTCTCGTCGACCGGGACAGCGTTGTGGTCGGCGGCCTTCATGGGTCTCAGCGTAGGGCGGACCGACGTGTCCAACGGGTGAACGGTGCTGTGGCGCGCTCGCTCGGCCGGTCAGTTGGTTGGAACGATGTGAACACGGACGCATTCCGCGGTCGCGGCATCGATCAAGGTCGGGTTCTCGCTTCCCCGAGCGAGTGCAATGGCCGCGCCCAAGTGCACAGCGGCGGCAAGCGCTTCGAGGGAAAGCGCGTTCAAACGGTGCCGTTCGACGAGGTCGGCCATAGGAGGTCCGAGCACGCGAAGGCTCACGAGGCCGATCTCGTCCGGAAGCTCCAGAAGGGCAGTCGCCACCTTCGCCTTGACGATGGAGGGCGCAGCGGCGAACGGACCGGACAGCGCACCGGTGACCATGTCAGAACGAACTGCATGGCAGAGCCGGTAGTACCAAAGCCCCGAGGTGAAGACGGCACGGCGACGAGCGAGCTGTCGGAGCGCCGTCGATCCGCTACCGAGGAGCCGGTCGAGCAACAGACGGTCGTCGAGGAGCAACGCACTCATCGGCGATGGTGGCGTCGTTCGGTGGCGGCTACGGGTGGCAGGTCGAGGTCAGTTCGCGAGGTCTGGGTCATCGATGGCGGCGACTGCCCGCTCGTAGCGCCCGCCGCTGACGGCGTCACGAAGGGCACGCCTCGCCGCTTCGATGCCACCGGGGACGAGGAGCAAGGCCCCGTCGAGGTCGATAACGCCGAGCTGTCCGCCGTCCTCGACGCCCCACCGGTGACGGGCACTGGCGGGCAAGCTCATCTGCCCTCTGCTGGACACACGAACAGTGGTCACGGAACTCATGGCTGCATTGTACGGTCCTAATGCCTACAAAGCGAGCGAAGGTCGGGGAGTTGTGGGGGGGGGGGGGGGGGGGGGCGCGCCCCCCCCCCCCACAACACCCCCCCCCCCCCC
>JANMYF010000301.1:0-3108 GCA_031381685.1 Acidimicrobiia bacterium
CCGTATGGCGTAAGCTTCTCTCGTCCATTTCGACCTATGCCGATCTCGAACCTGCGGTCGTCGGCGCGGTTGAGGAACTCCTCGACCGACTCCTTCCCGACGGCTAAGCAGCAGCGACTCCCGCGGTTCACCGTTTTTCAGGAGTGATGGTTGGTTCATCATTTTTCATGAGGGGTGCTCGGTGGCGAACGGCCGATAGGAACCACATGCGCGGTTTTTCCCTGGGCGTTCTCGCCGTTGCCGTCTCCCTGACCGTCGGGTCGCCTCCGGCGTCTGCCGAGGTTCCGGGAACCGATCAGGTCTCCGACGAAGCCAAATTCGTCGATCTCATCAACGCCGAGCGGGCCAAGGTCGGGTTGGCAGCGTTGCGCGTCGCTCCCGAACTCGTCGGTGTCGGGCGGGAGTGGTCGAACGAGATGATTGCGAGGGCCGGCGGATCTGAACGCTGTGGTGTCCTACACAATCCGGACTTCGTCGCCAAGGTGACGGCTGACTGGCAACGCCTGGGAGAGAACGTCGGTTGCGGCAACGTCGCCGTTTCGGCACTCCACGATCTCTTCGTCGCCAGCCCGGCCCATTACCGCAACATCGTTGATCCGACGTTCGATTCCATCGGTATCGGCGTCGCGTACGACGGCGACGTGATGTACGTGACCGAGCAGTTCATGGACCTTCGCAACGTTGCTGCTCGTTCCGTCCCGAGTGAGTTGGCCAACCGCGCCCCGGCTCGCAAAGGCTCCGCGCGGGCGAGCACGCGCAGAGTCCGGCGCTAGCTGTACCGTCGCTTCCCAGGGCGGTTCTGGCTCCAACGCGCCGGTGGGGCAGCCGAAGCCACCCCGCCGTCCACGTCTCCACGGTCCGCTTCCGCTTGCGGACACGGGGATCACACTTAGTCGACCCTCACTCTTTGGGGAGCGGTCCGTCCTTGTGGAGCAGTCCCTTGGCCTTGTCGACGAGACCGCCTGCGGCCCCCTTGGCCTTCTCGAGCATGTCGATTTCTCCGTCGCCATCTTTGTCGAGCATGCCCTTGGCCTTCTCGATGAGACCGTCGGCCTTGTCGCCGCCGGGGATCTTGTCCTTGAGCCCTACGGCTGCTTCCTTCGCCTTGTCGACCAGGCCGTCCGCCTTGTCCTTCATCTCGTCCATCATTCCCATGTGTTGCTCCTTCTGGTGGAGGTGCCCCGCGGAGAGGCACCGGACGGGATCAGTTTGGCATCCGTTTCGACTCCCCGCGACGCTGGCGCGGCTAACGTGATGGGCGACCCGGGCGATTGGCTCAGTTGGTAGAGCACCGCCTTCACACGGCGGGGGTCACAGGTTCGAGTCCTGTATCGCCCACCCTGATTTCCGCAGTTCAGAGCATGAGTGCCTGTCGGGTGCGGCGTCGGCGCGTTCGAGGTTCAACAATCCAAAAGCCTCGTCGACCTGGGCGGCGCACCCATGCTTGAAACCCGCGTCGATCACGCTGACGCGATCGAACTCGCTCACGGAGTCGCGCAACGCCAGGGCGGGCAATGAGTCCGCTGCTGGTTTAGAAGCTCCACGAACGGGAACTTGCAGTGCCTGGTCCGATGATCGGGCCCGATGAAGGAGCTGCAATGAAGCAGACGAACCAGTTGCTGGGGCATGACAAGACTCCGGCCGAGACGGGCGAGCCATCGACGTACCCGACACCAGCGGGTGACGCATCCACGCTGGAAGAACTGGCTGATGAACAAGGGGCCAGCTCAGACTCCGATGCGTCGTGATGTACGCGGACACCGTGTTCTGATGTACATCTAGACAACGAAGGCCTGAACGCGGTCGAAAACCGGAACTCCGCTCATGGGTTCATCCATCTCGGCAAACACGGCGACACCACCACCGACGGCTACGACGATCAAGAAACCGTCGTGCTGTGCTCGCTTGGGGGGAAGTGCGACGGTTCGAACATTCGTGTTGAACGAATTCACGATCAATCTTGGCCCGTAATCGCTGTCGAGCGGAACGGTGTTGCTCACGGTGCTCGCCTTCCTCGCCCGCTGACGGGTACGCCGCCCGGTCCGCCACCGCGAGACCGGGCGGGGTGCGCCCGGCCCGTTTCACCCCTACGATGAAGATGCGCTTGCGGCTTCTGACGACCTGACGAGATCTCGAGAATGCGGCCGTACGAGCTGATGCACCAGCTTCGGCGGGAACGCTCCCGCCCTGATCAACGCCCGCTTCTTCACGCTGCAACTTTTGAAAGCAGGAACGATCACCGTGTCCATCACGCCCTCTGGCTACGCCCACATTCGCCTCACCGTCACCGACATCGCGCGCTCACGGGCCTTCTACGACGACGTGTTCGGGTTCCCCGTCGCCTTCCAAGTGCCGCCCGATGCCGACGAGGCCACGCGGGCCGCACTTGGCTTTCTCTACGGCGGCGTGATCTACAAGCTCGGCGACGGGCTGTTCGGCCTCCGGCCGGTTGCGCCGGCGGGCGACTGCTTCGATGAGGATCGGGTCGGGCTCGATCACGTCAGCTTCACGCTCGGCTCCCGAGCGGAAATCGAGGAGGCCGCAGCGCGTCTCGACACCCTCGGCATCAAGCATGGCGGCGTGAAAGACCTCGGTGCTTCGCTCATCCTCGAGTTCCGCGACCCCGACAACATCAGCCTCGAACTGTTCGCCCCGGCAGACTGAGGGGACCGGCCACCGGGGCGAACGCCTGCGGTGCACCGCAGACGCGATGCGTGGGACGCTCACGACAACGGACCGAACGCAGCAGGTGAAGGGGGAGTCGATCGTCAGGACGGATTAGCCCAGTGACAATGATTGCGGTTGACGACGCCCTCGGTTCTGCTCGGCCTCCGATGAACGAACCGCTCTTGCTTCTGTTCGGCCGAATCGTCGATGAGCTCGATCGTCCTCCTAAGAGCGTTGAGTGGGATACGACCGACCTGCGCCGGGGCCGCACTGCGTGACCGTCGATTTTGCCGTGCCGAGACGGTCATCGAATCTCCCCCCTCAAGGGTTGCACTTCTTTTCAGCGATGCGGATCCACGTCGGGTTCCGGGTAGCGGAGCGGACAGGACGGCGCGAGCGCTTCGCGGGTGCGCTCGTCGACCTCGGTGAGGTACGTTGCGA
>JANMYF010000035.1:0-11983 GCA_031381685.1 Acidimicrobiia bacterium
CCTCACCAGCTACACCGAGCTCATCGCCAACGCCGACTCCTACGCCGACCCCGAGAAGCGCCACGCCATGGAGCAGATCAAGACACAGCTTCTCGGCACCCTCGAAGCCCGCGGCAAGGTCCTGCTCAAGCTCAACGTCGACAACGACCGCTTCGATGCCGTCGTTGCCCTCGTGCCGTCGATGAAGACGCCGACCGTGTCGCGCCTCTGGGGTGAAACGGGTTACGCCATCGAGACGGTCGTGCCCAAGAAGGGGATCAACACCTTGATCCCGGCGCTCAAAGATGCCGGCGCGACCGACATCTTGGAGCTGCCAATCGAGAAGATCATCCACTGACGATGGCCACCGGCGACCCCACCCGGCCCGGAGTCGTGAGCTCCTTCGACGCCGTCGTCGGCCTGGGCGAGGTCGCTCTCGGCGGTGGTCGGCGTGTCGCCTTCCACGCCACCGCGCTCACCGACGGCTCACGCTCGGTCGGGGTCGGGGCGGCGGTTCGGGTCACGCTCGGACCATCCCTCGGCGGCGTAGAGGAAGCGAGATCGGTCACCCTCGACGGCCCGTCGTTCCCATGCCCCGTCTGTCGCCACGCGGTGCCGGGTGACGTCGAGACCTACGAGATCTGCCCCTGCTGCGGCTGGGAGGACGATCCGGTACAACGTCACGACCCGTCCTACGGCGGGGGAGCCAACGGCACATCGCTCGACGAAGCCCGCGCCCACTGGCTCCTGCGCGACGCCGAGTGACGTCGCGAGGCTGACCGGGACTACTCCCCGGCGCCGCCGGCTATCTGCACATACGCCAGGCGGATCTGGGCGAGGGCATCCTCGAGCGTCCCCTCGTCGACGCCGAGTCGTCCCTGCAGCCCGTCGACCATCACGCCCATGGCGTCGATGGCCAAGCGGGCATCGTCGAGGTTCGGCGGCGAAACCTGCAGGTGGACGGCGGCCAGCTGGAAGAGCCCGATGACGTGGTTGGCCACGATGGCCGACGCCGGCACCGACAAGATCTCGCGCTGCGCCTCCTGCAGTTCCTCTTGGAGCGCGGCGACATCGTCGGCGCTGAGCTCCCGTTCGCCCTGGGGCGGCATCGGCGAACTGGCGGCTGGTTGGGGGTCGGGGGAGCGTCGAACCGGTCGTTCGCCGTCGGGGGTCCAGAGAGAACTCATCGGACGTGTAACCTATCGGGTCACAACCGAGAACAAGCGGGCACCGGACCGCATCGACGACCCTGTCAGCGATGCGACCCACAGCCCCACCCGGCCACCGTCCCTCTGCGGACATGCGACCGGGTTGACCGAAGAGGTCCCGTCGATCGTTCCGCTCCTGCGGGACTGCGGTGGGTTTCGTGGTGCTTTATTCACGGACCCAGCCCAGTTTCTTCCGAGGAGTGATGCCGAATCGCTACTGCCCCGTCCAATGACCCCCGCGAGCCGAGGATCAACGAGCGCATCCGTGCCCGTGAAGTCCGCCTGCTCGGTCCCGATGGCGCCCCTCTGGGGATCAAACCGCTGCCCGAGGCCCTGCAGACTGCCCGTGAACTTGAACTCGACCTGGTCGAGATCGCGCCCATGGCCAACCCGCCGGTGTGCAAGATCCTCGACTACCCCAAGTACCTCTACGAGCTCAAGCAGAAGGACAAGGAAGCCCGGAAGAAGTCGATCGCCATCTCCATCAAGGAGATGAAGTACCGCCCGAAGATCGGCGGCGGCGACTTCGACACCAAGACCCGCAAGGTCATGGAGTTCCTGTCCGAGGGTCACAAGGTCAAGATCACCATCATGTTCCGAGGCCGTGAAGTCGCCCACCCCGAACTGGGTATGCGCATCCTCAACAAGGTCGCCGAGATCATCGGCCCCGCCGCCAAGATCGAAGCAACCCCTCGCCTCGACGGACGCAACATGACGATGGTGCTTGCCCCGGAGAAGAAGGTGGTGCCGCCCAAGCAGAAGGCACCACGCCCGGACGGCTCCTCGCCCAGCGATGAAACGTCATTGACTGGTGAACCAATCGTCGAACCAGCAGCCTCAGCGCAACCCTCAGCAGCACCGACCGCCTGAGGGCCACCGCCCTGAGCAACCACTAGGAGAACCCCATGCCCAAGATGAAGACCAACCGCACGGCCAAGAAGCGTTTCCGGGTGACCGGCACCGGAAAAATCATGCGCGAGAAGGCGTTCGGCTACCACAAGCTCGAGCACAAGTCCTCGACGCGTACCCGTCGCCTGGCCAAGGACACCGTCCTCGCCAAGGGCGATGCGGCCAACGTCAAGAAAATGCTCGGCATCTAGGCATCTCCTCGTCGGCGTTGCCGGCGCACCCGGCAGGCGTCGTTTCGTCTGCTGTTCGTTCTCGTTCGTACCCCGGGCCGATTCGCGGCTCAACCCCCAAAGGAGTTCCCATGGCACGCGTCAAGGGCGGCGTTCACGCCAAGAAGCACCACAAGGCAGTTCTCGAAGCCGCAAAGGGCTATCGCGGTTCCAAGAGCCGCACGTTCCGCACGGCCAACCAGCAGGTCATGCAGTCGATGCGCTACGCATTTCGCGACCGCCGCGCCCGCAAGGGCGAGATGCGGGCGCTGTGGATCCAGCGCATCAACGCCGAGTGCCGCGTGAACGGGATCAGCTACTCCCGTTTCATCAACGGGCTCAAGGTTGCCGGCATCGAGGTCGATCGGAAGATGCTGGCCGACCTGGCTGTCACCGATTCCGCCGCATTCGCCGTACTGGCCAAAGCGGCGTCCGACGCTGCTTCGTCTCCCACGGCGGCGTGACGACCAGGCTTCGGCCTGTCCAATCTCGGTCGGGCTGGCGCGGATGACGCCGCTTGCCCTTCACAACCAACATGTGCAGCGACTGCGGCGCCTCATCGGGCGCCGCGAGTCGCGTCTGGGCGAAGGTCTCGTCGTCGTCGAGGGGGCGAAAGTGCTGGCGGAGGCCCTCGACGCCGGCGCAGTGGTCGACGCCGTCTTCGTCACCCCGGTCGCGGCAGGTGAACCCGTCCTGTCGCGGCTGGCTCCGGGTGTCCCGGTCCACGTCGTGGTCGACGATGTGCTCGGCCGGGTCTCCGACACCAAGAGCCCGCAGCCGCTCTGTGCCATTGTTCGCCGGACGCCGGACGCGTTGGCGGCGCTGGAACAGGGACTGCGCCACGGCGGCTTCGCCATCGTCGCCGTCGACCTGCGCGACCCGGGCAACGCCGGCACCCTCCTGCGTTCCGCCGAGGCAGCAGGGGCGGTCGGCGTCGTCCTCGCCGGCGCCAGCGTCGACGTGACCAGTCCCAAGGTGGTCCGCTCCTCGGCGGGAGCGTTGTTCCACGTACCGGTGGTGACCGGCGTGGCGCTCGACGAGGTCGTCTCGGCCTTCGCCGGGTGGGGGGTGCGGGTGTGGGCTGGCGTCGTCCGGTCCGATGGGAGTATCGATCACGATCGGGCCGACCTCATCGGCCCCACCGCCCTGGTCGTCGGCAACGAGGCCCGTGGCCTGGCCGCGGACGAACTGGCTCTGATCGAACTTCACCTCACCATCCCCATGGCCGGTCGGACGGAGTCGCTCAACGTCTCGATGTCGGCGACGATCCTCGCCTTCGAAGCGGCACGTCAACGCCGCTTCCGATCTCGGACGTGACGCCATCTTGCGGGGAAGGCCGCGGAACTGCACCTCGCCCGGCCCAACTCTCGGGCAGAATCGTTTTCGTGAATCTGCAACGCTCGTGCTGCACCGTTCCGCTTCGACCGAGTGCCGGCGGCACGACCTCCGTCCCGGCCGAGGCCTGAGCCGGCGATGCGACTCGAAGAACTCGCGGCGCTCCAAGCCGACGCCATCACGGCGATCGCTGCGGCCGACACACCCGAGGCGTTGAAGGCCGTCGAGATCGCCGTTCTCGGCAAGAAGGCACCCATCACGTTGGCCAATCAGACGCTGGGAGCGCTGTCCGTCGATGAGCGCAAAGCCTTCGGCGCGGCGATCAACGCAACTCGATCGGCGGTCACCGCCGCGGTCGCCGATCGTCGGACCGCCGTCGTCGAAACGGCCCGGCGCGCCACGCTCGAAGCCGAACGCCTCGACCTCACCGAACGGCTGTCGCCGGAGCTCCCGGGCACGCTGCACCTCATCAGCCGGACGATCCGCGACCTGGAGGACATCTTCGTCGGCATGGGGTTCTCGGTGCACCACGGCAACGAGGTCGAGACGGACTGGTTCAACTTCGAAGCCCTCAACTTTCCGCCGGCCCACCCGGCGCGCACCATGCACGACACCTTCTTCCTCGACCTTCCCGGTACGGACGGACGCCATGACGACGTCCTCCTCCGCACCCACACCTCGCCGATGCAGATCCACGTGATGCGGGAGCAGAAGCCGCCGATCTACGCCGTGATGCCGGGACGCTGCTATCGCGTCGACACCCCCGACGCCCGGCACCTCCCGGTGTTCCACCAGATCGAAGCGCTGGTCATCGATCGCGGCATCACGCTCGGCCACCTGGCCGGAACGATCGAGCAGTTCATCGCCGCATATTTCGGCCGCACCAACCTCAAGGTGCGCCTGCGCCCGTCGTTCTTCCCGTTCACCGAGCCGTCCGCCGAGTTCGACATCACGTGTCCGTTCTGCGGAGGAGGCGGCTGCCGCGTCTGTTCCCACTCTGGCTGGATCGAACTCGGCGGCTGCGGCATGGTCCATCCGAACGTGTTGCGCAACGGCGGCATCGACCCGGAGGAGTGGACCGGATTCGCGTGGGGCTTCGGCATCGACCGGCTCGCCATGAACCGTCACAGTGTCGAAGACCTCCGGCTCTTCATGGACAACGACCTTCGACTGCTCCAGCAGTTCTGACCAGGAGCCCACTATGAGGATTGTTCTTTCCTGGTTGCGCGAACTCGTGCCCGTCACCTCGTCGGTCGACGCGCTCACCACCATCTTCAACGGCCTCGGTCTCGAGGTGGAAGGTGTGGAGCGGATCGGGGAGGGGCTCGACGGCATCATCACTGCGCAGGTGCGAGCGATCCGTCCGCACCCCAATGCCGACAAGGTCCGCTTGGTCGACATCGTCACGGCATCCGACCAGACCGAAACGCTCCAGATCGCCTGCGGCGCATGGAACTTCGCCGAAGGCGACATCGTGCCGCTCGCTACCCTCGGGACCACCATGCCCGGCGGGATGCTCATCGAGCGCCGCAAGCTGCGCGGCGAATGGTCGAACGGCATGCTGTGCTCGAGTCGTGAGCTCGGCCTCAGCGACGATCATGCGGGCATTCTCCAACTCCCCGCAGGCACTGACCTCGGGCAGCCCATCACCGACGCCCTGGGCATCACCTCCGATGTCGTATTCGACCTGTCGGTGAACCCGAACCGTCCCGACGCGATGAGCGTGCTCGGCGTGGCCCGGGACCTCGCCGCGAAGCTCGGCCTCCCATTCACTCCGCCACGGATCATCGATGGGGTCGTGAACGCCTCAGCATCGGGATCACCGTCAGAACGAGGGTCGATCACCGCCACCGACCTGTGCGACCGGCTCACCGTCACCACTATCCGGAACGTCCACGTCGCGCCGTCGCCGAACTGGGTCCAGGCCCGCCTCACCCTCGCCGGGATGCGTCCCATCTCCAACCTGGTCGATGCCTCGAACCTGGTGATGTTGGAACTGGGCATCCCGAGCCACGCGTTCGACCTCGACGCCCTTGTCGGTGGACGCATCGGAGTCCGCTGGGCGACCGAGGGCGAACACCTCACCACCCTCGACGGCATCGAGCGCGTGCTCGGCACCCAGGGTGCCGACGGCGTGATCACCGACGGCGCTGGCACTGCCGTTGGCATCGCCGCAGTGATGGGCGGGATCACCAGCGAGGTCTCCGACACCACGACCAATCTGCTGCTCGAGATCGCCCACTGGACGCCGATGTGCATCGCCCGCACGGCCAAGCGGCTCAACCTTCGCAGCGAGGCGTCGGCCAGGTTCGAACGGGGAACCGATCCCGAGGCGATCCCCGCCGCGGCGGCGCGCTTCGTCGAGATCGTCCGCCTCACCTGTCCGAACGCAACGGTCGAGTCCTTCGACGACATCCGCCCGGTTCCCGCCGTCCACCCCTCTGTACGTGTGCGTACGGATCGCGTCAACCTCGTGCTCGGCACCGCACTGACTGACGAGACCATCGCCGGCCTGCTCGCCCCGATCGGGTTCACGCCGACGCGCACGGCATCCGGCGTTCACGATGTCGTCATTCCGCCGTGGCGTCCCGATGCCACGGCCGAGATCGATGTCATCGAAGAGGTCGGCCGCCACTTCGGCTACGACAACATCGAACGCCGACAGCTCCGGACCGATCTCGTCGGTCGACTCACCCCGCAGCAGACAGATCGCCGCCGCGTCGGCGATCTGCTCACCGCGGACGGCGCCAACGAAGTGTGGACCTCGACGTTCCTCGGCGACGACGATCTCGCCAGGACCCGGCACCGCTCCGAGGTCGTCCGGGTGGCGAACCCGATGTCTCCGGAGGAAGCGGTGATGCGGCCCAGCCTGCTGCCGGGACTGCTCCGCGTGCTCAGTCACAACGCCAACCACCGCAACCCGTCGATGCGCGTGTTCGAGATCGGCCACGTGTTCGGAACACCCCGTCCCGATCAGATCCTGCCCTATGAGCGCGATCAGCTCGCCGTGGCGTTCGCTGCCGACGGTGACGACGCGCGCAGCGCCGTCCGCACCCTCGATCGGCTCATCGGCCTGCTTCGCATCGTCCCCGCCGCGATCGCCGTCCGGCCGGCCGATGTCGCCGGTCTCCACCCGACGCGCAGCGCACGCGTCGTGAACACCGGTACGGGCTTTCCGCTCGGCATTGTGGGGGAGGTTGATCCGGCCGTCGCCGAGGCGTGGGGTATCGAACGCCGCGTCGGGTATCTCCAGGTCGATCTCGAGAACCTTCTCGCTCAGCCCCGGCGCAGCGCCGACGTCGCCAGCTTCAGCCGGTTCCCGTCGAGCGACTTCGATCTCGCGTTCGTCGTCCCCGACAGTGTTTCGGCAGGTCAAGTCGGTGCGGCGATCAAGGACGGCGTGGGGGAACTGTGTGAGCACGTGGCCCTGTTCGACGTGTACCGGGGCAAGGGCGTGAACGAGGGATCGCGCAGCCTCGCGTACCGCATCCGGGTCTCGGCGCCCGACCGCACCCTCGGCGACGCCGAGCTGACCGCCGTCCGCCAGGCGGCCATCGATGCCGTCCGGACCGCCACCGGCGCAGAACTCCGCGGCTAGCGAATTCTGGGTCGGCTGGAGTGCATCCTGGGTCGGCTGACGTTCATCGGGTCGGCGCCGACGTCGTTTTCGCACACATCCCGACCCAGCGACGTGAGCTGACCCAGGACCTGCACTGGCAACGTCACCTCCGTTCGTCTACGAAGGAGGGATGACCCCCGCCCCGCCGATCGCCTTACAGCTCTATTCTCTGCGCGAGCAGGCGAAAGACGACTTCGCCTCGGTCCTGCGGCGAGTGGCCGACATGGGCTATGTCGGCGTCGAGCTCGCCGGGTTCCACAACCTCACGCCGACGCAGTTCGCTGCGGTCGCGAAGGAGACCGGACTGCGTGTGTGCAGCGCGCACGCCGGGAACCTCGACGTCGACGTGTTCAACGTGCTCCTCGACGACGTGCAGTCCGTGGGCGGCGACACCGTGGTCGCGGCGTTCCTGCCACCGGCCTCGTTCGCCGATCTCGATGCCGTGAAGCACACCGCGGAGACGCTCAACGCCACCAACACGATCGCCCGCTCCCGAGGGCTGAGCCTCGGCTACCACAACCACTGGTGGGAGTTCGAGACGATCATCGACGGCCGCACCGCATGGTCCCACCTGTTCGAACGGCTCGACCCGACGGTCTTCGCCGAGCTGGACATCTACTGGGCCACCGTCGGTGGGGCCGACCCGGTGGATGCCATTGTCGAGGTTGGGCCCCGAATCCGGCTCCTGCACGTGAAAGACGGCCCCGCAGACGATCCGAAGAGCTCGATGGTCGCCGTCGGCTCGGGCACGCTCGACATCGCCCGGGTGCTGTCTTCCGCTCCGGACGCCGCGTGGCACATCGTGGAACTCGACCGCTGCGACACCGACATGTTCTCGGCCGTGGCCGACAGCCACCGGTACCTGGTGGGCGGCGGCTTCTCCTCGGGCCGGGTATGACCCGCATCGGCATCATCGGCTGCGGCAACATCGCGCCGGTCTACGTCCGCACGCTTGCCGAGATCGACTGGATCGACATCGCCGCGTTCGCCGACGGGATGCCGGGCCGCGCCGAAAAACTGGCGGCCGACTATGCCGCACTGGCCAGGCCGGCACGGCAGACTTCCGCTACGTCCGTCGACGAGATGCTCGCCGATCCGTCGATCGACGCGGTCGTCAATCTCACCCCCGCGCCAGTCCACACCGTCGTCTCCCGGGCGGTGCTCGACGCCGGCAAAGCGGTGTTCAGCGAGAAGCCGCTCGGCATCGACTTCGACGAAGGACGAGCGCTCATCGAAGCCGCCGCAAGCCGGAGTCTGCGCATCGGTTGCGCGCCCGACACGTTCCTCGGCGCGGGACTGCAGACGGCGCGCGAGGCCATCGACCGCGGAATGATCGGCGAGCCGCTTGCCGCAAATGCGTTCATGCTCGGCTTCGGTCCGGAGTGGTGGCATCCGAACCCGGAGATCTTCTACGGGCCCGGCGCCGGGCCGCTGTTCGATATGGGTCCGTACTACCTCACGGCGCTCACGTTCCTGCTCGGCCCGGCCCGATCGGTGATGGGGTCGGCCCGCATCGGCATGGCCGAACGCGTCGTCCACTCGAAGGGTCGCGTTGGAGACGTCGTTACGGCGACTGTCCCCACGCACGTCTCGTCCATCATCGAGTTCGCATCGGGGCCCACTGCCACACTGGTGACGAGTTTCGATGTGAAAGCCAGCCGCTACCGCAACATCGAGATCTACGGCTCGGAGGCCACCCTCTCCGTGCCGGACCCGAACACGTTCGGCGGGCCGGTGCAGATCCGCTCGATCATCGCCGCTGACTGGCGAGACGTCCCTCTGAAGAAGACCACCATCCCTCAGCAGCGGGGCATTGGTCTGGCCGACATGCTGTCGGCGACGAAGCACGGGAGGCCCCACCGCGCATCCGGAGATCTGGCCCTCCATGTCCTCGAGATGATGACCTCGATCGTCCGGTCATCCGACGACGGTCGACGCATCGAATTGGCCACGACCTGCGCGCGCCCGGCGCCGCTTCGTTCGGGGCTGGGCCCCAATGCCTTCGACTGAGGAAGGCGCCCGCGGCTTCGACCGCTTCAGCTCACGGACCGCAGCGATGACGACAGCGTGACCGTCGACTGGACGGGTCGGATCATGGCGATGCGTTCCGTGCGAACACTGAGCACACGTTCCGACCAGGGGTCGAGCCGAGGGGTCCGGCCCGGAGCGGTACGGAAGAACGTGGTGAGGGGTCCCTCGAGCGCGTAGCCGTCGGCGGCGTCGACGTGCTCTGAGGTGTTGTCGATGAGCGTGATCTCGAAACCCATGGATGTACCCTGACGGCCGAAGGCTGGGGATGACAAGGGCGCGAAGGCTGTGGATTGCCGGGGTTTTCCACAGGTGCACTTATGAATACTCATGCAGGTCGTTGCATGAGACGCTATGCTCTCGTCTATGGCGACAGTTGGCATCATCGGGGCGTCCGGCTACACCGGCGTCGAACTCCTACGACTCATCCACGGGCATCCGGGTCTCGACCTACGGTGGGCCACGGGCGACTCTCAGGCCGGAACGTCGGCACGTTCGCTCTATCCCAGCCTCGCCACGGCCTATCCCGACCTGGTCTTCTCGACCTACGAGCCGAGCGCGGCGGACAGCTGCGATCTCGTCTTTCTTTGCCTGCCCCACGGCAAGAGTCAGGAGCTGATGCCCGATCTGATGAAGCGTGTCCCGCACATCGTCGACCTCGGGGCAGACTTCCGTCTCAACGACGCGCAGACCTATGAGCGCTGGTATCACGAGGAACATACCCAACCGGCCTTGCTCAAGAAGTTCGTGTACGGCCTGCCTGAACTGTTCCGGGCCAAGCTCAGGAACGCTCCCCTGATCGCCGCCCCCGGCTGCTACCCGACCTGCGCCGCGCTCGGACTCGCTCCACTGGTCAAGCACGGGGTCATCGAACCGATCGGGATCATCGTCGACGCCGCCACCGGCATCTCGGGCGCGGGTCGTGCGCTCAAGCACACCAGCCTGTACGGAACCGTTGCCGAGAACATGGAGGCATACGGACTCCTGAACCATCGCCACACCGCCGAGATCGAGATGCTCACCGGCGCGCAGGTGCTGTTCACCCCGCACTTTGCCCCCATGACCAGAGGCATGCTCACGACCAGCTATGCGCGGCCGACCGGAGCCACCTCCACAGATGCCCTCCTCGCCATGCTGCAGGGCGTCTACTCGGGCGAGCCGTTCGTCACCATTGTCGACGGCTCTCCTTCGACCAAGGCGGTGATGGGCACCAACGTGTGCCAGATCACCGCGCGCTACGACGAACGCACCGGCTACGTCGTCGTCATCGCGGCGATCGACAACCTGACCAAGGGGGCCAGTGGGGCCATGATCCAGTGCGCGAACCTCGCACTCGGTATCGAGGAGACCACCGGCCTCGCGACGATCGGCCTCTATCCGTGAGCGCGGAACCGGCCGATCCGCTCGATACGGACGCGCTGTCGGCGGTGACCAAAGCGCGCGTACTGGTCGAGGCGCTTCCCTACATCAAGAGGTTCTGGGGAAAGGTCGTCGTCGTGAAATACGGCGGCAACGTCCTCGCCGCCACCGATGACCGGACCGCTCTGCGGTTGTTCGCCGAAGATGTCGTCTTGATGCGATCGGTGGGCATGCGGCCCGTCGTCGTTCACGGGGGCGGGCCCCAGATCGGCGAGATGCTCGAGCGCCTCGCGATCACGAGCGAGTTCCGCAACGGGCTCCGGGTGACCGACGCCGCCACCCTCGAGGTCGCTCGCATGGTGCTCGTCGGCAAGGTCAACCGCGACCTGGTGTCGGCCATCAACGTGCACGGTCCGCTCGCTGTCGGGATGTCCGGAGAGGATGCACAGCTGCTGCGCGTCACGTGTCGTGATCCCGAGCTCGGCTTCGTCGGCGACGTCGAGTCGGTCAACACCGACGTGCTCGACCGCTTGCTCTCCGACGAACTCATCCCAGTAATCGCCACGATCGGTGTCGACGGAACCGGCCAGGCGTACAACGTGAACGCCGACACGGCCGCCGGGTCGATCGCCGGCGCGCTGGGGGCCGAGAAGCTCGTGTATCTCACGAACATCGAGGGGCTCCGCCGCAATGTCGACGACCCGAGCAGTCACATCAGCTCCACCACGGTTGACGAGCTCGAGGCGATGATGGCCGACGGAACCCTGACCGGCGGCATGATCCCGAAGATCGAGAGCTGCCTGCACGCCATCCGGTGCGGTGTCGGCAAGGCCCACATCCTCGACGGTCGGGCGCCGCACGCGCTCCTGCTCGAAGTCTTCACCAACGCCGGGATCGGCACGGAGGTCACCCGATGATTGCGAGTGCGAACGACAAACTGGCAGTGCACCGGGCGGCGACCGCCGACGTCGCGCACGCGGCCGGGTTCGACCGTCTCGAGCACTGCCCGATGATGCCGGTGTTCGGCGCGCCGACGGTGACGTTCGTGCGGGGGAGCGGCACCGAACTCTGGGACTCGACCGGCAAGCGCTACCTCGACTTCCTGTGCGGGCTGGCGGTCACTTCGCTCGGACACGCGAACGCCGAAGTTGCGGATGCGATCGCCGAGCAGGCCAACACGTTGGTGCACGTATCGAATCTGTTCGCCACCGTCCCCGGACCTCACGTGGCGCTGACCATCGACCGCCTGCTCGGCGGTGGTGGTCAGGTCTTCTTCGCGAACTCCGGCGCCGAGGCCAACGAATGTGCCATCAAGGTGGCCCGCAAGTGGGGTGGAC
>JANMYF010000038.1:0-8788 GCA_031381685.1 Acidimicrobiia bacterium
TCGTTGGCCGCTTCGATCTGCCCGAAGGTCGGGCCCTGGCCGCAGCCGACGAACATCGTCGCACCGTCGGACTTCTGGGCGAGAGCGGCCTCCTTCGCCTTCTGCACGTCGTACCAGTCACCAACAGCCACGAACGAACCGGTGGTCGCCGGAAGGACTTCCTTGGCACCGGCGAGGAAGGCTTCGTACATCGAATAGCAGACGGGGATCTCGAATCCACCGGCGCCGGCGACATTGCCCTTCCCTTGGACACCCGCGGCGAGAATGCCGGAGAGGTACGACGCCTCGAAGAACGGCTGGTCGTAGTCGCCCACGTTCGCCTTCACGTCACCGAATCCGCCGGCATACGAGAAGATCGTGTCCGGGAAATCCGCGGCCACTTTCTTCACGTCATCGCCGTAGTTGAAGGAGTGGGCGACGATCGGGTTGAATCCGGCCTCGGCGAGCGCACGGAGAGCACGCTCGGCCTCGGCGCCCGGTGGAACGTTTTCCTGGAGCTGGATCTCCGAGACGAGCCCGGCCTTCTTGAGCTCATTGGCGCCGTTGAAGGCGGCTTCGCCCCACGAGCCGTCGGCCCACTCAGCGGAGTAGATCATGCCGAACTTCGGTGCACCGGCGGCAGCGGGAGCGGCTGCTGCGGTTTCGGCGGCCGCTGCAGTCTCGACGGCGGCCGCAGTTTCGGTAGCAGCCGCAGTTTCGACGGCAGCGGCCGTCTCGGCAGCGGCCGTCTCGGCGGCGGCTTCGGTTTCGGCCGCGGCGGTGGTGTCGGAGCTGTCACTCGAACAGCCGGCGGCGATGAGCGAGAGCGAGAGAAGGGCGCCGACAAGGAGCTTTCGGCGGGATCGGAGCAGTGGAGGCGTGGTCATCGGGCAGAAGTTAGCGGAATCGAGCCCCCCTCTGTCGAGTCGGAATCCGCTCTTCACACTTCGGAAACGCTCTCACCAGGGTTAGTCGCGCCACCCCGGGGCGAGTTGGCCGCTCAGCCGTTGGCTGACGTGCCGTATCGGACGCCTCGTTCGATCAGCCAGCGCCGGTAGGCGAGGCTCATCTGGTCGGCGCGTTGGTGCGCCTCACTCGCCGGCGCAAGGGGGAGGCGCACGGGACGCTGCGACTCGACGATGCTGACATCCTGCTGGAAGATCAGCGCACCGAACGCGTTGAAGGCGGCGAGGTCGGCTTCGGGGTTGTACGCCGTCGTGATCATCCACGCCCGGTTCGTTCCCTCGGTCTCGGGGCTCACCACGAGCAGGATCTCAAAACCATCCCGTGCTCCCCCGTCTGCCTCACCTGGGATCTTGACGAGCCGCGAGGCGTAGGGATGGGACACACCGTAGGTGTACGTAACAATACCGCCCTCTCCCCCCGACGGACCGGGTTGGGGTTGGAAGAACACACAGTTGGTCGCCAACAACTCGCCGCCGACGACACGAACGTCGTAGTCGACCACGTCGGTTTCGGGAACGCGACCGAGGTAACCCTCATGGACGAACGGGAAGTGCGCCATGTCGAGAAAGTTCTCCACGATGCGAGGGCCCGACGATCGAACCACTTTCGGCGCACAGATGGTCGTGAGCCCGGGATGTGCTTCGAACGCGCCGTAGAACGGGAGATTGCGGGGCTCGCCGCCGACACACACCCACCACAGGCCGAACGCCTCCTGGGCGCGGACGGACGGCAGACTGGCAAGAGCCGGAGGCGTGGCGTCCGGATTCGCCGGTTGGTGGACGCAGCGTCCGCCGGCTCCGAACTGCCAACCGTGATAGCCACACTGCAGCCGTTCGCCGTCGAACGACCCGAGGCTCAACTGTGCCCCCCGATGCGGACAACTGTCCCGAGTCACGAACACACCGCCATCGTTTCGGCACATCATCAGGTATCGCTCGTCGAGCAGCCTGAACGGATGCATCGATCCGGGCAACACATCTGCCGCGGTCGCCACCGGGAACCATTCGTTGACGATCGGGTCGGGCGCGACCGAGCGTTCGGTGTCCCTGACCCGATCGGTCGCTCTGGTGATGCTGACCGAGGTCCCTTCTCCACCCGACGGAGTCGCCGTCGATCGTGCCGGGACGTTCGGAGCAGCCGGATAGATGCCCGGCATGACGGTGAAGCCGGGGGTCCGCTTGAAACGATCGGTCCAGCGGCGCAGCGCCGGGTAGTCGACCAGGCTGATGCCGCCCTGCTCGGCGAGCATCACGTCGGGGAAGAGCGCGAGATCGGCGACGGTCGGATGCGCCGCTCTGGCCACCCAGTCGCGGCCCTCCTGTTCTTGGAACCACAAGTGCTCGTCGAGGACCCGGAACAGCCGGTGGGCACCGGTGCGGACGGCGTCGATGTCGAAGGGATAACCGAGCGTGTCGTGCAGCCGTGCGGCCGATGCGGTGTTCGTCGTACCCTCGGCGAAGAGCAACCAGGACGCCACCTCACCCAGGACCTCCGGGTCATGCGCCGGGTACCACTGGCCGCTTGGGTCGTACTTCGCCGACAGGTACACGAGGATCGCGTGGGCGTCCCGGAGGATGTAGCCGTCGTCGTCGATCACCGGGATGTGACCGAGCGGGTTGATCTCGGCGAAGGCTTCACCCTTGTGTTCCCAGCCGGGGAAGAAGTCGATGAGGATCGACTCGAACGGCACGTTTAAGATGCTCATCAACAGCCGCTGCTTGTAGCAGTTGACCGAGAGTTCGTAGTCGTAGAGCTTGATCATCTCGTCGTTGCGTTCCGCTTCAGATGTCGAGGACGAGCCGAGGGGTCAGCGACCGCGACACACAGATGGCCATGCGATCTCCGGCCGTGCGCTCGGAGTCGTTGAGGTAGACGTCCTGATGGTCCGGCTGGCCGGAGAGGACCGGTACGACGCAGGTGCCGCATGCCCCCTGTTCGCATGATGACGGCACGACGACGCCGTTGTCGCGGAGCACCTCCATGATCGACGAACCTTCCGGAACGGTCAGAGTGAGAGCGGAGCGGGCGAGCTCCACTTCGAACGTGGTCGAGGTGTCGAGGTGCCTGGTGTTCTTGAAGTACTCGAAATGAACCGCCGGATCGGGCCAGCCTGCCGCTGCCGCTGCTGCCCGCGCGGCATCGAGCATCGGGCCGGGGCCGCAGATGTACACGTTCTCGCCTTCGCCCGGGCTCGCAAGGAGACTCCTCAGAGTCGAGCCGGTCTCCACCGGTGAGAGCCCGAGATGGAGTGTCAACCGATCGCCGAGCATTTCCAAGATGTCTGGGAACGCGACGTGCTCCGGCGATTGCGCGAAGTAGTGCAACGCGAAGTCGAGCGAACTCACCTGCAGGGCCTGGGCCATCGACAGCAGGGGCGTTACACCGATCCCGCCGGCGATGAGCAGCGTGCGGAACGAGTCACGGCGCAACGGGAAGTTGTTGCGCGGCTCGGAGATGGCCAGCACGTCGCCCTCCCGCACGAGTTCGTGAAGGCACGACGATCCGCCACGCGACGCGGGTTCGAGCTTCACTCCGATCACGTAGCGGTCCTGCTCGCCCGGTCCGTTCACGAGCGAGTACTGGCGGATCAACCCGTTCGGCAGGTGCACATCGATGTGGGCGCCCGGTTGAAATGTCGGAAGCCGGCCTTCGACGGGTGTGAACTCGAACGAGGCAATACCCTCGCCCACCTCTCGCTTGCGGGCCACGACAACACTCGCGAGTCCACCGACTCGCCCGTCGACGGATGGCTCAGGCATGGTCGAAAGCTCCAGGGACACCTGGCCGATCCTCGCGACCATCGGCTCCTGCGCCGGTCGCTTCCTAGCGTCGCTTTCCAACGCGTCACGGAACCGGTTGAGCCTCGTCGCGTGATCGCGGAGGACCGTCAGCGCGAACCCCGGCTCCGGCGACCGGCTCAGCACACCCCGTAGCACCGACCGGGCCGAGTCCACCGGCTGGACGAAGAACACGATCGTGGACGAGGCATCGCCCGAGGCCCCGTCGAGGTGCGTGGAGGTGAGTTCGATCCAGCTGTCGCCCCGGTTCGACACCGTGATCGACGCCTGATCCGACCTCGCGTGCCCGGCATGGGGGACCGCCGATGAAGGGACGAAGTGGTACGACGCCAGAGCGTCGAGCACGACCTGCGGCTCGACGTTCGCCGGCACCGAGCGCAGGCCGAACGGATCGCCCGTGTCGAGACTGGCGATCGCCGGCGGTTCACCGTGCGGCGCCTCGCCCGTCCACACGAACCCGTACCGCTCGACCATCGGGAAGGTCACGTTGCAGATCGTGCGCGCCGGGGCGTCGGCGGGATGAGCGGGAATGTAGGTGCAGCCGGCCGATCGGTTGGCGTAGCGCCACCCGTGATACTGGCAGCGCAGTTCGCGTCCTTCGTTGTGGCCGAGGGTGAGGCGGACACCGCGGTGAAGGCAGCGGTTCTCCCACACGTTGACGTACCCGTCGTCGGCTCGCCAGAGAGCGAGTTCCCGACCGAGCAGAAGACCGTGGAAGACATGGCGGGGCGGCAGGTCGTCGCTGCGGGCGACGGGATACCAGTGAGCCGTCAGATCTTTCATGCCCTGGGTCGCTCTCGATAAGTCTTCGCTGAAGCTACGCGGCGGGAATGACGCCGTACGTCAGACCCTTGCTGGACAGCCAACGCCGATAGTGGATGGCGCTCTTGTCGGCGCGTATCGGAGTTTCGGCACGAGGGTCGAGCGGGAGCCGCTTCGGGAACTGGCTCTCCAGAATCGTCTTGTCCTGCCCGAAGATCAGCTGCTGGAAGTGCCGCAGTGTGTTGTCGGTGCTCACGTCGTCGACCATCGCGAGAAAGTTGTGGGCCCGGATGCGCTCCTCGGTCATCGGCTGATTGAAGAGCGCGATCACGTCCATGCGGCTCGGGTCGGCGTGCACCGATTTGTAGAGCATGACGCAGTAGGGATGGGGCACCCGATACGTGTAGTCCGTGACCTGGCCACCGGCGGCGCTCGCTGCGGCGACCGGTTGGTAGAACTTGCAGCCCTTGGCCAGCACCTGGGCGTCGGTGGTCTCGACGGTGTACTCCACCACTTCGGTTCGCGGCTCGATGCCGAGGAGTCCGGTGTGGACATAGGGGAAGTGGCCCATGTCGAGGAAGTTCTCCACGGCGCGTGGTGCGGAAACGCTGACCATGAGGCTCCCGCCGTTGAGAATCCGGCGGTCGGTTTCGTCGCATTCCGGGATGTCGAAGATCTCATGGTCCGGACGGCCGAGCGTGGTCCAGAGGTACCCGAACTTGACTCGGGTCGGGAGTGCATCGGTCACCGTTGTGGGGTCTATCTCCGCACCTGCGGCGAAGCCGACCAGACCGGAAGGATCGAGTTCGCTCACCCAGACGACTGGTCCTCCGTCGAGGTCGCGCGAGTAGCTGATCGCCTGGCCGAGGAGCAAGGTGCGGTGGAGCCGGCCCGGAGCGACTTCATCGAGCGCGCTCAGCGGATGCCATTCGTGGAGGACCACCGGGTCGACGAGCACAGGAGAACGCACGGGTCCAATATTGCACTGTCGCAGCACCGGCACCGCAGTGGGGCGGCGAGCCACGGCGCGGCGGTGCCGCCCGGCTCCTACGCTGGCCGCCATGAGCTCTCCCCGTGCCGGTCAACGTGCCCAGACCTCCGATCTCGAGGACATCGCGCAGCTCGTCACGTCCTACTACGTGCGAAGCCCGGACCTCTCCGATCCAGCACAGCGCGTCGCGTTCGGGACGTCGGGTCACCGCGGATCGAGCTTGGACGCCGCGTTCAATGACGCCCACATCGCAGCAACCACGCAGGCGATCTGCGAGTATCGCCAAGAACAGGGCATCGGCGGTCCGCTCTTCCTCGGTCGCGACACCCACGCGCTGAGCGTCCCTGCGCACACGACCGCGCTGGAGGTTCTCGCCGCGAACGGGGTCACGACGATGGTCGACGCCGCCGATCGCTACGCGCCGACGCCGGCGGTGTCGCACGCCATCATTGCCCGCAACCGCGGACGGTCGGCGACTGACGCCGGACGGGCCGATGGCATCGTCGTCACCCCGTCGCACAACCCGCCCCGCGATGGCGGGTTCAAGTACAACCCTCCCCACGGCGGGCCGGCCGACACCGACTCCACCGGATGGATCGCCGGCCGGGCGAATGAGATTCTCGAAGCCGGCGGCAGGGGCATCAAGCGCATCAGGCTCACCCGTGCCCTGGCGGCCGATACTACGCACACGTATGATTACCTCAGCACATACGTCGAAGATCTCCCGAACGTCGTCGATCTCGACGCCATCCGCTCTTCCGGCATTCGCATCGGTGCCGATCCGCTCGGCGGAGCGAGCGTCGACTACTGGGGCGCGATTGCGGAACGACATCGACTCGACCTCACCGTCATCAACCCTGTCGTGGACCCGACGTGGCGCTTCATGACGCTCGACTGGGACGGCAAGATCCGCATGGACTGCTCATCCCCCCACGCCATGGCGTCGCTCATCGCCAATCGCGATGCATTCCAGATCTCGACGGGCAACGATGCGGACTCGGACCGCCACGGCATCGTCACCCCCGACGGCGGACTGATGAACCCAAACCACTTCCTCGCCGTCGCCATCGACTACCTCTATTCGCACCGGCCCGGATGGCGGGGCGACTGCGCAATCGGCAAGACGCTCGTCTCTTCATCGATGATCGACCGGGTGGCGAACGTGTTGGGCCGCCGCCTCATCGAGGTCCCGGTCGGGTTCAAGTGGTTCGTGCCGGGGTTGTCGGACGGATCGGTCGGTTTCGGCGGCGAGGAGTCGGCGGGAGCATCGTTCCTTCGCCAGGACGGGACCGTGTGGACCACGGACAAGGACGGGATCATCCTCTGCCTCCTGGCAGCCGAGATCCTGGCCGTCACGGGTTCATCACCGAGCGAGCACTACCGCCGTCTCACGGAATCCTTCGGTGACCCTGCCTATGCGCGCGTCGACGCGCCCGCGACTCGTGATCAGAAGGCGCTGCTCGCCAAGCTCTCGCCCGAGCAGGTCACGGCCACCGTGCTCGCCGGCGAGGCGATCACCGCGAAGCTGACGGCGGCGCCCGGGAACGGCGCGGCCATCGGCGGGCTCAAGGTCACCACCGAAAACGCCTGGTTCGCGGCACGCCCGAGCGGCACCGAGGACGTCTACAAGATCTATGCGGAGTCCTTCCGAGGGCCCGAGCACCTCGCGGAAGTTCAGGCCGCGGCAAGGGCCCTCGTGGGCGAAGTGCTCGGCGCCTGAGGAAGTGCCGCCTTGGCTCCCCGAGGAGGGGTGAGATGCGCGAGCCTGGAGCAGCCTGCGACAGGGCAGTGGCGGGAAACCGTCATCACGCCGGACCGACGATCCATCTGAAGAGGAGCCGAGAAGTGCCCAGGAGGCCAACGTGTTGACCCGGAAGACCGGCTATCTCACCATAGGTGACCGCGACGACGCGGACATCCCGCCCGCCGCTCATGAACTCCAGCGTGAGGGCTTCACGCTCCTGCCCCAGGTGTTCTCCCCGGAAGAGGTAGGCGCGCTTGCCGATGAGATCTCGGCAGTCTTCGACGACGTCGAACCTGACATCCGTTCGACCCGTGTTGGCGACGGACACTTCGAACCGTTCCGTTACGAGATGCTCAATCGGAGCGCTCTCGCTCAGCAGGCGATTGGCCATCCGGCGATCCTGTCGGTCATCGAGCCACTCCTCGGGGAGGACTGCCACGTCATCGCAAACACGGCGTGGCGCCAGCCCGCTGACGACAACCGGCATGGCGGACGCTTCTGGCACATCGATTCGGGTCCTCACGTCCCCCGTCCTGCCGATGTTCCATGGGACGCACGAATCCCGTATCCGATCTTCGCCGTGGCCACTCACATCTTCTTGATGGACTGCCCACTCGAGTGCGGTCCCACCGGCGTCATCCCGGGGAGCCACACGTCCGGCCAGGCACCTCCTCGTGATCGCGCGGCGGACGACTCGCTCACATGGAACGATCTCGGCCCGGTGCCGATCATCGCCAAGGCCGGTGATGTTTCGCTGTTCGTTTCGGATGCATGGCATCGTCGCCTACCGAGTCTCGAAGGCGACCCCGGTCGGTTCTTCCTCCAGGTGCACTACGGACGACGCGACCTTGCCCAGCGAATCCGGACGACCGACCGGGTGAACCACTTGTCCGACGCCGCGATCGAGCGGGCAACGACGCCGCGGGAGCGGTCTCTGATCGGGCTGCACAAACCCGGCTTCTACGACGGCTGAGTTCGGTCGCCACGGCGTTACTGCAGTTCGGCGGGTCACGGGTGGTGAGCGATGCCGATAGGAGCAATCCCCAGAACACCACCTCAGGTCTGACGCGGGATAGCCGATGTAGGTCTCGTGAGGGGACGAACCAAGTGGACACGGAGCGGACACAGCGGGACGGTCGCGGTAATCGTCGCGTCGCTCTTGCTTCTCGCCGCGGCGACGCCGTTCCCCGATCACGGGGTGTTTGCCTCCAAATCGGCAACTCGGTCCCGCCGGGTGCCGACATCCCGAGCCAAGGTGCGCCGAACCCAACCGTCGAAGCTGGCACTGGTCTGGAGAAACGAACTGACGCCGCCGCCGACGGCCCCAGCCAGGACGGCCCGGGCGTCGTCTCCCCAGCTCGCCACTACCACGGCGCCTTCCACCGCGCCTTCCACCGCGCCTCCCACCGCGCCTCCCACCGCGCCCCCGCCCGCCCCCCCCCCCCCGGCCCCCCCCCCCGCCCCCCCCCCCCCCCCCCCCCCCCCCCCCCCCCCCCCCCCCCCCCCCCCCCCCCCCCCCCCCCCCCCCCCCCCCCCCCCCCCCCCCCC
>JANMYF010000042.1:0-6946 GCA_031381685.1 Acidimicrobiia bacterium
CTCGGCCTCGTCAGTCGAGACCTGCGCCAGCCGCTCGACGTGCGAGACGTCATCGCCCGGGTGGTCGACGGCTCCCGCTTCGAAGAGTTCAAGCCCCGGTACGGACCAACGATGGTGTGCGGCTGGGCCCAGATCCACGGCCACCAGGTGGGAATCCTCGGCAACAACGGCGTGATCTACCCGGAGGCGGCGGAGAAGGCCGCGCACTTCATCCAGCTCAGCAACCAGATCGACGTGCCGTTGCTGTTCCTCCAGAACATCACCGGCTTCATGGTGGGCCGCGATTTCGAAGCGGAAGGGATCATCAAGAAGGGTTCCCAGATGATCAATGCCGTCGCGAACTCGACGGTGCCGCATCTCACCGTCATCATCGGCTCGTCGTACGGTGCCGGCACCTACGGCATGTGGTCGGGCCTACAACAACCGCTTCACCTTCCTGTGGCCGACCGCGAAGATTGCCGTCATGGGCCCCAAACAGATCGCGGGGGTCATGTCGATCGTGCGTCGCAATCAGGCAGCGCGGGCGGGTGTCCCGTTCGACGAGAGGGAAGACGCAACGATCGTCGCGGCAGTGGAGGAGATCCAGGAGAAGGGCTCGCTCGCGCTGGTCGCCTCCGGTGCCATCTCCGACGACGGCATCATCGATCCACGCGACACGCGGACGGTCCTGGGCCTGTGCCTGTCGGTCGTGAAGAACCGAAGCGTCGAAGGCGCTCCGGGCTATGGAGTGTTTCGGCTGTGATCCGCTCACTGCTCATCGCCAATCGCGGCGAGATCGCTCGTCGCATCATGCGCACGGCCCGGGAGATGGGGATCCGCTGCGTCGCCGTTTACGTCGATGCCGACGAGCGAGCGCCGTTCGTCCGGGAAGCCGACGAAGCCGTCCACCTGAGCACCGGTTACCTCGACGGCGATGCGATCGTCGCCGCGGCGCTGGCGAGCGGCGCCGACGCCGTCCACCCCGGCTACGGCTTCCTGTCGGAGAATGCCCCCTTCGCCACCGCGGTCGAGGCCGCCGGCCTCACCTGGGTCGGGCCGTCCCCCGGCACCATCGGGGCGATGGGCGACAAGCTTGCCGCCAAGCGTGTCGCCGTCGACGCCGGCGTGCCGACCCTCCCGTCGAGTGACCGTCCCGACGACCCGATGGAAGCAGACCGGGTGGGCTACCCCCTGCTCGTGAAGGCCGCGGCCGGAGGCGGCGGCAAGGGCATGCGCGTGGTGGAGCGGCCCGAGGACCTCGCGGAGGCCGTTGCCTCGGCGCGCCGTGAGGCGGCGGGCGCGTTCGGCGACGACCGCGTCTTTCTCGAGCACTACATCGCCCGGTCCCGCCACGTCGAGATCCAACTCCTCGGCGATCACCACGGCAACCTCGTCCACATGGGCGAGCGTGAGTGCTCCATCCAACGACGCCATCAAAAGGTCGTAGAGGAGTCGCCCTCACCCGTGGTCGACGCCGATCTTCGGGCGGCGATGGGAGACGCCGCCCTCCGCCTCGGACGGGCCATCGGCTACGAGTCGGCCGGCACCGTCGAGATGCTCGTCGACGAAGCCACGAAGGAGTTCTTCTTCCTCGAGGTCAACACCCGGCTGCAGGTGGAGCACCCCGTCACCGAGGAGGTCACGGGCATCGACCTCGTCCGCGAACAACTGCGCATCGCCGCCGGCGAGCCCCTCGACGTCGCCCAGGACGACATCACGTTCCACGGACACGCCATCGAGGTCCGCCTCTATGCCGAGGACCCGTCGAACGGCTTCCTGCCCGCCACCGGCACGCTCGTCGCGTTCGAGCCGGCGGCTGCGCCGGTGGTGCGCTGGGACTCCGGAGTCGAGCCCGGCTTCGTCGTCGGGACCCGCTTCGACCCGATGCTCGCCAAGGTGGTCTCGCACGCGCCAACCCGGGCCGAAGCAGCCGGTCGACTCGCCCTAGCGCTGGAGCGCCTTCACATCGGCGGGGTGGTCACCAACCGCGACTTCCTGGTGGCCGTGCTGCGCGACGAGGCCTTCCTGGCCGGCGACACCACCACGGATTTCATCGCTCGGGTGCAGCCCGCCCCCACACTCATCCCCGGCGACGACGAACGGGAACGCGTGGCCATCGCCGCCGCGCTGTGGGTCCAAGGAGAGAATCGGGCATCGGCGCAGGTCTGGCCGGGTCTGCCGAGCGGCTGGCGCAACGCCCGACTGCCCGACCAGCGCGTTGCGTTCGTCCTCGACGATCAGACCGTCACGGTCACCTACCGGTCCCGGCGTGACGGATCGTTCCACGTGAACGGCTCCCGCAAGGCCCGAGTGCTCCGCCATACCCCACACGGGGTGGACATGGCGCTCGACGGACGCCGATCGACGTTGCGCATCACGCGAGCGGCCGACCTGCTCTATGTGCAGACCCACTCGGGAACGCTCGCCCTGCGCGAAGTTCCGCGCTTCCACGTGCCCGGCAATGTCGGACCCGTCGGCGGCCTCAACGCCCCGATGCCCGGAACCGTCTTGGACGTGCGGGTGGCGGCGGGAGACACCGTGACGGTCGGCCAGGTGCTCGTGGTGTTGGAGGCGATGAAGATGGAACACCACATCAAGGCCCCCGCCAATGGCCGCGTCGCCGAGGTCCGCGTGACCGTCGGCCAGCAGGTGGACAACGGAGGACTCCTGCTCGTATTCGAGACCGACGACGCGTCGGCCTGACGAGCGGGTCGAGGCCGGGCCGAGAGTGGAGACTCAGTTGCTCCAGGAGCGACCGAACGCACACTCTGTCTCCCGCTTCACCCCTTCGGGCCCACGTACACGGCACGGGCGCGGTAGCGCAGCGGTGCTTCGCCGTACTCCTCGATCGCGTGCGCGGTCCATCCGGCGATACGCGCCAGCGAGAAGACGACCTGTCCTGACTGCTCGGGCAGACCGGCAACGAGGCTGAACGCCGCGAGGGCGAGGTCGATGTTCGGACGCAGTTCACGACGACGGTGAATCGCGGCAACCACGCCGTCGACCACGTTCATTTCCTTCGAACCACCGGCGATACGGCGCAGCATCGCGAGCATCGCTTCAGCTCTCGGGTCGCCGGACTTGTAGACCATGTGTCCGAACCCCGGATAGGCCCCGAAGACTTCGAGCGCGTCGCTCGCCGCCCGCTCTGCGCCGAGCCGGCCCTCGCCGCGCTCAGCCCGGCCCAGCGCCTCGTGCAGCATGCGGCACGCCGGTCGGACGGCACCTCCGTGCAACGGACCGCTCATCGCCGCGACGGCCGCGCCGACGACGGCGTAGGGATCGGCCCGTGTTGAAGCAGCGACGCGCGCGGCGACCGTCGATACCGCCAGCTCATGGTCGGCGAGCAGGATGAGTGCGGCGTTGAGTATTTCGACCATGCCGGGCGTTGGTCGGCGTGCGGAGAGTCGGGTCCACAGACGGCCCGCGATCGTCGACCGGTACGCGTGTCCGTCGATGGTGAGGCGAGGCGTTCGGCCGTCTCCGAGAACGGGCATCGATCCGACAACGGAACAGATGAGTGCACGTGCGGTTTCAGCAACGGATCCCGAGGAGAGGTCGATGCGAAGAGGGTCCCGAGAGCCCGCGACGATCGCGACGAACGCGACGCGCTCGAACACTCCGAGATCGTCGGGCACGTTGACTTCAAGGGCGGGCCACTCCCGATGGCTGCTGAGCGCGCCCTCCATGAGCAGTCCGGCGACCTGTTCATAGGTCGCCGACGAGGCCAGTTCGACGGCGTCGTGACCGCGGAAGGCCAGGTGATGTTGGGTGATCGACGTGACGGCCGTATCGATCGTGAAGTCGAGCGCATGCGACCGGCTGGCCTGTCGTGGCCGTCCTCGTTTCGCGAGGTCCTCGATGTCCACAGCGGAGAAGGTCCGCTGTCGCCCGTCTCGGGAGGGGGTGCTCTCGACGATCCCTCTGCTCACGTATGCATAGAGGGTGGCGGGCTTGATGCCCAGCCGTCGAGCGGCTTGCTCCGTGGTCAATCTCGTCATTTGGCCATCGTAAGCGATACATGTTGACGAAAATCAATATTGACTAGATGCGGAGGTAGATCCAAGCTTTGGCCATGTCCACGAACGCACTTCTGGTCGACACCATCACCACGCATCCGGCCGTCACGGCCTCGCCGTCGGAACCGCTCTCGACGGCGATTCAGCGCATGCACGATCACCGCGTCGGCTCCATCGTCATCACCGAAGGGCCGACGATCGTGGGTATCGCCACCGAGCGCGACGTGTTACGCGTCCTCGCAAACGGAGCAACGGGTGAGATGGCTCTCGACGCCGTCATGAGCCATCCAGTCGACACGGTGAACGCCGACTCCGACGCGGCGCACGCGCTCGCCACCATGCGTGAGCGCGGCTACCGGCATGCGCCGGTCATCCGCGGCGACGAGCTCATCGGTGTGGTGTCGCTCCGCGACCTCATGCGGGTGGCCAGCATCAGTGCACCGTCAGACGCAGCGCCCGAAGTCCCTCGCGGACTCAAGGGAGTCGTCGTCGCCGAGACCGAGGTTGGCGACGTGCGTGGACGGGAAGGCTTCTACCACTACCGGCAGTACTCGGCCATAGATCTCGCCATGAACCGATCGATCGAAGACGTTTGGCGGCTGCTGATCGACGGCGCTCTTCCCACGACTCGGTTGGAACGCGAGCAGTTCACCGACGAAGTGAACGCCATGCGCACGCTTCCTCCTGTCGTCCGCGACGTGCTGCCCCTCCTCGCCGGCGCGTCGGGCCCGCTCGACGGCCTTCGCACCGCGCTGTCCCTCGTCGGCGCCCACGACCGCATGCGGCCAGTCCTCGATCTCACCCCAGCGCAGCGTCGGGCCAACCTCCTCCGCCTCGCCGCGGTCACGCCGGTGATCCTGTGCGCACTCCATCGGCTGGCGAACGGCGCCCAACCGATCGATCCCCGTCCCGACTTCACGTACGCGGAGAACTACCTCTGGATGATGACGGGTGCGGTGGCTCGCCCCGAACGGGTGCGGGCGATCGAGCAGTACCTCATCTCGACGATCGATCACGGGTTCAACGCGTCGACGTTCACCGCTCGCGTCATCGCGTCCACTGGGGCCGACTGCGCGGCCGCAGTCGTCGGTGCGATCGGTTCGCTGTCCGGCCCGCTCCACGGCGGCGCACCGAGCCGGGCGTTGGAGCTGCTCGACGAGATCAAGGCGCCCGACCGCATCGACGAGGTCGTCCGTCCGAAGATCGTGAACGGCGAACGCATCATGGGCTTCGGCCATCCCGTGTACCGGACCGACGATCCGCGCTCGCTCATGCTTCGCGACATCGCCGTCAGGCTCGGAGGACCGCTGGCCGACCTCGGGGTGCAGGTCGAGCGCCGCATCGTCGAGCTTCTCGCCGAACTGAAGCCGGGACGTGAGCTGTACACGAACGTCGAGTTCTTTGCCGGTGTCGTGATGGCGACGTGCGAGCTGCCCCCCGAGATGTTCACGCCGACGTTCGCGTCCAGCCGGGTGATCGGCTGGAGCGCCAACATCCTCGAACAGGCGGCCGACTCGAAGATCATCCGCCCGAGCGCCCGCTACATAGGCCCGCCGCCTCCGCAGCCGGTCCCGGTGCTGGCCTGACCGCGGCGGTTGCCCGCGAGGGGCTCGCTGGTTGGCTCCGAGGGCGAGGAGCGGTGCACGATGGGGGCCACTCGAGGAGGAGCGCTCATGGGGCAGCTACAGGGTCAGGTTGCGATCGTCACCGGCGCGGCGCAGGGGCTCGGGCGGGCCTTTGCCAGCCGACTCCGAAACGAAGGGTGTGAGGTCGTGATGACCGATCGCCGCGAGTCGGTTCTCGACGCTGCGGCCGAGATCGGGGCGACCGGTCACGTGGGTGATGTGGCCGACGCGGCACACGTTCGGTGTGTCGTCGACGCGACGATCGCCGCTCATGGCCGGGTGGACATCCTCGTGAACAACGCCGGCGAGGTCGCACCGACCAGCGCGCTGAGCGGGTTCGACGACGCGGACTCGCAGTTCGACCGGATCTTCGGCAGCAACGCCAAAGGGGCGTTCCTGTTCGGCCGCGCCGTAGCACCGATCATGGCGTCAGCCGGCCGGGGAAACATCGTGAACATCTCGACCGATCACGTGAAGCCGTGTCCGACGTGTGACCACCATCACGGACATGGCGGCATGGACCTCTACAACGCTTCGAAGTGGGCGCTCAACGGGCTCACCTTCGACTGGGCGAAGTCGCTCAAGTCGAAAGGCATCCGGGTGAACAACATCTGCATGGGTGCGACGGACACCGAGATGCTGCGCGGATTCATCGGACGCGAGCCTGATCCCGAGTATCTCGCCACCTGGATGAAACCGGAGCAGACCGCCCAGATCCTTGTCGAACTCCTCGAGGAAGGTCCCAACGGGAGGACAGCCAACAGCATCGGCCTCTACGCCGGTTTCCCATGCGTCATGCCGCCGCCGGAGTGACCCGAGAACACCGGCCAGAAACATCGGGGGATGTGTGATCGTGATCACGGAACAACACGGCGCAGGCAGGCAGAGTGATCGTGCCGGGCGCGCGCCCGGGCCCTGTCTGCGGAGGACACCATGGCCGAGAACACGATCGACGTCGACTACCTGATCATCGGCGGTGGTGCCGTAGGGATGGCCTTCGCCGACTCGCTGCTCACCGAGACGACGGCCACCATGGCCATCGTCGACCGCCATCATCGCCCGGGGGGACATTGGAACGACGCTTACCCGTTCGTCCGGCTGCACCAGCCGTCGGCGAGCTACGGCGTGAACTCGCGGCCGCTCGGCACGGGCATGAAGGATGAAGTCGGGCACAACAAGGGTATGTTCGAACTGGCGTCCGGTCCGGAGGTGCTGAGCCACTTCGACCTCACGATGCAACAGCAGTTCCTCACCTCGGGCCGGGTGCACTACTTCCCGATGAGCGACGCGTCTTTCGACGGAACCGTCACGTCGCTCCTCTCC
>JANMYF010000050.1:0-20442 GCA_031381685.1 Acidimicrobiia bacterium
GGGGGGGGGGGGGGCCCCCCCGCTGCCGCCCCCCGCCGCCAACGGGGGGGGGGTCCCCTCGACTACTCGCCGCCGGGGCGGTTGTCGCGGGCCATACCAACATGGACACGTGGGCCCGCGGCGTGCGATCGGTCAGCGAGACAACCGGAGCAACGGCAAACGCTCGCAACCCCACACGAGGGCCGATGGGCTCGAGTGGCGGCTCAGCTGTCGCGGTGGCCCTCGAGGAGGTCGACGGGGCTCTCGGGACAGATACGTGTGGCTCACTCCGCTATCCGGCGGCAGCAAACGTCATCGTGGCGTTGCGTCCGACGCCCGGCTTGGTGAGCCGGGCCGGAATCGTCCCGCTCGCACCAACTCAAGACGTCGTCGGCCCGATGGCGCGAGACGTCCGTACGCTCGCTCGCCTGCTCGACGCCATTTCCGGAACGGATCCGCGGGATCCGCTGACCCAACTCGCCCCTCGTGCCGATCGTACGTACACTGAAGACCTGCAGGGGCAGCCGGGACCCGTCGGCGCGGCGCCACGTCGTTGGCGTGTCGGCGTCGTCCGAACGCTCGGGCAGTTCCGGCGCGACTCGACCGGTCGAACGATGTTGGACAAGATGCGCGTTGCGGGTGTCGAACTCGTGGAGGTCTCGATGCCGACTGCACCCTTCTCGAACGTGATCGATGACGAGTCCGCGGCCACACGACCGCTAGTGGTCGCAGGAGTCGACGAATCACGGTGGCTCGTCGACTCCCTTCGCGTCTCGAACCGACCGGGCTATGCGTCCCGGTTGCGGGATCGGAAGCTGTCGGCGTCGCGGCTCAACGCGCTTCTCGACGGCAACCGCCTCGACGCTCTCACCTATCCGACGACGCCGTTCGGGCCCGCTCCGCGCGGTCAGCATCAGGCGAGCGCGAATTGTCAGTTCTCCGCGACCAGCGGGCTGCCAGCCCTGGCGCTCGGGCACGGCGTTGACGCCGACAACATCGCGGTTCCGGGGGTCGACCTGCTCGGCCGCGCATTCGACGAGTCGACCCTGCTTCGGCTCGGTCTCGCGATCACGGAGCCCTGAGCCGGTCCAACTGCGCGTCGAAAACGGCGGCGCAGGAACGAGTCGCGTCGTCTGCGTTCGCTGCGCAGCCAACCACAGCCACGACAATCTCGGCGACACAACCGAACGCCAGCGCCGTCCAGACCGTCGTTCCCTCCACGAGATCCTCGGACACCAACGCAACGATTGTGGTATCAGTCCGAACGATGCCGGCGGTTCCCGCGTGGAGCTCCGACCACGAGTCGGCGACACCGAGAGCGGCCGCCATCGGATCTCCCATGCGGTAGAGCACGACACGTGCCAAGAGCTCTTGGGGTTCATCCAACGTCCACCAGGTCCGGAGGGCGCCAACGCGGAAGCCGCGTGTGGTCAACCGACTCCGTTCGGCTTGCGGGTCCCGATGAATGAGAGCCGCGTCGGGGAGGTCAAGGTCGGACGTCTCGATCTCCGTTGGCAAGGGGTCGAACGAGAACCCGACGAGAAGCGAGCGCAGAGACGGCGACGCGCTGATGCTCATCTCACCGATCCCACGATCGCGATCAGCGACAGGGCGGCGACCGCCGCCAACGTGCCGCGGACGACTTGCGGCCCGAGCCGCTGCACCAGGGCACTCCGCTCGGCCATCTCCGTTCCGCTGCGAACCCCTGCCGATGAGGCATACATCGAAAGTGCGCGTATCAAGGCGAACACGAGGGAGCCCCCAACAATCCAGCCTGGGCCGGCCAACGCGGCGGCGACGAAGGCCACCCACCACACCCAGGAGACCAGGATCGTGGCCGGGCCGAAGCCCATGCGGAGGCCGTACCGCGCAGCGGCCTTCCACGGCCCGAAGCGATGTCCGTAGTCACGGGGAACCTGCCGGAAGATGGCGAGTGGTCGGGCCCAGTGGTATCGGTTCACGAGGAAGGTGTCGACACCAACGGCAACGAGCCCGCTCGCTCCGGCGACGCCGGGCGGCATCGGACTGATGCCGAACGCCCTCGCCGTCAGAGAAGCGGCCAGTCCGGGGATGACTCCACCGATGAACGCCGAGAGAGCGAACACCGCGATGTTCAGGGGCTGAAGCGCCGGTCGCACGGACGGGCTGACGGTCTCGGCGACCGATCGGCCTCAGGGAGACCACAATGACTGCAGCCCGGCGATCGCGAACAGCAGCGCAGAGAACGTTGGCGCGCTTACTTCTTCGTCACCTTTGTGGAGGACGTCGGCGCTGGCTGGGACGTCGTCGTGGTCGTCGTGGTCGTCGTGATCGGCGCTGCGCCCGGAGCTGTCCGCGGTGGCGGTGTCTGCGCCGGGGCGAAGCCGATCGGGCGCTTGTGACGTGCCCGCGGAACCGCACCCGGCACACTCGTCGACGGAGGAGGGCCGGCGACACGGACCATCCCGATGGGCCGCTCCTCGAGCGGTTGGGCGAACACCGGCAGGCCGACGCCGTCCTCATCGCCACGGAGGAACTGGCGGTCGTAGCCGTTGAGGGCGCCCTGCAACTCAAGCACGCCGGCGTCGCTGAGTCCTCCCGGAACGGTGAGGACGCACTCGGCGACGGCGAACCGGGCGCGGCGGGCCACCAGCCAGTCCCGGAACTCCGGCGTAATCACGGAATCGTCATGCACCAGCAATGGTCCGCCGACCGGAAGATACCCTCCACCCAATCTCGCCGAGGAGGCTGGCACGAACGCGAGACCGAAGGTCCGGCGGGGCTCGGCGGTGTCGAAGAGGCGGTCAGCGAGCGCACGGCTGAGCGTCCGCACGTTCCGACCGCCGAACCTTTCGCTCTCACCCACCAACGACGGATCGCCGGCGCCGTCGCCCACGAGGAGGCTGGGTCCGGAACTTCCCGACTGCCCCCGGAACGCATTCACGGCGTCCGTCCCGATCAGCAAAGGCTCGCCGATCGAGGCGGCGAACGCCGACGCTGAAGCGGCGACGTCGAGACTGGTTCCGTCGGCGCCGATGCACACCACGCCGGTTCGTCCGGACGAACCGGCAACCAGCATGGCCACATCCACGGACGCCACGGCGATGTCGGTCGGCGAACCGACGAGCGTGAGCTCGATGTTCGCCGAACGCAGGGCGCCGAGCACCGCGTCGGACACACCCGCGGCGACGACGGTCGCCGAACGGACACCGAGCCGGGCGAGCTCGAGAAGTAGACCCGGCCGGGGGGTTGCCGGGTCGGTCAGCACCAGTGGGGTTCCGGTGGAGTTCGCCAGCGGCCCCGCGATCGCCGCGGCCAGCACGTCGGCCGAAGCAACCACCAGATTCGGTGTCGATCCAGCGGGACGGGTCGCCAAACGGGCAAGCGAGAGATCCGCGGCGTCGGCGGCATAGCTGCGTTCGAGCGCGACCTTCTGGAGTCGCGGATCTTCGAGGCAGCTCTCCACCATGCAGTACACGTTGTGCCCGTCGGGGCAGTAGCCGTGGACGTTCGGGTGGTTCCGCTTGCAGCAGTCGCAGATCTTCTTGAGCCCGCCGTTCGTGCAGCATCCGGGACTTGCATACCAACACCATCCCCAGACGACGTCGGGTCCGACACAGTCGTACGTCGGGCACCGCGGAGACACACCTGACTGCCCACAGGCCCGCGCCTCGGCCCGAGTGGCAAACACCGAGGCAATCGTGGCTCCTCCGGCCACGACAACGGCGGTCTTGCCGGTTGTGGCGAGGAACGTGCGCCGGCTCGTGCGCGACGCCATCCACCGGGATGCACCTTCGACGAGGCGGTCGAGGGAGCTCACCGCGGTCCCACGTTCGTCGTGATCGACATCGTGTTGCGGGCAGTGAAGCGCGGCGGAGCGGCGCAGCGCAGAACAATGCTGCTCATCGGCCGCCCCCGACACCAAAGGAGCCGAGCCGGGCTTCGCGGACCAGTTCTTCGATCTGCTCGAGGGAGTTCGCGACCCCACGGCCGCGAACCACTCCCGCCGCGTCGACCGCGACGACGTAGGGCGTGGACCGCACCGCCATCGCTTCGAACACTCCTGCTTCGGCCTCGAGGTCGACCGTCTCCACGCGAAGTTCCCGATACTGGCGCCGGAACGCGTCGAGCGACGGCTTCAGCTCCCGACACAACACGCAGGTCGGCGAAGTGAAGAGCAGGACGGTGAGCGCACTGACCGACCAGTCGATGCCGACGCCGGGGGCAGGGGCGTCGAGCGCAGGACCTTCGGAAGCGAAGTGCACTCCCATCGGCGCGAGCCGCTGATGCAAGACCCCGATCTGGCGCAGCAGAGCGACCACGGCGACGGCAAGAACGGCAACGAGGAGCCAGAGCGCCAAGAAGGCGACGAGCCAAGGTCCGGTCATCTCACACCTCCGACCGGGGGCTGGGAAACACCGAACCGGTGACGAGCCGCAACTCGGCCAAGGCGTGAACCAGAAGGCCGACGCAGACCACTCCGAGGCCGACCACGAGGCTCGCCGACAGCTCGACGGCATCGATCGAACGGACTGATGGGGCCGACCAGGCAACGAGCGACGCCGCGATGAGCGCGACGTTGCGCATCAGCGATACGGAAGTCACCGGCGCCGAAGATCCGGCGCCGAAACAACCGCAGCGAACCGTTCGCCCCGTGGCGAGGACGCGGCGGAGAAGCAGGGTGAAGACCACCAGGAGACCGATGGCGGCGACCGCCGCGACTGCCGGAACGGCGAGAAACAGCATCGCCACGGCCAGTTCGACCGGGGCGATCAACCGAGCGGCGCCGGCGGGAACGCCGAGGGCCATGGTCGCCTCACGGGTCGCTGCGGGCGATCGGAGCTTGGCCACCGCCGCAACGACGAAGACGGCCGCGACCGCGAAGGCACATGCCAGGGAAATCGTCGACAAGGGAGACAGCCGTCAGTCGAGGAGGGAAAGCGCTTGTTTCGGACACATGCGGACAGCCAGCTCGACGGCGACCCGGCGATCGGCCGGTGGCTCTTCGTTCAGCACGACCAGTTCATCGTTGTCGTCGATCTCGAAGATGTCCGGGGCGTGACCGACACAGAGTCCGTTGCTTTCACACTTGAGACGGTCGACCTGAATGCGCACAAATGCATTCTGTCCGAAGCCGGGCGCTACCCCGCGACATGCCGGCGCCGCCCGGCGCCCACCAGCCGGTTTGTGACTCACCACGCGAGGTTCCGTAGCTTGGTGACCATGGCTTTTCGTGACGTGCTGGCAATTGACGACATCAACCTGTCGGAGTTGGAGTTCTGGGCTCGACCTCTCGACGAACGCGAAGGCGCGTTTCACCGCTTGCGCACAGAGCGCCCGTTGGCCTTCTTCGCCGAGCCTGACATCGAGAGCGATCTCATCCCGGTCGGGCCCGGGTATTACGCGGTCACGAAGTACGACGACATCCTCGAAGTGTCGAAGAACGCCGAGCTGTACTGCTCCGGGCGCGGCGCAACCTCGATCGCCGACATGCCTGATTTCATGCTCGACTTCTTCGGTTCCATGATCAACATGGACGATCCGCGCCACGCCCGCCTCCGCAAGATCGTCTCTGCGGCATTCACTCCGAAGATGCTCAAAGCCATCGAGGACCAGGTCGTCATTGCGGCACGCGAGATCGTTGACGACGTGCTCGCCAAGGGTGGAGGGGATTTCGTCACCGACGTTGCCGCCCGCCTTCCGCTCAAGGTCATCTGCGACATGATGGGGATTCCCGAGTCCGAGTACGACACCGTCTTCTCGAGATCGAACGTCATCCTCGGTGCGGCCGACGCCGAATACGTCCCGCAGGGAAACGTCGAGGTCGTGATCAATGCTCTCCTCACCGCTGGAGGTGATCTCCACAAGCTTGTTTCCGACCTCGGAGCCGCCCGCCGCGCCGATCCGACAGACGACCTGACGAGCGCGCTCGTGAACACCGAAGTCGACGGAGAACGCCTCAGCGACAGTGAGCTCGGATCGTTCTTCATCCTGCTCGTCGTGGCCGGAAATGAGACGACCCGCAACGCCATTGCCCACGGTCTCGATCTGTTCACGAAGAACCCCGATCAGCGCGACTTCGTGGCTGCAGACATCGCCACGCGCATGCCCGGCGCTGTGGAGGAGATCGTTCGCGTCGCATCGCCGGTCGTATGGATGCGCCGCACGGCGACCAGGTCAGGGAGTCTGCGTGGCGTCGAGTTCGTCGAGGGCTCGAAGTTCATCCTCTACTACTGGTCGGCGAACCGTGACACCGACGTGTTCACGGACCCGTATCGCTTCGACGTTTCGCGCTCGCCCAATCCTCACGTCGGCTTCGGCGGACCGGGCCCGCACTTCTGCCTGGGCGCCCACCTCGCCCGACGCGAGATCGGCGTGATGTGGAAGGAACTGCTCTCCCGAGCCCCGAAGGTTCAGGCCACGGCCGAGCCGGACCGGCTGAACTCGTCGTTCATCAACGGCATCAAGCACTTGGAGTTCACCGTCTGACACGCGGCGTTGCCAGGGAGCTCGAATCGGTCAGCCGAGGACGACGAGCACCTGGTGAGCGTCGACCTGGTCTCCGACCGCACAGCGCAACTCGGTAACGACGCCGTCGGCGTTGGCCTCGATACGGTGCTCCATCTTCATTGCTTCCATCGTGACCAGCGCATCGCCGGCCGCGACGGTCTGGCCTTCGATCACGTGGACGGCGACGACCCGACCCGGAACGGGGGCGATCGGGCCCCCCGCCGCCGTGCCGGCCACCGGCGGAGTGAACCGTGGGGCAAGCGTCCAGGCACTCTGGCCACCAGACGAGTTCGCCCACACATGGTCCGCTCGTGATCTCACGCGCACGGACCGGGTGAGCCCGTCGAGATCCATGGTCAGATCATCGGTGCCTTCCGCCCGTTCGTGGCGGACGATCCGGACCATGTGATCAACCCCGTCGATCATCAACTGCACATCGCCGGAACGAGCCGACGGCCATTCGTAGTCGACTCGTACAGACCGTTCGCCGGTGCGCAACGTCATCTCATGCCGCTGGCTCGGTACGTTTCGCCAGCCCGTCGGAGCGAACGACCAGCGGTCCGCCGCATGACGTGATCGAGCGGAGGCGATAACGCACGCAGCAATGTGGGCAAGTTCGTCCGCAGTGGACATCGTTGCCCTGAGCAGTGCGGGATGCGCGTCGACAAACGCGGTTGTCGTCGCCCCGGCGAGAAAGTCGACGTCAGAAAGCACCGCGACGAGATAGTCGCGGTTCACCGTGACTCCGTGAATTGCCATTGCCGACAGGGCGTCGGCGAGACGAGACGCTGCGGCCATCCGGGTCGGTGCGTGGGCAATCACCTTCGCCAGCATCGGATCGAAGAACGTCGTGACCTCCGATCCGCTCTCGACACCGTGTTCGTAGCGAAGTCCTGGACCGGAGCGCCCAGTTTCGTACGTGTACAGATGACCGAACGTAGGGAGAAAGCCATTGGCCGGATCCTCTGCGTACAGACGAACCTCGATAGCGTGACCGCGTCGCTCGACGTGCTCCTGCACGAGCGGGAGGGGACACCCGTTCGCAACATCGATCTGCCACTGAACGAGATCAGCTCCGGTGAGGCATTCGGTGACCGGATGCTCGACCTGCAGGCGCGTGTTCATCTCCAGAAAGTAGAACTCAGGCACGCCGCTCGAGTCGTCATAGAGGTACTCGACGGTGCCCGCGCCCACGTAGCCGATCGCGCGGGCCAGCCCGACGGCCGTGCCGGCGATCTTCTCCCTCATTGCTTCGCTGAGGACCGGTGAAGGCGCCTCCTCCACGATCTTCTGGTGGCGGCGCTGCACGGAGCACTCTCGTTCGCCGAGATGGATCACGTTCCCGAACGAGTCACCGAAGACCTGGAATTCAATGTGGCGGGGCGCCGGCAGGTACCGCTCCAGAAAGACGGTGGCATCACCGAAGCTGGCCATGGCCTCGCGGCGAGCACCGATGACCGCGTCGGAGAGAGAGGACTCCGAGGCGACGATCCGCATGCCGCGTCCACCGCCACCCGACGAAGCCTTCACGAGAACCGGATACCCGACGCCTGCGGCGACCGCAGCCCACGCGACCGGGTCGTCGCCCACGGCGACGGCCGATGGCAGAACCGGCACGCCAGCCGCGGCAGCGAGCACCTTCGCTTCGACCTTCGTCCCCATCGCGGTGATGTTGGCCGGTGTCGGCCCGACCCAGGTGAGGCCCGCATCGATCACCGCTTGGGCGAACGAAGCGTTCTCCGAGAGAAAGCCGAACCCCGGGTGGATCGCGTCGGCACCTGAGCGACGGGCAGCATCGAGGATCTTGTCGATAACGAGATAGCTCTCGGTGGCGGCCGATCCGCCGAGGGCGACCGCCATGTCCGCCTCACGGACGAAGGGCAGCGTTGCGTCTGGATCGGCGTAGACCGCCACGGTCCGAATCCCCATGATTCGACACGTACGGAAGACTCGCGCGGCGATCTCTCCGCGATTGGCAACCAGAAGCGTACGAATCATCAGTGCACCTACATCCTGAAGACGCCGAAGGACGACGTCCCTTTCACTTCTGCGTTGTGCACGACCGAAAGCGCGATGCCGAGCACCGTCCGCGTGTCGCGCGGGTCGATGATCCCGTCATCCCACACCCGACCGGTGGCATAGAGCGCGGTGGACTCGGCTTCGACCTGCCTCTCGAGAGCGATCACCCCATCGGGATCGCGGCCCTTCGTGATGATGTTCATCACGCCCGCCAACTGCTTGGGACCCATCACCGCGATGCGGTGGTTCGGCCAGGTGAAGATGAACCGGGGGTCGTAGGCCTTGCCGCTCATGCCGTAGTTGCCCGCACCATAGGACGCACCGACCATAAGCGTGAGGTGCGGCACAGTGGAGTTCGACACCGCGTTGATGAGCTTGGTGCCGTCCTTGATGATGCCGCCCTGTTCGTAGCGAGTGCCGACCATGAAGCCGGTGATGTTCTGGATGAACAGGATCGGTGTGTCGGTGCGGTTGCAGAGCTGGATGAACTGCGAACCCTTCTGCGACTCCTCGGAGAACAGGATGCCGTTGTTGGCGAGAATCCCGATCGGGAATCCGCACAGCGACGCCCAGCCGGTGACGAGTTGGGTTCCGTAGAGCGGCTTGAACTCCTCGAACCGTGAGCCGTCGACCACGCGGGCGATGATCTCACGCACGTTGATCGGCTTGCGCACGTCGGCTGGTGCGGCGCCTAGCAGTTCCGACGGATCGTGGACGGGTACATCGGCCGGCATCGTCGGGCCGGGACCGTGCTTTCGCCAGTTCAAGTGGGCGACGATGTCTCGGCCGATGCGCAGAGCGTCGTGCTCATCGAGGGCGAGGTAGTCGGCGAGCCCACTCACGCGAGCGTGCATGTCGGCGCCGCCGAGATCTTCTTCGTTGGCATCCTCGTCGATCGCCATCTTCACCAGCGGGGGACCGCCGAGGAACACCTGCGCCCGGTCTTTCACCATCACCACGTAATCGCTCATGCCCGGCGTGTAGGCGCCGCCCGCAGTCGACGGCCCGAACACGAGGGAGATGGTGGGGATGCCCGCAGCGCTCATCCGGGTGAGGTTCTTGAACGAGGCACCGCCGGGCACGAAGATATCGGCCTGACGCGGAAGATCGGCGCCCGCCGATTCCGTCAGCGTGATGTAGGGCAGACGATTCTTGAGAGCGATCTCCATACCGCGCAGACTCTTCGTCACCGACGTCGGATTCATTGCACCGCCCTTCACCGTCATGTCCGTACCGCTGATGAAGCACTCCACCCCGTTGATCAGACCGATGGCATGCACGCCTCCGGCACCGACCGGATCGCCGGTACCCCAAGCGGCCAGGGCGTGGAGTTCCAGCAGCGGCGAGTCCCGATCGATGAGCAATTCGATCCGTTCGCGTACGAGCATCTTTCCCCGGCTCCGGTGTCGCTCGATGTAGCGCTCGCCACCGGCGATGAGGGCCTCACGCTGCTGGGCCAGGACCTCGTCGAGCAGAACCTGCATGGCGTCGGCGTTGGCCCGGAACTCCGACGATCGCGGATCGAGTCGGGTCGTGAGCACGGCCATCGTCACTCGAACGTAGGGCCGTTCCGTTCAACTACGCAAACACGAGCCCCGTGGGGCTCATTCGCTCGGGCCGGTTCCTTCGCCTCCTCACGTCGCTGCCGCGCCTGCGGGCCCGCTGGCGACGAATTGGTCAGGTCAGATCGCCCTGGGCGCGGCGGAGTTCGGCGTAGCGGAGCACGGCGCGGTCGACGGCTTTGTCGATGGCCTTTTCGAGTTCGTCGGTCGTCACGACGTCGGACAGCGAGAGTCGGATCGAGACGAGCTCGCGTGCCAGGAACTCGGTATCGGCCTGAGTCCGGGAAGCGGTGTCACGATCGCGTTCGGTACTCACGCGATCACGATCGGCCTGGCGGTTCTGGGCGAGGAGGATCAGCGGCGCGGCGTAGGCAGCCTGCAACGACAGGATGAGGGTGAGGAACTGGAACGGGTACTCATCGAATCGGTTCGCCTCCGGAACGACCGTGTTGAAGATCACCCAGAGGGCGATGAAGGCCGACTGGTACACGAGGAACCGCGCCGTACCGATGAAGCGGGCGATGCCTTCGGAGAAGTTGCCGAACGCCTCGGGGTCGTAGTGGACGCCGAGGCGTAGGCCGCGGCGGCGCGGCTGTGAGAGATCGAGCGGCGTCCGCCGACCGAACAGGCCAGGCCCTTCGTTGCGAGGTACGCGACTTCGACGCCCCCGGGTCATCGACGCCTCCACCCGTCGGGAAGGAGATGGTCGAGCACGTCATCGACGGACACCGCGCCGAGGAGCCGACCCTGGGCATCGCAGACCGGCACGGCGACGACGTCGTAGGACGCAAGGCGACGGGCGATCTGCGCCGTGGCGAGATCCGGCGCGACGAACTCCGGTTGGGCGTCGAGGCAGCGGCCGAGCGACGTGGACGGCGGCTCGCGCAACAGCCGCTGGTAGCCGACGGGACCGAGGTACCGCCCCGTGGGCGTCTCGTAAGGCGCTTCACAGACGAACACGTGGGCGGCCTCGGCCGCCGGCAGATCCGGGTTGCGGATACGTGCAAGCGCCTCAGCGACCGTTGCGTCGGCACCGAAGATGAGAGGGTCAGGGTTCATCAGACCGCCAGCGGTATCGGGAAGATAGGCGAGCAGTCGTCGCATCTCCTCGGATTCCTCGGGGTTCATGTCGGCCAGGACCTCTTCGCGCTTGCCCGGCTCCAGTTCCGCGAGCACGTCGACGGCATCGTCGATGTCCATCTCTTCGAGCACGTCGGCGGCGCGCTCGGTGTCGAGGTGCTCGATCATCGCCGCAGCCTCGTCTTCGGGGAGTTCGACGAGGAGGTCGGCCAGGTCCTCGTCGTTCATCGCGTCCGCGACGGCGTGACGCTCGCTCTCCTCGAGCGCGGCGATCTGGGTGGCGGCGTCGGCCGGGTGCATCTCGCGTAGCTCGGACACCTGTTGGGTCACGAGGTTCGCGCCACCGAAGAACTCCCGAAGCATCTCCCAGCCGACAAGCCGACCGGTGCGACGGCGCCGGAGCACTCCTGTTGCCGAGAGCGAGACGCCGGACACGTCCCACGCGCGCGTACCATTTGGTGACGGACTCAGCGCGAGGTCGTTGACGATCTCCCGGTCGACCCGGCGATCGAGGAAGTCGGCCACGACGAGCTTCTCGCCGTCGCGCAGCTTGAACCGGCGGAGATCGACTGTGCCGGAGTGCAGCCGCACGCCGCCCGAGTCGATCTCGGCGATCCGGTTGGCGTTGACGAAGATCTGTCGCCGCTGCACGATGGCGACGAGACCGAGCACCGGTGGCGGTGTGTCTGAGGCGGGGTAGCCGAGCACGACGTCGACGAGCCGGCCGACGGGCGCGCCGTCACTCGTCAGGATCTCCAACCCGATCAAACGGGAAACAAAGACCGGTGCTCCGCTCACGCACCGAACCTACTCGCCGACAACAACCGGCCCCGTGCCGAAAACGGAGTGGAATCGTCTGGGAGAGAGGTTGCCGCTCTGCTACCTGGCGCTGTGCCGCTCGCTGCGCTCGACTGCTCGCAACACGGTCCCCACGCGACAGGGAGAGAGGTTGCCCCTATATGTTGGGGCAGAACACCTCCGAAGGTCGTTCGGAGGTGTTCTGCCGCACATTGCGCGTGACGGGCATCGGGCGGTTCGTCGACCGGCGGCTGCGGGTCGGAAGGGACCGGGAGACTTCGGCTTCAGCCGCCCTTGCCTGCGCTCGGGCCGCGGAACGAAGCCCCTCGAGATGGGCGTTGGCGAGGAAGAGCGCGTCGCTTGGGTGGAGGATGTTCATGATCGTTTTCCTTGGTGCTCAATGCGATGCCAGTCACCCGGCTCGCGTGTGTCCGCTCCGAAGCGGAGCGAAGCGATTTCGAAGGCCACGACGATGAGCGTGGTAACGGCGAATCCCATGATGATCTCGTTTCGTGGTGAACTGTGCATCTATCATCGCAATTCGACATTGATCTGTCTAACGAATAAGATCGTTGATTATCATGCCGACTTCAACTGAACCCTGGAGCCTCGACACTCGGCACATGGCGGCTCTTGCGGCGATTGCGAGAACACGATCGGTCAGCCGGGCCGCCGAGGAGCTCGGCTACGGGCAGAGCGCGGTGTCGCAGCAGCTCGCTGCCCTGGAACGCATCGTGGGGCACCGACTCGTCGACCGCGGCACCGGTCCCCGGCCGGTGACGCTCACCGCCGCCGGTGAAACGCTGCTCGGTCACACCAATTGGGTGCTCGACCGCCTCGAGGTGGCCCGTCGGGATCTCGATCGGCTTTCCGCCGGCCAGGTCGGAAGCGTCACCATCGGCACCTTTCAATCCGCCGGCGCTCGGCTTCTCCCCCAGGTCCTGGCGGCGTTCCGAGCCGACTGGCCCGAGCTCCGCGTGTCGATCCACAACGAGATGGCCGAAGGCGAGCTCCCCGATCTGATCCGGTCAGGAGCAATCGACGCGGCGTTCATCGCCGAGGGTTCCCTCGGAGATGACTTCGAGCAGATAGAGCTGATGACCGATCGCTACGTCGCACTGGTGCCCCCGGGGCACCGTCTCGCCGACCGACCGACGGTCTCGCTGTCGGACTTCGCCGGAGAGGACATGGTCGATGGTTCCTTGGGGGACACGTGCACGATGAAGGGAGCCCTTGCACTGCGGGCTGCGGGCATCGAGACGAACGTGGTCTTTCGGACGGAGGACAACCCGACCCGTCAACGACTCGTCGATGCCGGGCTCGGCTGCGCCGTGCTTCCCGGGCTCACCGTCGAACCGGGGTTGCCCAACGGCGCGGTGATGATCCCGATCGTCGAGGATCTCGCTCGAGTGATCAACCTTGCCTGGTCCGCCGCAAGGACCCGTTCGTTTGCGCTCGACCGGTTCATTGAGATCGCGAGAAGGGTGGTGCCGAGGATCGGCGCCGATCCCTCGCCAAGCCGGTCGAACGCTGCGCCCCGACGACTCACACAGGCCCGAGCGAAGCGTATGGGCTGACGCGTTTCTTGGTCAGCGTGCGCCGGTGAATATGGCGGAAGGGGTGGGATTTGAACCCACGGGGCTCATCACCCGGCAGTTTTCAAGACTGCTACATTCGGCCGCTCTGTCACCCTTCCAGGGGGGCCAAGTGTAGGACGTCTCCGGCCAGGCTCATCGCGTCGGACCCGTCCACCCAGCCGGGGGCGCGGGCAGACACAGGTCGTCGTACAGCAGTCCGCCCTGGCCGTTCGACAGCTCACACTCCTCGAGCAGTCCTGTCCTGCCGCTCGGACCGTCGTGACCGGTGATCGCTCCGCACCCGACGATCGCGAACGCCAGAGCGAGGGCAACCGTCAGCCACCCCACGAGGAACCTGGTCGTGATTTGCTCCACGACACGGAGCGTAGGCCGGACGGGGCCGGCCGAAGAGTCAGAGACCCTTGACGATCTCGGCCATGAGTTCGCCCGCCTCGGTCGGATTGAGACCGACCCTGACACCGGCGGCGGCGAGGGCGTCCATCTTGCCCTGGGCGGTACCTTTGCCGCCGGAGACGATGGCCCCGGCGTGACCCATCTTCTTGCCGGCAGGAGCGGTGACGCCGGCGATGTACGCGCTCATCGGCTTGGTGACGTTCGCCTTGATGAACTCTGCCGCCTCTTCCTCGGCACTGCCACCGATCTCGCCGATCATGATGATGGCTTTGGTCTCGGGGTCCTTCTGGAACTCGGCGAGCACGTCGACGAATGACGTTCCCGGGACCGGATCGCCGCCGATGCCGACGCAGGTCGACACACCGATGCCCAGCTGCTTGAGCTCGTAGAGCGCCTGATAGGTCAAGGTGCCGGAGCGGCTGACGATACCGACGGCCGGCTTGCCGGGCTGGGGCGGGAGCGCGATGTCGCCCGACGTGATGCCGATGTTGCAGCGACCTGGGCTGATGATCCCCGGGCAGTTCGGCCCGAGCAGCCTGGTGTTCGGGTAGTCCCGCTTGAGCAGGTTGAAGGTCTTGGCCTCGTCCTGGGCGGGGATGCCTTCGGTGATGCACACGATGAATGCGATGCCCGCGGCAGCGGCTTCAATGATCGCCGCAGAGGCCGCCTTGGGAGGCACGGCGATGAACGACGCGGTGGCGCCAGTAGCGGCAACCGCCTCGGCGACCGTGTTGAACACGGGGACGCCTTCGACATCGGTGCCGCCCTTGCCCGGCGTGACGCCTCCGACGATCTGGGTCCCGTAGGCCTTGTTCCTCAGCCCGTGGTACTTGCCCTGACCACCCGTGAGGCCCTGCACGATGACCTTGGTATTCTCGTCAACGAAGATGCTCATCTTGTATGTGTGCTTTCTATCCCTGAGATTACTACGTTGACTTACTTTGCGAGCTCGACAGCGGCACGAGCCGCTTCGAGCATCGTTGCCTTGGAGATCAGCCGGTCGGCGGGGATTCCGGCGTTCGCGATGATCGCCCGCCCCTCTTCGGCGTTGGTGCCGTCGAGACGGATCACGATCGGTGCGTTGAGCTTGACTCGGCCCATCGCTTCGACGATTCCCTTCGCCACTTCCTCGCCTCGCGTGATGCCACCGAAGATGTTGATCAGAATGCTCTTCACTGCCGGGTCGGTGTTGATCACCTCGAGCGCGCCCGCCATCACATCGGCGTTCGCTCCTCCACCGATGTCCAGGAAGTTCGCCGCTGCGCCACCGACCTGATTGACGACGTCGAGGGTGCTCATGGCCAATCCGGCGCCGTTGGCGATGATGCCGACCGATCCTTCCAGGCCGATGTACTGGAGACCCTTCTCGTGGGCGAGTTTCTCGCGGGAGTCACGCAGCACCGTCGATTCGTACTCCGCCCAGTCGTGGCGGAACATGGCGTTCTCGTCGAGGGACACCTTGGCGTCAAGGCACAGCACCCGGCCATCAGGAGTGAGCACGAGCGGGTTGATCTCGGCGAGATCGCAGTCACCTTCGGTGAAGCACGTGTAGAGCTTCACGAGGATCTCCGCCGCCTGGTCGATGGCCAACGGGTTGAGCTTGGCGTCGATGCACGCCTGGCGGGCATCGGCCAGCGAGATCCCGTCGACCGGATCGATGTGGCGCTTGATGAGCGCGTCGGGGTTCTCGACGGCGACGATTTCGATCTCGACGCCGCCTTCGGCCGAGAGCATCAGGAGGTGCTTCTTGGCGCTGCGGTCGAGCGTGTACGAGGCGTAGTACTCCTCGGCGATGTCTGCGGCGTTGGCGACGAACAGACGGTGGACGATGTGCCCCTTGATGTCCATGTGGAGGATGTTCCCGGCATGGAAGCGAACCTCGTCGGCGTTCTCGGCGAGCTTCACGCCACCGGCCTTGCCGCGGCCGCCGACCTGCACTTGCGCCTTGATGACGACCGGATATCCGGCTTTCTCGGCCACCGCCACGGCCGTCTCGACGTCGTCGGCGATGCCCCCCGAAGGGACAGGAAGCCCGAAGCGGGCGAACTCGGCGCGGCCTTGGTACTCGAACAGGTCCAACGGAAGACTCCTCGGTGAAACGGATTGGGGTTACGCGGACTGGCGCTCACGCTCATCGAGCTTGGATTCGAGCCAGTTGGTGATGGTGTCGAGGGGCGCGCCCGGGGTGAACAGCTCGGCGACGCCGATCCCCTTCAGCATCTCGATGTCGGCCTCTGGGATGATCCCGCCACCGAAGACAACAACATCGTCGACGCCGCGATCCTTCAACTTGTCGATCAGCAACGGAAACAGAGTGCGGTGGGCGCCGGAGAGCACGGAGAGGCCGACGGCGTCGGCGTCTTCCTGGATGACCGTCTCGACGATCATCTCCGCCGACTGGAACAGGCCGGTGTAGATCACTTCGAAACCGGCGTCGCGAAGCGCCCGGGCGATGATCTTCGCTCCACGGTCGTGGCCGTCGAGCCCGGGCTTGGCGACAACGACTCGGTATCGGCGCAACATCGGAAGGTGATCCTATGGCTGGTCGCGGCGCGAGAGCGAACCGGTAGGTTGGAGGCGTGGCCCGCCGACCCCCCGCCGCTCCGCCGCCGACCCCCGCCGGCTGGCGGCCGCCGACCACCGCCGGGCGTCGGGATCACACGATCCGGATGATCATCGCGGTGATCGTGGCACTCTGCGTGAGCGCGATCGTGCTCGTGTTGTTCTCCCGCGTCGCCGCGAAGCGCCCCGAGCGGGTCAACCTGGGCAACCGACTGTTCGTCATGCGTCAGCTCGAGAAGCGCACGCAGCGCGCCGACGATGGACCGCTCTTCTTCAACGATCTCGTTCGGGATGACCGGCCACTCCCACTCGCGATCATCTCCGTGGGTGGGGAGTGGGCGGCGCTCAACGCCCTGCCGCCGGGTCAGCCCATCGAATGCGCCGTGCGCTGGGATCCCGTCCGCAACGTGTTCGTGAACCCGTGCACCCAGGGGATCTACGCGCCCGATGGCACCCGGGATGATGGCGGCGCACCCTTGGAGCGCTACTCCGCCAAGGCCGACGTCGCCGCCGACCGGTTGATCGTCGACCTCAACGTCGCGTATGCCGACACCTTGAAGATCCGCCCGCCGCAGTAGTCGTCGGCAGGTCACTCCGGAGCGGTGCGTCAGGCCGGCGGTTCCGCAGCTGCGAGAATCGCCCGCAGGTCCTGGCGCTTGATCTTGCCGGTGGTGGTGAGCGGAAGGTCATCGACAACGACCACCAGCGACGGGACCTTGTAGGGCGTGAGCGTCTCGCCCACGGCAGAACGGATGAACGCCGGGGTAAGCGAGCGCCCGGGCATCATCCTCACGGCCGCGGCAACCCGTTCACCACGCCGAGCGTCAGGCAGGCCGACGACCGCCGCTTCGGCGACACCGTCGATCGCCTCCAGGGCCGTCTGCACCTCGGCGGCGTAGACGGAGTACCCGCCGACCTTGATGACGTCCTTCGCGCGTCCGACGAACTCCACCGTTCCACCGACTCCGCGGCGGACGAGATCGCCGGTCCGGACCCAGCCATCGGGTGTTCGCGTCGCCGCGGTCGCCTTCTCATCGCCGTGGTAGCCGTCGAGCACCCCGGGTCCGCGCACCAGGAGCTCGCCGATCTGGCCGATCTTCACGGTCACGTCGTTGTCGTCGACGACGCGCGTCTTGTAACCGGGCAACGTCGCGCCTCTTGCCTTGTTCAGCCACCCGCCGGCATACGGCGGGGTGACCTTGACGATCGCTGCACCCGAGAGTTCGACCATTCCGTAGCCCTCGACGAAGAGCGCCTCGCCGACGGGAGCGCCGAGGATAGGCAGCGTGGCCGAGGCACCCATCCGCTGGAACTGGCGGGCCAGGTCGGACGGCATGGCGTCGGCACCGCTCACCCAGAGCCGCACGCTGGTGAGATCGCGTTCGGCGGCCCCCGCTTCGAGCATCATCCGGTACATCGCCGGAACGCCGACGAAGATCGTCGAACGGCGACGTTCGATCGCGTCGAGCACATCGTCGGGGCGGAACCGGCGGAACACGAACACCGGCACGCCGGCGGCCATCGTGCCGAGGAACCCGGCGAATCCCATCACATGGGCCAGGGGAAGGGCCATGACGGCCTCGTCCCGTCGCAGCCCGGACGGGACCAGCGCGAGGCGGCGGGTGGACGAAAGCAGTCCCCGATGTGTGAGCGCGGCGCCTTTCGGCTTGCCCGTCGTGCCCGACGTGTACAGCAGCACGGCGACGTCGGCCGGATTCACCTCGACCACAAGATGATGGGCGGCCCGGCGCTCACGCGGAGCGACGATCGCCGGGTCCGAGAGCGTCAGCGTGGCTCCCGAATCCCGCCGCACGTGTTCGCGTTCCGCGGGAGTCGACGCGTCGTTCACCGGAACGGCAACGCCCCCGGCGCGGCACACGGCCAGGCATCCGAGGACCAACTCCGGGCCGTTGGGGAACTCGAGAAGCACCCGATCACCTTTGGTGATGTGCGAGCGAACGATCTCGGCGGCATGGTCGACCGACCCGGCGATCTCGTTCGCTGTCCAACGAAGACCGCCGGCGGTCGTGATCAGGGTCTTTGATTCGTGTGCCGCGGCGACCCCGTCCGCGAGAGTTCCGAGGGACAGCGCATCGTCGGAGAGCGCCATCGTGAGACGCGCTCGAAGTCGTCCGGTGATACCCATGGAGTGAACAGTCTGGCCGAACAGTGAGGGCCGGGCGCGGAGATCTGACCCAGCGGGAATAGCCGGCGGGAATAGAACGACGCCGTTTGCGGTTGAAGGGCCATACATCCTGAAGGGGAGTATCCCGCGAGGCCCATCGTCATCACGATCTGCGTGCAGATCCGGTGCGGCCAGCCCGTTTCCGGGCGGAGAGACCTTCCGGTGAGACCCGCTGTTCAACGATCTCCTGGAGAAACCCTTCGTGCTGTTCGCCGCCTCTGAGTCCAAATCCGATTTCGTCGACCTCGACGTGCCGTTCTGGGCGTGGATCGCCCTCGTTGCCGTGCTTGCGCTGATGTTGGCCATCGACCTCTTTCGCCATCGCGACGATCATGAACCAACCCCGAAGGAAGCACTTCGCGAGTCCCTCGGCTGGGTGGCGTGTGGCCTGACCTTCGGCGGCGTGATGCTCATGACGTTCGGCGGCGGCGCGTTCGGCGAGTACATGTCGGGCTACGTGATCGAGAAGGCCCTCAGCGTCGACAACGTCTTCGTCTGGTCGATGCTGTTCACCGCGATGGCGGTGCCGTTGAAGTATCAGCACAGGGTCCTCTTCTGGGGCATCTTCGGAGCGCTCGCCATGCGGGCGATCTTCATCGGCCTCGGCAGCGCGTTGATCGCCAAGTTCTGGTGGGTCCTGCTGATCTTCGGCGTGTTCCTGGTTTTCACGGGCATCAAGATCATCCGCCATCGCAACGATGAGGAGGCCGGTGATGCTTCGAGGGGCCTTGCCCTGGTCCGGCGATTCATACCGGTGTCCGACAACCTCGATGGGCACAAGTTCTTCACCCGGGTGAACGCGAAGCGTGTTGCCACTCCGCTGTTCGTGGCGCTCGTCGTGGTCGAACTCACCGATCTTGTCTTTGCCGTCGACTCGGTGCCGGCCATCCTGGCCGTTTCCCGCGAGCCGTATCTCGTCTTTGCGTCGAACGCGTTCGCCATCCTCGGTCTGCGGGCGATGTACTTCCTCCTCGCCGACGCCAAGGAGAAGTTCCATTACCTCTCCCACGCACTTGGGTTCATCCTGGTGTTCGTCGGCACGAAGATGATCGCCGCACACTGGTATCACATGAACACGTTCATCTCCCTCGCCATCATCCTCGGTGCACTTACGATTGCTATCGTGGCGTCGCAGCGCCACAACAAGGCCAACGGCGGTGGGCCGTCGGACTCGTCGGGAAGCCCGGATAAGGCGACGGCGCTCACTGCCTCCTCGCACTGAGCTGCGTCGCTTCGCCTACCGGGGCCCGTCCCGGTAGGCGAGCCACTCGGCGTCGGTCCAGAGTTCGACGAGTGCATCGCCGACGAACTGCACGGTGAAGATCACCATCTCATACCAGGGCAACTCGACGCTCATCGCTTCGGTGAAGGACAGCCCACGGAGCAGAAGGTCGGCCTCCGGCATGGACAGCGGAATCGAGATCTGATCCCCGTCGGCGCCGGTGGAGACCGGCGAGTTCTCCCGCAAAGTCTTCGTCAGCGACGCATATACCCAGGGATCGGCCGGAAGCGCGTGGTCGTCGATGATGCCGATCACCGCCTGCAGTGCCAGGACCCCCTCGGCCGGCATGGTCAGCGTCCGCACGTCCTCGCGGTTCATCGGTTCCCAACGAGAAGGAACCGGGAAAGCACTAGTGTCCCGAATCGTAAGTAGCTCGCGGAATTCGCGAGTCAGATTTCGTCGTGGCAAGGACGCAGGAGGCAGCGCCTGCCTTGTCCAACCGCAACGACGAGGACGCCGCCACGGCGGAATCTGGCCGAGAATTCTGCAGCGGAC
>JANMYF010000057.1:0-1659 GCA_031381685.1 Acidimicrobiia bacterium
GGGGGGGGGGGCCCCGTCGGTGGGGTGGGGGTGGTGTCGCCGCGCCGGTGGGGGTCGTTGGGCGATACCGCCCGCGACGCCATGCAGGTCAGCGTCGGGGCGGGGGTCACGCTCACGGAAGTGGCCGACGCCGTCTCACCGTTGGGTCTGCTCTACGGCATCGACTTCGGAGCGCGAGACCGGGCCACGATCGGCGGCACGATCGCCACGAACGCCGGGGGCAACGCGGTGCTCCACTACGGCATGACGCGCGCCCAGCTCGTCGGCATCGAGGCCGTCCTACCCGACGGGAGCGTGATCCGCCGGATGCATGGTCTGGCGAAGGACAACACCGGTTTGAACCTGGCCCAGCTGTTGTGCGGGAGCGAAGGAACGCTCGGGGTCATCACCTCGGCACGGCTCCAACTCCGCCCGGCGCTCTTCCCGCGGGTCACGGCCGCGCTCGGTGTGGCATCGGTTTCCGACGCGCTCGATGTGCTCCGTCACCTTCGCGGCGTTTCGGCCATGGTGGCGTGCGAACTGATGCGAGGTCACGACATCGCCGCGCTCTGCGAGCAACGCGGATGGGCCACGCCGAAGCCCTGGACTGCACCGTGGGCGATGTTGGTGGAAGCGGTGGGTCCCGGTGCGTTCGACGAACTGGCGACCGCGGTCGGAGCCTCCGCCGGCGCCATCGTCGGCGAGCCGGCCGTTGCCGAGGGCGCCGCGGCGCGCGAGGGGTGGTGGCGTGTGCGCGATGCCCAGAGCGAGATCGCGTCGCTGTTCGGGCCGGCGGTGAAGCTCGATGTCAGCATCCCGCTCCGTCGGCTGGTCGAGTTCGTCGACGGCCTCGACGAAGCGCTTGCGGCGGCCGCGCCGATTGCCCGAACCGTCGTCTTCGGTCATCTCGGCGACGGCAACCTCCACGTGAACGTCGCCGTATCCGCCGACGGATTCGATGCGGTCGAGACGTGTGTGCTTTCTCGTGTGCTCGCCTGTGGCGGCGTGGTTTCCGCGGAGCACGGGATCGGGCGCCTCAAGCGCGACTGGCTCGTCCGCGATCGCGGCCGACCCGATGTCGAGGCGATGCGTTCGATCAAACGAGCGATCGATCCCGACGGCCTCGCCAACCCCGGCGTGCTCCACCCGGATGAGGTCGAGCACGCCGTAGCATGAGGTGATGGTCCGGCGGAGGGGAATTCGGTCGCTCCCGGCCCGCGTCGCCCGCGGCGTGGCCCGACTCGTCGTGCTCACTGCGGGGGGAGCGCTTGGCGCCGTCGCGCTGGCACTGGCGTTCGTCCTCATCGGCTCGCAGTTCTCGGTCGCGGCGCGCGGCGTGCGCTATGTCGGCCCCGACGTTGACGAGCTGCGGCCGCTCGATCAGCGATCCCTCGTCCTCGACCGCAACAATCGGGTGATTGCAGTGCTTCACGCCGAGCAGAACCGCAGCGCGGTTCCGCTGGCCAGGGTTCCGAAGTCCGTCATCAACGCGATCCTGGCGGTGGAGGACTCGTCGTTCTATCAACACAAGGGTGTGAACCTCTTCCGTACGCTCGGGGCGATCGGGGCCAATGTCGACGCCGGTGGCGTCGCCCAGGGCGGGTCGACGATCACCCAGCAGCTGGTCAAGCTCTCGCTGCTCACGTCGAAGCAGGAGATCAGCCGCAAGGTCCGCGAGGT
>JANMYF010000058.1:0-4108 GCA_031381685.1 Acidimicrobiia bacterium
GACGCAACGCCGCCGCGGCATGCATGCGGGTCGTGACAGTTGGATCACTCGTCGGGATCTTCACCCCGTCCCAAACCGTTGTGCTCATGGGTTCCACTATGACGTTGGTGGTGTGACAATTTCGGTGCCGATACCGAAGAATTCCTGAGAATTCTGGAGAATATTTTCGGATCGCAGATGCTTCGGCTTCCACAACGTGGTAGCGCAACGAAAAAGCGACAGAAGCTTTTCCTCCGCCTGAGCGCGGATTACGTCACGTTTCGGTGGTGAACGGCTCCGTGTCGAACGCGTCGCTGAAGCACTGATCGATGACCTCCGCAGACGGGGATTCGCCGGCGTCGCTCTTCGCCTTGAACTCGCGACATGCGAGGGTATCGGCCAGCAGCGTAGCGTTGCCCATGCTGTCGGCGGTGATCACCGCATCATCGGCAGTAGCGGAGGAATCGGATTCACCCACGACAGTCGGGTCCTCCGCCTGCGCCGCCACCTCGGAGGCCGTGAGTGATCTGCCAGACGAGTCGATGACCTTCTTCGTCTCCTTCACCAGGCAATCGAGGTTGGACCGATCGAGCGTCTTCATCGTGGCGGTCATGGCGTCGAACATCGTTCGCGTCGGGCTCACGTACCAAAGGCCCTCACGCTTGATCACGGTGAAGCCGACTACCGCTTTGCGCTTCGTCGCACACGGGCCATTGATGCCACCGGTCGTCGCCGGCAGCGAAGTGAAGTCGATCGGCGTGCCCGACAGGTCGGTGAAGAGCTTGGCCAGACCATCGCGACCGCACCCCCGTTTCTTCTCCCCGTCGAGGACGAGGTCGAGGCAGTTGTCCTTGTACACGGCCCGGAGGTCCTCTCCGTCGGCCGAGGTGAACGAGGCCGAGCCTTCCCGGTTGGCGTAGGAGACGCTGATCCGCTGCTCGTTGACCGTCGAGGTGAACTCGAGCGGCACGTCGGTGATCTGCACCAGGCTGCGGTCGTCGGCGAGCTTGGTCGTGCGGAGCTTGGGCCGGAGCGTGAGGGAGTACTGCTTTCGGAAATCGGCGACCTCTCGCTCGGCGTCGGGAATGAACTCGCCGGCATAGTCGTGCAGGGCGGCGAACTCGTCGGGTGGGAGGAGCTCGACGACTCGGCGGAGATCGAGTTGGGCCCCGGCTTGCATCATCTCGGCGACGGCGGCTTCCGGTGTCTTCGCGCCCCTGGCCGGAACACCCCTTCCCTTGGCCGGAACGGCGAACGGGTTCTTCGACTCGGTGCGGGCTGCCTCGGCGATCGAGTAGCCCGCCGAGAGGTACCAGCGGTTCCCGACCTTCTGCACGACGATCTGGCTGTCGTCGGAACCGAAGGACAGCGAACTCGACGAGGTGGTGGCCCCGGCTTCGTCGATCTGCTTGCCGAACTGGTCGCGCAGGAAGTCGCCGAAGGGCAGGTTCTTCGGGTCGAACGTGGCGTTGAGGTTGCCGCCGGTCACGGTGACCGCGGCAAGATCGGGACGCAGCAAGGTCGCGGTGGCCTGGTAGTCCGTGAGCTTCGCGGTGTAGCCCTTGACTTTCTCGAGGTTGAGGTCCTTCTGGAGGATCTCGAGTCGGCTCAGTTCGTTGACGAGCGGTACGAGTGAGTCGAGCATCACGTCGCGTTCACCGGGAGCGAGGGTCTTGGCCAAGCCGATGAAGTCACCGGTCTCCACGGCCCGGTAGAAGCTCTCCACCGCCTCCTCGGGCGTGTTCGACTTCTCGCCGCCCGTGAGCTGGGTCACGGCGAATGCGGTGCCGGCCCCGATGCCGAGCACGCCGATCACGGCGAGGGCGATCCTCCCGACGCGACGCTTGGACGCGGCCGAAGGTGCGGTTGTCGGTGGGGGTCCCAATCCGGTCGGGTCGGCCGGGTCGACCGACGGACCGACGGACGCGTCGCCGTTGCCGACGTCGGGCTGTTCAACTGATCCATCGTTCACTAGTTGCCTCCACGGTTGACCAGGCGATCTTCGGCATGCGACGACAGGAACACGAGTCCCCACGCTCCCACGAGGCACACGACCCCGGCAACCAGGCAGACATAGGGCCCGATCAGGTGATTCGGGGAGAACTTCGTGCCGATTGTCCCGGCACCGAGCCCGGCCACGCCGAGGGGCAGCGCAACGGCTCCGGCGACGCGCGGGCGGCCGAGTCCGATCAGCAGCACGACCGCAGAGGCCACGACCGGGGTGAAGAGCAGAGTGGTCACGGCGGCTCGCCGGGTCGAGGTGTCGAGCACGCCGATCTCGCTGGCGATGCGCGCCATGGTGAACACGCTGCGCTGCACGCGACCCGTTTCCAGCCACGGGAGCGCGGCGCCGAGCACCACACCAAGGGACCCCAGGACCGCGAACCCTCCGGCGGCAAGCTGAAGTCGCTTCGCATTGCCATCCACTCGGACCAGGTTACGGCGAGAGCTCTCGACCCGACGACGGCCACCGATCCCGCGGTTGCGAGGACCCACCTTTGCGACTTGTGCGATCTTCGTGCATACAGTGAGCCGACCGTCGCTTCCAAGACCGATCGACGTGCTTGCCTCCGCCGAACAGGACGTGCCGATGGAACTCTTTGCCAACCTGACCTCGAATCGTCACGAACCCGGCGCCTTCGCCGCTCTCGCCGAGCAGCAGGGCTTCGACGGCGTGACCTGCTCAGACCACTACTGGTTGCGAGAGGTCTTCCCGCACCTCTGGGTGTCGCTTGCCGCCATGGCCTGCGCCACGGAGCGCGTTACCTTGGCGCCGTCGTTCGCCAACAACCTGTTCCGTTCACCGTTCGAGTTCGCCCAGGCCAGCATTGCCATGCAGCGCCTCTCGAACGGACGCTATGAAGCAGGACTCGGCGCCGGCTGGACCGAACAGGAACTGACGGCGACGGGACAGAAGTTCCCGGACGCACCGGTTCGAGCGCGCATGTACCGCGAGGCACTCCTCGTCGTGCGGGAGATCTTCACGACCGGCGCGTGCACCTTCCGCGGTGAGCACTACACGATGGACGTTCCCAAGCTCTCGGCGGTGCCCTCGGATCCCATTCCGCTCGTTGCGTCCGTGGGAGGCCCGTGGACGGTGCGAAACATCACGCCCCTGGTCGATCGGATCGAGCTGAAGTTCGGCCGTACGACCCGAGGTGGCGCCCTCGACGTCGCCGCGCTCGCCTCGGTGACCCGCGACGAACTGCGGGGCATGGTCGACGACGTCCGCTCCGTCCGCTCCGACATCCCGATCGGACTGTTCCTGTTGATCGCCGTCGGCGATGACGCCACCGTTGGGCCGGTGCGGGACATGCTCGGATCGAATCTGTGTGGGCAGTTCGTCGGGTCCGCCGACAAGGTGCTCGAGAACCTCCGGACGCTGGCGGACCTGGGCATCAGCCGCGTGCAGGTCACGGAGTTCCTTCCCGCATCGATCGCCCGACTGGCGGAGGCGATGTGACGAGCGCCGAGGACAAGCTCGCGGTGGCCGAGACGATCTACCGCTACGCCGTGGGCATCGACACGCGTGACTTCACTCTCTACCGCTCGATCTTCGCCGACGAGGTGGCCATCGACTTCACCTCGTACAGCGGTGGAAAGGCGACGACGATGACGCGCGACCAGTGGCTGGGCGGTGTCGTACCGCTGTTCAGCGGGCTCGCGGCAACCCAGCACTCCATGACGAACCCGATGGTGTCCGTCGATGGCGACCGCGCGACCTGTCGGATGTACATGCAGGCCCATCATGTGTACGACCCCACCGACGCGGCGTCGTGGTTCACCATCGGGGGCTACTACGACGACACGCTCGTCCGGTCACCGCAGGGCCCCGCGGGCTGGCTTATCACCGGCGTCACACTGACGGTCCTGTGGCGCGCCGGTGATCCGGAGATCATGGTCGCCGCCCGACGACGCACGGCCTGAGCCGCGCCCGAGCGTCGCAGCTCAGTTGACGAACTTGTCGCGGCGGTGATTCTGCCGCGCCCGAGCGTCGCAACTCAGTTGACGAACTTGTCGCGGCGGTGATTCTGCCGCGCCCGAGCGTCGCAACTCAGTTGACGAACTTGTCGCGGCGGTGATTCTGCCGCGCCCGAGCGTCGCAACTCAGTTGACGAACTTGTCGCGG
>JANMYF010000003.1:0-13047 GCA_031381685.1 Acidimicrobiia bacterium
GCCGGAGCGATCTCGACGTAAGGGAACGGGCCTCGCCACCACAGCGGATACGCCGCGGGTGGTTTGCCGTCGGGAAGGGTCCAAATCCCCGCGACGCCGTCGAGTGACGTCGGCTCTATGATGTTGTTGCTGATAAATCGGTTCGGGAGCAACCCACGCAAGGCCTGGGTGAACTGGATCAGTCGGCGAGTGCGTTCCGGCGTGTCCTTGACGATGTCGCGCTCTTCGATATCGATCGAGATCCCGTCGACATCGAGATTGGCAAGGGCGACAACCTTGCGCAGGTCGGTGTTCACGTCCTGGAATGCCGGGAGGTACCAAACAACGACGTACATACCGAGTTGGTGAGCGCGATCGAGGATCGGCTGCAGCTTCTCCGGCTCGAGGACGTCGGGCGTCGTCGACCAGTGGGCGGCTTGGATGTAGATCGTCTGAACGCCGGCGTTGAACATTTGGTCGACGGTCGCCGCGTTCACCGGCGGGATCGGCTTCTTCGACCACTGGGTCGTCCAGTCGAAGCGGTCCACCCACGTCCCGAGACCCCGGTACGGCTCGCCTGCCGATGCGGTCGCCCGGAGCGGCGGGTTCGCCGGAGCGGGGAACGGCGCCGGAGGAAGCGTGGTCGGAGGTGCCTTGATCGTGGTGGTCGTCGGAATCACGGTATCGACCGTCACGACAATCGGCGTCGACGTATCGACGGGCAGTGGGTTGGCGAGCGCGGTGGTCGTCGTGACCGGCGGGGTGGTCACGACGGCCGGCGCTGCGATGGTCGGGGCGACGGTGACGTTGGCACTGACGGTCCGGCGCGTCGACTTCTTCGTCGTGACCGCCTTCTTCGTCGTCTTCTTCTTGGTGACGACCTTCACCGGAGTGCGGGTCGACTTGGCCTTGGCCGTCGACGCCTTGGCGGTCGACGCAGCCTGGGCCTTCACCGACGCCACCGCCGTCCGGGTGCCCACGACTGTGCGCACATGCGCCCCCGACGGGAGCGCCGACGTGCCGAGGGCAACCGTCACCACCGCGAGTGCGACCAAAGATCGGCTACGAGTCCCCATGAACGTCACCCCTGCAGCGTTGTGGATCAATCGGTCGATCGGCGTGAGGACGATGTGAGGGTTTCGTGCCCCGCGTGCGGCAGAACACCTCCCAACGCTCTTGGGAGGTGTTTTGCCCCCATATATGGGGGCAACCTCTCTCCCAACGAACAGGACCTACCGCTTGAAGCGGCGGCGGTCTTCTTCCTTCAGGTACTTCTTGCGGACGCGGATGGCGACCGGGGTCACCTCGACGAGTTCGTCGTCGGTGATGAACTCGATCGCCGTCTCCAGGGTCATTTCCCGCTTCGGCGGCAGCTTGACCGCGTCGTCGTGGGCATGGGTCCGGATGTTCGTCTTCTGTTTCTCGCGGACGACGTTGACGACCATCTCCTCGTTGCGGGCGTTCTCCCCGATGACCATGCCCTCGTAGACCTCTTCCTGCGGGTCGACGAAGAACTGGCCACGAGACTGGAGGTTGTCAAGCGCATAGCCCGTGGTCATGCCGGCCCGGTCGGCGATCATCGCCCCACCGAGACGCGACGGCAGGTCCCCGACCCACGGCACGAAACCGGCGTGGCGCTGATGGATGAGCGCGGTACCGCGCGAGTTGGTGATGAGCTCGGAACGGAGGCCGAGAAGCCCGCGCGACGGTGCGTCGAAGCGCATGATCGTGCGGCCGGTGTCACCCGGCGCCATGTCGACGAGCTGGCCCTTGCGGGGAGCGAACGACTGGGTCACGCCGCCGACGTATTCGTCGGGCACGTCGACCGTGACCTCTTCGAACGGCTCGTGCTTCTTGTCGTCGATCATCTTGGTGATGACCTCGGGACGGCTGACCTGCAGCTCGAAGCCCTCGCGGCGCATTTGCTCGATCAGCACGGCGAGCTGCAATTCACCGCGACCGGCGACCTCGATGATGTCGGGCGACTCGGTGTCACGGAGGCGGATCGACACGTTGCCGAGCACCTCTTTGGTGAGGCGATCCCGGATGTGGCGGGACGTGACGTACTTGCCGGCCTTGCCAGCCGTCGGTGCGGTACTGACGCCAAAGGTCATGGCGAGCACGGGCTCGTCGACCGACAGGCGTGGCAGCGGCTCCGAAACGCCCGGCGTGCCGAACGTGTCACCGATTTCGACCTCGGGGAAGCCGGAGACGACGAAGAGCTCGCCGCAACCGAGTTCTTCGACCTCGACCCGCTTGAGGCCGTCGAAGGCGAGCAGACCCGAAAGCTTCTTGACCAGGATGCCGCCGGCATACCCGGCCGCCGGCTCCGCTCCGAAGAGCGCGGTGAGCTCACCCCGGCGGAACGTCCCCTGCTCGACGCGGCCGATCGCCAAACGCCCGAGGTAGTCGGAGGCATCGAGGTTGTTCACGATCGCCTGCAGGGGGCCGTCCGGGTCACCGGTGGGCGACGGGATCGTGGCGACGATGGCCTCAAAGAGCGCCGTGAGGTCGTCGGATTCCGCGGGGACGCCCACTCCGGCGATCGACTGCCCTTCGCGGGCGATGCACGACACGACCGGGAAGTCGATGTGGTGGTCCTTCGCGTCGAGATCCATGAAGAGCTGATAGATCTCGTCGAGCACCTCGTCGGCCCGGGCATCGCTGCGGTCGACCTTGTTGACGACGACAACCACCGGAAGGTGCTTGTCGAGCGCCTTGGAGAGGACGTAGCGGGTCTGCGGCAGCGGCCCTTCGGCGGCATCGACGAGCAGGAGCACTCCGTCGACGATGTGCAGCCCACGCTCGACCTCGCCGCCGAAGTCGGCGTGTCCCGGGGTGTCGACGATATTGAGCTTGTACTGCTCACCCGTCGGCGAGGTCCACCGGACCGACGCCTGCTTGGCGAAGATCGTGATGCCGCGCTCACGCTCCTGGTCGTTCGAGTCCATGACCCGGTCGGTGGAGTCACGCGAGCTCATGGCGCCGGTCTGGCGGAGCATGGCATCGACCAAGGTCGTCTTGCCATGGTCGACGTGAGCCACGATGGCCAGGTTGCGGAGATGCGCGGTCTTGGGACTGCGCATGGGCGCGCCGGTCGAAGGGGTGTCGGTCATGGTCATTCGGGGGCCTTGGATTGGTTGGAACAGAGGTGTGGCGGTAGTCGCCGCACCAGCGTTTGCCGTGCAGCACTCGATGCCGAGACCTGGTGGTCAAGTCATCGAGGACCGCCGTGGCGGCCGTGGAGGTGAGCGTCGACGCCGAAACGGCGCACCAGCGGGTTCAGTGAGCGGAGGCCTGCTGCGGCGTATCGATCTCGTCGTCCTCGGTGTCGTCGTCGAATTCGTCGTAGACGTCATCTTCGTCGTCGAGGACCCGGGCCAGACACCAGGACGCACACTTGTCTTCCGCACCGGCGCCGCACTCGACGCACGGCTCGGTCACTGGCAGCAGGGACACGCGCTTCATGGCTCTCGCCTCTTCGAAGCGACGGTGACGGCCCTTTTTCACGATTCTCTCCTGCAGTGTGCGCAAACGGTCTTGGTCGTATCGGCAGTACATCCTACTCGTTTGAGCAGGAACTCAGCTTCGCTTGGCAAAAACGTGCCCATCGTCACCACCCGACAGCCTTCCCGACCCATCGGAGGAGTCCGGTTGTGCCACGACTGCGGCTGAACACCTCCCAGACGCACTGGGAGAGAGATTGCCCCCATATTTGGGGGCAACCTCTCTCCGAACGTTGCTGGGAGGCGATCTGCCGCACCGAAGGCGCGTAGCGTCTGGCTTATGGCAGACGCTCTCGACCTCGACGCCTTCACCGAACGATTCCGCGAACGCGCGCGCGCCGTTCGCAGTCGCCCGATGCCGCCGGTGGAAGGCGTCGAGCGCCAGCGGTTCAAGGACCGCATGCAACTCGTCTTCCAGGACTTCGCCATGATCGGCGATGCCCAGGCCGAGCTCGTCGACGGCGTGCTCACGCTCCGCATCGACCTCCGCGCCTGATCACCCACCGCCCCGCAGACGAGACCAGACCCGAGCCCGGTCCCCCGTGAGCACGTACCCCGCGCTCCACGACGCGCTCGCGACAACCGCGACCTGGGAGGTCGGGTTCGTCTCCTGCGCCGTCCACGATCCGTCGGGCCGACTCGGCTCCGTCGGTGACGACACCCGGGTCGTGCGGATCGCGTCCGTCACGAAACCGCTGGTTGGCTACGCCATCTGCGTCGCCGTCGAGGAAGGCACGCTCGCCCTCGACGTGCCACTCGGCTTCATCGACGGACACCCGGTGCACCCGGACCTGACCGTCCGCCACCTGCTCTCCCACGCCGGGGGGTACAACTTCGACGGCCCCAAGCCGGTGACCACGCCCGGACGGCGGCGGATGTACTCCAACACCGGTTTCGACCTCCTGGGCGCTGCGCTGGCCGAGTCCGCCGGCATGCCCGTGGCCCGCTACGTCGGCGAAGCCGTGTTCGCTCCGCTCGGGATGACGAGCACCGAGCTACGGGGTTCCCCGGCCAAGGACGTCTGGTCCAACGTCCGCGACCTCGGACGGTTCCTCGACGAACTGCTGCACCCGACGCTCATCTCCGACGCCACGTTCGCCCAGTACACCGAGGTGCAGTGGCCGGACCTGGCCGGCGTCGTCCCCGGCCTCGGCTCGTACAACCCCTGTCCGTGGGGTCTCGGTGTCGAGATCCGCGGCCGGAAATCCCCGCACTGGACCGGACTCACGAACTCTCCCGGCACCTTCGGCCACTTCGGCGGCAGCGGGACCTTCCTCTGGGTCGACGGCGATGCCCTGGGCGGTCCACTGGCCGCCGTCTGCCTCACCGATCGGGAGTTCGGCCCATGGAGCCTCGACGTCTGGCCGGTGCTGAGTGACGCGATCCTCGATGCCCGCAAAGCGACTTCCGCATGACAGCTTCCGCATGACGACATCACCGGAGATGGTCGTCGGCACAGCGCACCCGGTACGCTCGAAGCCACAAACGACGCAGCAGGAGGAACGGCCATGAACACCGAGAACGCCACCCCGATCGAAGCTCTCGCCACCGGCGCCGCGCTGAACCTGCCGGGGAACCGCACCGTTGCCGAAGAGCGCCTGCACCGCAAGCAGATGCTCGCCGCCGGTTTCCGTCTGTTCTCGAAGTTCGGTTTCGACGAAGGCGTCGCCGGACACATCACCGCCCGGGACCCCGAGCTCACCGACCACTTCTGGGTCAACCCGTTCGGTATGCACTTCGGCCACATCCGGGTGAGCGACCTGATGCTGGTTCGTCACGACGGCAAGATCATCGAGGGCAGCCACCCACTCAACCAGGCGGCCTTCGCCATCCACTCCGAGGTCCACGCCGCCCGCACCGACGTGGTCGGCGCCGCGCACTCGCATTCGCTCTACGGCAAGGCGTTCTCGAGCCTTGGCAAGCTGCTGGCCCCGCTCACCCAGGACGCCTGCTCGTTCTACGGGGACCACGCCCTCTTCGACGACTACACCGGCGTCGTGCTCGACACCGAGGAGGGCAAGCGCATCGGCTACACCCTTGGCGAGGGCAAGGCCGTCATCTTGCGGAACCACGGCTTGCTCACCGTCGGCCAGAGCGTGGAGGAGGCGGTGTGGTGGTTCATCACCATGGAGCGCTCCTGCCAGGCCCAGTTGCTCGCCGAAGCGGCCGGCAATCCGATCTCCATCCCTGACGAGATGGCCCGCAAGACCATGGGCCAGGTCGGCACCCACATGGCCGGCTGGTTCAGCTTCCAGCCTTTGTTCGCCCGCATTTCCCGCGAGCAGCCCGACCTCTTCGACTGACACTCACCTGAGAACTGGCTGAGAGAAACCCGCAACGCTGGACCGCGTTCGAAACGACGGTCTCAAGGCCACGAACGGGGTCGTCGATGGCGGACCCATGGCACCAGTGTCGAAGCCGGCGAAACGTCCGTGGTTCGCGCAGTGGATCGCGGCGTGGATCGCACTCGTCGCCGTCGAACTGTTGGCGGCGACGCTGCCCGGGACAACGCCCCTTTGGACCAGTCCGTTGGGACTGTTCATGATCGTCGTGATCGCCGCGTCCCTGTGTGTGATCGCCGCCGCCGCCGTGCTGGTTGTCGCCCACCGACAGAACCTGGCCGAACTCGGGATGATCGGAGCGTTTGGCTACGCCGTTTCCGTTCTTCCCCTGGTGCATGGCATCACCACGCCAGGGATCTTGTACGGCCCCAATGCCGCCACGATGTCGACGGTGCTCGTCGCCCTGCCCATGGCGAGCATCGCACTCGTGCCGCTCCTCGCCCCGAGGCGACCGTGGTCGATTGCGCTCGCGAGGGGGTGGCGGGTGTTCGTGGCGGTCCACGTCCTCGAAATCACGGCGCTGGCGATTGCGCTGCTGGTTCGTCCGACGCTCCTGCCGGCGCCCGAGATGGGAACAACCACCTCGATCGTGATAGCGATCGCATCGCTCGCCGTGTGTTTCGCTCTCTCCGCCCGTCACCTGCGTCTGAGCTGGATCAGCCGATCTTCGCAAACCTTCGTGGTGTCGATCGGATTCGCGTTCGTCGGCGTATCGAGCCTCGTGTGGGTGGGCAAAGCGCCCTTCACGATGGGGTTCTGGCTGGCCCACGCATTCGACATCGGCGGAGTGCTCATGTTGACCATCGGCGCGATCGCGGCGTATCGCCAACGTCGCCCGCTGCAAGACCTCGTGCGACCTCTCGTCGCCAACGAACCGCTTTCGGCGTTCGCCCTCGGGCTCGATCCACTCGTTCATCGCTTTGTTGCCGCTCTCGAAGCGAAGGACCCGATCACCCGTGACCATGTCGTGCGCACGGCCACGCTGGCCATGAGCGTTGGCGAGGAACTTCGCCTGCCGGCAACGGACCTGCATCTCATCGCGCTGGGCGCGCTCCTTCACGACATCGGCAAGCTCGATGTCGACGATGCGATCCTGAACAAATCCGGTCGACTCGACGCCGACGAGTACGACGCCATAAAACTGCACACCGTCCGCGGGGAACAGCTGGTAGCTGCTTCGGTCGTCCTTGCGCCGATCGGACCGATCGTGCGTGGCCATCATGAACGTATCGACGGACGCGGCTACCCCGATGGTCTTGTCGGCAGTGCGATCCCGCTTGCCGCCCGAATCGTCAGTGTGTGCGACGCGTTCGACGCGATGGCACACACTCGCCAGTACCGCTCCGGCATGGGCAGTGAGCTGGCCACGTCGATCCTTCGTGAGCACTCCGGGTCGCAGTGGGATCCGACGGTCGTGACCGCCCTCGTCTCGCTGGTCGAACGCGGTGCAGTCACATCCTCGGCGCTCGACGACGTCGGCCGATCCGTCGACGTCGGTCCCGCTCCGTTCTGTGGGTGCGAGGACGCCCTCCCATCGGAACTGGCCCGCACGTCGCTCTAATTCCCCTCGCCCCGACGGCTACGCCAGCTGACTCTTCAGCCAGGCACCGAGGGCTTCGGTCGTCGGCGCCTTGGTGCCGGCAGGCCAGGTCAGGAAGTACCCCTCGGCCGACGTGACTTCCGGCCCGACCTGTTCGAGCACGCCGTCGGCCAGGAGATCGTCGACGAGATGGCGCCAGCCGAGCGCGACCCCGCGTCCGGCCACGGCCTGCTGGAGGACGACGGGGTAGTTGTTGAACAGCACACGGCCCGGCTGACGGGGGACGACGAGTCCGAACCGCCCGAACCACTCCCCCCACGACATCCACGGTCGGTCGCCGTCGTCCATGTGCAGCAGCGGTACGTCGAGCATGCGACCCGGGGTCGACGAAGCCCCGAGTGAGAAGGCTGAGGCGAGCGCGGGTGCAGCCACCGGGAACACCGACTCGGAAAACAGGAGCTCGGAGTCGACCTCGGGAAAGGTCCCACGACCCACTTGGATCGCGGCGTCGAACGAGCCGCCGGCAAGATCGGCCTCGCGGTCGAAGAGCCACAGGCGCAGTTCGCGACCGCCGAGGGCGTCCTGCACCCGATCGAGGCGCGGCACCAGCCATTGCTGGGCGAACCCGGGATAGCAGGCGAGGACGAACACCTCGGCCCGGCGTCCGAGCCCGGCGAGGGCTCCCTCGATGCCCGCGAAACCCCGAGATACCTCCGCCAGGAGGGTGCGCCCCGCGTCGGTCAGCTCGCTGCGGTTCGACGTCCGGTGGAAGAGGGCGGCGTTGATCGACGACTCCAGCAAGCGGATCTGGCGGGTGACCGCCGGCTGCGTCATTCCCAACTCACGGGCGGCGCCGGTGAAACTGCCGAGTCGGGCGGCCGACTCGAACACGGCCAGGCGCTGCAGACGCCCCACGCGACGGATCAGTTCACGCACGTCTAACCATGACATCAGGTTATGCCAGGGGCGGCGAATCGGCCACTGTGCAGACGGCCGATTTCCCGGCACCATGTCCGGATGACCACTGTGGGATTCATCGGCCTCGGCAACTTGGGCCGACACCTGGCGGCGAGCCTGATCCGGGCCGGGCATGAAGTCACCGTCACCGACCTCAACCGGTCACTCGGTGACCCGCTCGTGGAGTCGGGCGCGACGTGGGCCGCAAGTGCCGCCGACGTGGCGCGGGCGTCCGAAGTCGTGTTCACGTGCCTTCCGTCCCCTGCGGTCGTGAGCGCCGTCGTGAGCGGACCTCGCGGGGTGTTCGAGGGATTCGGCGGAACGGGCGGCACCTGGATAGACATGTCGACCAACGACCGCAGCGAGACGCTCCGCCTGGCCGCGCTCGGGGCCGCACAGGGAATTGCGGTGTTGGAGGCACCGGTCACGGGTGGCGTCCACAAAGCCGCGGCCGGCGAGATCACCGTCCTCGTCGGTGGACCGGAGGCCCTGTTCGAAGAGCACCGCGACCTGCTCGGCGCGGTGGGCAGCCCAGTGCTCTACATGGGCGAGCTCGGCAGCGCGGCGATCATCAAGGTCATCACCAACATGCTCGCGTTCATCAACCTGGTGTCCGTGGGCGAGGCGCTGATGCTGGCCAAGCGGGGCGGGCTCGACCTGGCCAAGTCGTTCGAGGCGATCAAGGAGAGCTCCGGCAACAGCTTCGTCCACGAGACCGAAGGCCAGGTCATCCTCAACGGCAGCTACAACATCAACTTCACGATGGACCTGGCGTGCAAGGACCTCGGGTTCGCCACCATGTTCGGACGCGAGTTCGGGGTGCCCCTCGAGCTGGCCGGCCTGACCGAGCAGACCTTCATCCGGGCCCGCGCGCAATACGGCGGTAGCGCCTGGTCGTCGCAGGTGGTCAAGCTCCTCGAGGACGCCCTCGGCACCGATCTGCGCGCCCCCGGCTTTCCCGCCGAGCTCTGAGAGGAGAGAAACCCATGAACGCTCCACACGACAGCAGAGACCGCTCGGTCGCCGACGTCGAGGCCGAGACCCGGGCCGATCTCGCCGCCGCATTCCGCTGGGCGGCGCGTCTCAACTTCCACGAGGCGACGGCAAACCACTTCAGTGCCGCCGTGTCCGACGACGGGGCCAGGTTCCTACTCAACCCGAGAGGTCGACACTTCTCCCAGATGCGGGCGAGCGAACTGCTGCTCCTCGACGCCGACGCTGCCGGCGGCGAGGCCAACCCGGCGGCGGATCCCACCGCCTGGTATCTGCACGCGCACCTGCACCGCTACGTCCCCCAGGCCCGCTGCGTGCTCCACACGCACATGCCCTACGCCACGGCGCTCGCGTGCCTCGCCGACTTCGAGTTCCTGATGCTCGACCAGAACGCGTGCCGATTCCACAACCGGATCGCGTACGACCGTCACTACGCCGGGATGGCCCTCGACGACTCCGAAGGCGAACGTGTTGCCCGCCTCCTCGGACCCGACAAGAGCGTGCTGTTCCTCGGCAACCACGGCGTGATCGTCGTCGGCCGCAGCATCGCCGAGGCCTTCGACGAGCTCTACTACCTGGAGAAGGCGGCGCAGCTGCAGGTTCTCGCGCTGTCGACGGGTCGGCCGCTCGCCCTCGTCGACGACCGAACCGCCGCCCTCGCCTGCCAACAATGGCTCAACTACCCCGACGTCGCGAAGGTGCACTTCGACGAGCTCCGCCGCATCCTCGACGCCGAAACCCCTGACTACGCGAGCTGAGGATCCCATGAACGTCGACTCGACCAAGACCCTGATGATCCGCGAACTTACGAATGGTGACAGGGAGCTGACGATCAACTGGGCGAACGGCGACGTGAGCCGGCTGCTCCACTTCTGGCTCCGCGACAACTGCCCGCAACTCCGTCACGCGACCACGAAACACCGCGCCGTGGAGACCTCGTCGATCCCGGTGGACGTGCACCCCGCGTCGAGCATCGTCACTGACAACGGGGATGTCGAGATCACGTGGGCGCACGACGGCCATCGCAGCACGTTCACGACCAGTTGGCTTCGCGCCAACGATTACTCCAACGGCGAGCGTCACGTTCACGACTCGCCCACGCTCTGGGACGCGTCGATCGGCAGTGCCCTGCCGGAGGCGAGTTATCCGCTGTTGACCTCGGACGACGACGTGCGCAGGCGATTCCTCGACGGCTTCATCGCCTACGGCGTGGCAGTACTCCGCGACGTTCCCTGCATACCGGGGACCGTGCTCGAGGTCGCCGGTTTCCTCGGCGAGGTCCGCTCCACCAGTTGGGGCACGGTGTTCGACGTCGTCTCCATGGAGGACGCCAACTCGCTCGCCTACACGAACCTGCCCCTCGTCACCCACACCGACGAGGGCTACCGCGATCCGGCGCCGACGGTGCAGTTGCAGCATTTCCTCCGCGCCGACGCGACCGGGGGCGAATCGACGCTCGTCGACGGCTTCAAGATCGCCGAGGAGATGCGCAGCCGCGTTCCTGATCAGTTCACCCAGCTCGCAACCACGATGCTTGACTTCCACTTCGCCGATGACACCGCCGAGCATTCCGCACGCGGCCCGATCATCACGCTGCACCCTGACGGATCACTGAAGGCCATCCGCTACTCGAACCACTCGGTGCTCCCGTTCCTGCTCCCCCGAGAACAGATGGGACCGTTCTACGAGGCCTACCTGACCTTCGGCACGATGCGCGAGAGCGATGCCTACCAGCTTCGACTGAAGATGGGCGCCGGCGACATGTACATCGTCGACAACCACCGTGTCCTGCACGGCCGCACCGGCTTCTCCAGCGGAGGCGCCCGACACCTGCAGAGCTGCTACATCGAACGCGACGAACTCGTAAGTCGACGTACGGTCCTGGATCGGACGCGCTGACCGGATCAGGCCGCTGGAGCGCCGTGCTTGGCGACGAACGGCAACGCGGCTACGTGGCCCGCCAGCCGCCGTCCGCGCACGTCGCACTCGACCGCGTCACCCGGCACGAGCGCGCTTGCCGCGTCGACGAACGCGAGCGCGATCGCATGATCGAGCATGGGGCTGAAGTTGCCGCTCGACACGACACCGACGCCGTCCGCACCACCCGGAAGATGCACCGTGGCGCCTTCACGCGCCGGTTGACGGCCGTCGAGCGAGATCCCGATCAGCCTCCGCGCCACCCCGGCAGCGCGTTCGGCCTCCAAGGCCGCTCGACCCCGGAAATCCCCCTTCGTCCTCGACACGACCCATCCGAGGCCGGCCTGGAGCGACGTGATCCCCGGCCCGAGCTCATGGCCGTGCAGCGGCAACGCCGCCTCGAGACGTAGCGTGTCCCGGGCCCCGAGACCCGCCGGGGTGATCCCGGCGCCGAGCACGGCGTTCCAGAAGTCGACGGCCACTTCCACCGGAACGGCGCACTCCACGCCATCCTCGCCGGTGTACCCGGTGCCGGCCACGGTGCACGTCACCCCGGCGAAGTCGAACGTCTCGACCCGGAAGCGGCCGACGGACGCGGCGGCCGGCGAAACCGAGGCCAGCAATGCCCGAGCCCGCGGTCCCTGGACCGCGATCACCGCGCGCTCCGCGGTCACGTCGGCGACTCGGACCTCTCCCCCGGTCCCGCTCAGCGCCGACACGACCCGGTCGGTGTTGGACGCATTCGGCATGACATCGAACGACTCCGGCCCGACCCACCACACGATGATGTCGTCCTGGACCGAGGCGTCGACCGGATCGAGCAGGTGGGTGTACTGCGCTCGCCCGACGGAGATCTTCCCGAGGTCGTTGGTGAACGCCGCCTGCAACGCGGCGAAGGCCCCGGAACCGCTCACCCGCACGGTGCCGAGGTGCGACACGTCGAACGCCACCGCGGCGGTCCGGCACGCCCGATGCTCGGCGATGGTCCCTTCGCTGTAGGACAGCGGCATGCTCCACCCACCGAAGCCGACGATCTTGGCTCCGAGCGCGACATGGCTGTCGTAGAGCACCGTCCGGCGGTCGGCCTCCGGCGCCACGGTGGGGCTACTTCCCGACGGCGTGGCTGGCGGTGACCGCTTCAGTCGACGAGGCGGAGTCTCCCTCGGCCGCAGCAGCCGGGAGACGGAACTCGTGGATCGCCGCATCGAGCTGCTCGACGAGCCCCTCCAACGGAACCACGTTCAGCACGCCCTGGCCCTTGCGCAGGAGATCGATCAGCTGACCGTCGTCGCGGACGAGCAACGGGTTGTCGCCCGAGAGCACCAGCCGCGCCGAGCCAATGTGCTCGCCCATGTTCGTTCGCAGGTACTCGACCGCGCGGCGCGCCGCTTTCAGCGAGATCCCGGCGTCGAGGAGCTGTTTGATGACCTTGAGCTCGACCAGATCCTGGTACGAGTAGCGACGCTGCGATCCGCTGCCCTTGGCGTCGGCGAGCGACGGACGGAGGAGATCGGTTCGCGCCCAATAATCGAGCTGGCGATAGGTGATACCTACGATCGAGCAGACCTGAGGACCGCGGAAACCATCGTTCATGAGAGACGTTCTTTCCTGGGGAAGGCGATGCGAGCCTTCGACAGGGCAAACCTGACGCCCCGACGAACACCGATGAAACCACAGTGCCGTAGTTCCAGGCCTGGAACTCTACGAGCCACCGGCCGATCCGTCAATGACTAATCCGCGCGCGTATGAACCAGGCAGGCCTTGGTTCACGGTTTCTCGTCGCCGAAGTCTTCAGGATTCAGCGTGTCGAGGA
>JANMYF010000067.1:0-14736 GCA_031381685.1 Acidimicrobiia bacterium
GACTCGGGCAAGCGCAAGATCGACACTGGGCAGGGACACGAAGATCAGCCGCACCTCGTACCCATCGGCACGCCAACGGTCGATCCGTCCGACGAGTCTGGGTGAAGCGAGGTTCGTTTCGAAGCAGAAGCTCCTCCGCTCGGCCGTCAGAGCCCGCAGCCGTGCCGAAACGATTCGGCCCGCTGTCACGTCGGCACCCGGCCGATGTGGGTCATCGCGCCGAAGTTCGGCGCCGATGATGTCGGCGTTCACGAACTCGACGTCAGGGCCGACGAATACCGAGGAGACGGTCGTCTTCCCAGCACCGTTCGGTCCGGCGAGGATGAGCGCGATCGGCGGAGCGTTCATCGGGCCTTCTTCCGCGCCGCCTGGGCAACCGCAGCCTCATTTCCGAAGTTGGCGTGAATGACCTTGCGATCTCGGTTGGCTTTCGCCGCCTGCATCTCCCGATCGAACCGGTCGGCGATGTCGGCGGCGAGGCTGGGCAGTAAGTGCCCATAGCGATCGAGCGTGACGGCGATCGACGAATGTCCCATTCGCGCTTGGATTGCTTTCGGGTGCGCTCCCCCGGCGATCGCCAAGGCCACGCTGGTGTGGCGGAGGTCGTGGAAGCGCAGCGTGACACCGCACGCCACCTGTGCCTTCTTGAAGTGGTGCACGTAGTAGCTCGATTCGGCCAGTGGATTGCCTGCGGCGTTGGGGAACACCAGTCCGTCACGGCCTGGACCGGCGTAGCGCTCCAGGTGCGAGGCGAGGATCTCGGCGGTCATCCTCGAAATCGTGATCGAGCGAACCGACGCCGACGTCTTCGGCTCAGTGCGGTGGAACTTCCCGTCGGCGGTGCGCACCAGCTGATCGACGACTCGCACGCGGCGATTCGCGAGATCGAGGTTCTTCCGTTGCAGGCCGATGAGCTCGCCCCACCGCATCCCGGAGTCGACGGCAAGGTAGATCATCGCCTGGAAGCGTTCGGAGTGTGCTTCCGCCAGCATGATGGACTGCTCCCACGTGAGGAACGTCATCTCGGTCTTCGGCACCTTCGGCGGATGCACCCGTTCGCAAGGGTTGACGAGGATCTTCTGCTTCTCGACGGCGACCTGGAACATCCGCCGCATCGTGCGGTAGTGACGATGTACCGATGATGGAGCGAGGCCGCCGTCGACCTCGTCGAGCAACCACTTCTCGATCTCTTCGGCCGGCATCCGCCCAATCCGGTAGGCGCCAAAGCGGGGGACGATGTAGGTGGTGAGGTCTCGGCGGTAGGTCTCCTGCGTTCGCGGCGACAGTCGACGGTAGAGTCCGAGGAACGTTTCGGCCCACTCGGCGAGTGGGATATCGGCATCGGTCGGATCGAGCCAGGCGCCTCGGGTCTTGTCGACCTCGATCTCGCGACTGAACCGACGGGCGTCGTCTTTGGTGACGAAGCTCTTCGACTTCTGTCGGCCGAGCGGGTCGCGGTACTTCACTCGGTAGCCGCCACTGCGCTTCTCGATCGATGCCATGCGGACCCCTGTCTGGATGACCCGTGGGAACACTGTGGGAACACGCGGGAACAAAAACTGCGGCTTTCAGGGGTTTCGAGCGGTAGCAGTCGGTACCGAACGGTCGAATGAAAAGAGCCCCTGACCTGGCATTATACCAGTCAGGGGCTGTGAGGCGGCGCCCAGAATTGAACTGGGGTACACGGCTTTGCAGGCCGTTGCATGACCACTCTGCCACGCCGCCACGGCGTTGCGGCGTCCAACGCTAGTGCGTCCCCGGGGCAAGGAAACGTCGATTGCGGCTCGACCTCGCTGATCCGACAGCTCCGCTGGTGCACGCCGGCGACGAACCGTCTACCGTCACAGGCGATGCGAGGATTCCAGCGGTCATGAGCCATCTCGTCATCGACGTCGGAACGTCGAACCTGCGCAGCCTGCTCGTGCACCCGGACGGTTCAACAGGCCACGAGAACCGGGCGCCCATCCCTGCCGTGAACCCGTTCATGGGGGCCGTCGAGTTCGACCCGACCGAGTTGGCCGCAACGGTGATCGGTCTCGCCAGCGCCACGCTCCGCTCCGGTGGCCCCGTGAAGAGCGTCGGCATCACGACGCAACGGGCGAGCACCATCGTGTGGGATCGCGCAACCGGGGTGCCGGTGGCAAACGGCATCGGGTGGCAAGACCTCCGTACTGCCGGCATGTGTCTCATGGCCGGCGCGATGGGGAAGTCGATTGCCCCGAACCAGAGCGCCACGAAGGCCCAGTTCCTCTTCGACTCGTACGATGCCTCCCGCGAGCGCGACCTCTGCTTCGGCACCGTCGATTCCTGGATCATATGGACACTTACGAATGGGCGCGAACACGTCATCGAAGCGAGCAACGCTGCGGTCACCGGACTCATCGACCTCGATGCGCTCGGCAACGTCGTCTGGGACGATGCGAACATCGCGTTCTTCTGCCTACCCTCGTCCTGCCTACCCCGGATCGTGCCGAGCGTGGGACCGATCGCTGCGGCGACGGCGCTCGACGGGGCACCGATGATCACGGGTGTCGTCGGTGACCAGCAGAGCTCGCTGATCGGACAGAGCTGTGTGCGGCCCGGGCTGGCGAAGATCACCTTCGGCACGGGTGCGATGTTCGACATGCTCCTCGGTCCAACCCGTCCGGAGGAGCTCGCCCGCAGCATCGGCGGCACGTTCCCGATCGTCACCTGGTCCGAGGCCGAAACCACAACCTTCGGACTCGAGGCCATCGACCTCGCCGCCGGCTCGTGCGTGTCGTGGCTGTGCGAGGACCTCAACATCCTCTCGTCACCGGCCGCCTCCGAGGCGATCGCCCAGCAGTGCGAGCACACCGACGGCGTGGTATTTGTCCCGGCGCTTCTCGGGCTCGGCACACCGGAGTGGGACTACGGCGCTCGCGGCACGCTGGTCGGCCTCACCCGCGGCACAGGCCGTCCGGAGATCGTGCGCGCAGTGCTCGAAGGAGTCGCCAACCGCGGCGCAGATCTCCTCGAAGCCGCCGAGTCGGACTCGCACCGACGGGTCGTTTCGCTTCGCGTCGACGGCGGGATGAGCGCGAACAAGGTGTTCGTGCAAGCGCTCGCCGACGCGACCTCTCTGACAGTGGAGGTGTCGCCGGTGCTCGAGGCGACCGCCCTCGGTGCGGGGTACCTCGCCGGCGTCGGCACGGGCACGTGGACGTGGGCCGACATCGCCTCGATGTGGGCACCGACCCAGGTGGTGGAGCCCTCCTCCCGGTCATGTGGCTTTCGATCCCAATGGCATGATGCGCTCCGTAGGAGCCGGGAGTGGCATCCTGATCTCAGCGCATTGAAGTTCTGAGCCGTTCCGACTTCGACTGGCGACGACCCCGGGAAGACCTCATGCCCTCCGTACGCACCTCCATCTTCGAGCCGGCGCGACACGTCGAGGTGATCCATCGCACCGACGTGCTCGTCATCGGGTCGGGCCCGGGTGGCTTGGCGGCGGCCCTCGCGGCGGCCCGGAGCGGCGTCGGCGTGACGCTCGTCGAGCGCTTCGGGTGCTTCGGCGGCAACATCACCGCAGTCGGCGTCGAGGGCTTCGCCTGGTACCGACACGAGAAGACAGTCGAAGCCGGTGGAATCGGCTGGGAGTTCGAGGAACGGGCGAAGGCGATGGGCGCGGCCGTCCCCGAGAGCCAGTCGCTCTCCCACGAGATCGACGCCGAAGGCTTCAAGCTCGTTGCCGATCGTCTGGTGGAGGAGGCCGGAATCCATCCGATGCTGCACCGCCAGGTCGTCGCCCCGGTCATGGACGGCGACCGGATCATCGGCGTGATCACCGAGTCGAAGGCCGGCCGCGAAGCGATCCTCGGAACGATCGTGATCGACGCCACCGGCGACGCCGACATCGCCTACCGGGCGGGCGCACCGACGGTGAAGACCCCGGTCGAGCACATGCAGGCAGCATCCGTGATGTTCCACCTCGCCGGTGTCGACAAACGGGCGTTCCTCGAAGGAGTCCGCGCCGACCCCCAAACGTACGGCGACTGGTCCACGGGCGACTGGAAGATCGAGACCTCCGGCAAGGAGGACGCGATGTTCTCCCCCTTTCTCGGCAAGCCCTTCGCCCAGGCAATCGCCGACGGCGTCATCCCTCCGGAGCTCACGACCATCGGCGGAACATGGGGCGCGATGCACGACAGCGGTGAACTCACCTACATGAACCTCGTCCACCTCGCGGGATGCGACGGCACCGATCCCGACAGCATGACGCGATTCGAGATCGACGGACGCCGTCAGGCCATGTACGCCATCGAAGCACTGCGCCGTTACACGTCGGGCTGCTCCGATGCGCGCTTACGAAACTTCGGCATGACGATCGGCATCCGCGACACCCGCAAGATCAACGCGGTCTACAACATGACCGAGCACGACGTTCGCAACGAAGCGCGCTTCGGCGACTCGATCGGCATCTACCCCGAGTTCATCGACGGCTACGGCGTTCTCGTCCTGCCGACGACCGGCCGCTACATGCATGTGCCGTATCGGTCGATGCTCCCCAAGGCCGTCAGAGGACTCCTCGTCACGGGTCGAGCCATCGGCGGCGACCGCATCGCCCATGCCGCCACCCGGAACATGGCGTGCTGTGCCGTCGCCGGCCAGGGGGCGGGCATCGCTGCTGCACGGGCCGTACACGAAGGAACCGATCTCGACACGATCGCCATGTCGGGCGTGCACGCCGAACTGGGCCGCCAAGGAGTTCGTTTCCGCTGAACGATGCGCCCGCCAGCGCTTGCGAGGCGGCCGCCCACCGGCGGACACGTCCCCCGAACGCGTCGTTCATCTTCCCGAAACAACCGACACACAATCACGAAACGGTGATCGGGCAACCTGATGCTCCGCGGACGACATCGCCGAACCACGTCCGTGCCGAGGTTCTTTTCATGCTCGCTGCCATCGACGCCGGAAGCACCGCCTGGGTGCTGGTTTCGGCCGCTCTCGTCTTGTTCATGACGCCGGGATTGGCGTTCTTCTACGGCGGCATGGTCCGGGCCCGTCATGTGCTCGGCATGCTCATGCAGAACTTCTTCGCCATGGGCATCATCAGCGTGATCTGGGTGCTCGTCGGGTTCTCCCTGGCCTTCGGTGACGGGGGCGGCTTCATCGGCAACCTCGACTTCCTCGGCCTCGCCGATGTCGCCAAGGGCCTCCCCGGCTACACCGGCGACTTCGCGCTGGTCATTCCGCCCCTCCTGTTCGTCGCCTACCAGATGATGTTCGCCATCATCACGCCGGCCCTGATCACCGGTGCCACTGCCGACCGCCTGAAGTTCGGCGCCTACGCCCTGTTCATCTCGTTGTGGCTCGTCATCGTCTACGCCCCGATCGCTCATTGGGTCTTCAGCCCGACCGGCTGGCTGTTCAAGCGCGGCGCCCTCGACTTCGCCGGCGGCGCCGTCGTCCACATCAACGCCGGCATCGCCGCCCTCGTGCTGGTCAAGGTCATCGGCAACCGCCGCGGTCATGGTCGCGAGCCGATGCCGCCGCACTCACTGCCGCTCACACTTCTCGGTACCGGCATCTTGTGGTTCGGCTGGTTCGGCTTCAACGCCGGGTCAGCCCTCGGAGCCAACGATCTCGCCGTTCAGGCTTTCATGAACACCCATATCGCCGCCGCAGCGGCGATGTGCACCTGGCTCGTCGCCGAACGGATCAAAGGCGGACACGCGACGACCCTCGGTGCGGCTTCGGGTGCGGTCGCCGGACTCGTGGCGATCACACCCTGCGCCGGCTTCGTCAACACCATGAGCGCCATGGCCATCGGCGCAATCGCCGGCATCGTCTGCTTCCTCGGGCTCAAACTCAAGTCGATCCTCAACCTTGATGACGCCCTCGACGTGATCGGTGTCCACCTCGTCGGGGGACTCGTCGGTTCGCTGCTTCTCGGGTTCTTCGCCACCAAGAGCGTCAACGCCCTGGGTGCCGATGGACTGTTCAACGGCGGCGGAGCGAAACTGCTGGTGAACCAGTTGATCGCATCGGCCGCCACGTTGGCGTGGTCGGGAACGTTCTCGTTCATCATCGCCATGGCGATCCACAAGACCATCGGCCTCCGGGTATCGGACGAGGCCGAGGCCGAGGGGCTCGACCTGGCCGAACACCAGGAGACCGCCTATTCGTTCTCCGGAAGGATCTGATTCATGAAGCTCGTCACCGCCACCGTCAAGCCGTTCAAGCTCGATGACGTGAAGGCCGCGCTCCAAGCCGTCGGTGTGCACGGCATGACCGTCACCGAGGTGCAGGGCTTCGGACGTCAGCGAGGTCACACCGAGGTGTATCGCGGGCAGGAGTACACGATCGACTTCGTGCCCAAGATCCGCATCGAGGTTCTCGCCACCGACGAGGAGGTCGAGCCCATCATCGAAGCGATCGTGGGCTCGGCTCGCACGGACAAGATCGGCGACGGCAAGATCTGGGTCACCGCTCTGGAGAACGTCATCCGCATCCGAACCGGCGAACGCGGAACCGACGCGATCTGACATGGGCAGCGAGGCCGGCACCTCCGCCCGGCTGTCGGTCATCAACGACACGAACACCACCCCGGCGTCCCAGCGCGCCGCGTTGGCTTCGCTCGCCGAATCGACACTCGCCGCCCTCGCCGACGAACACCTCCCCTCGGGCTGGGCGCTCGCCACGCTCGCGGGAACAGCAAAGCGCGAGCTCTGCCCGTTCTCCGACATCGACGTCGTCCTCCTTCATCCGGAGGGCGCACCCGAGGCAAGCGTTGCGGCCGTGGCATCGGCATGCTGGTATCCGTTGTGGGATGCCGGCTGGAAGCTGAGCCCCCTCACTCACTCCTCCAAGACGCTCCAGGCATCAGTACGACGCGACCTCGAGACGGCCACGTCGTTGCTCTCCGTTCGCCACATCAGCGGCGACGCAACAGTCACCGAGCAGGCCCGCACCCGGAGTCTGCGCGCGTGGACCGACAACGGCGAGAAGTGGGTCGGCGCACTGGCGGCGTCGGTCGCGCAACGACACCGGCGCCACGGCGAAGTGGCCTTCCTCCTCGAGCCGGAGCTGAAGGAGGGGATCGGCGGTCTGCGGGACATCCATGCGATCGACTGGATGATCGCGGCCGAGACCCCGGGGCTCGAGACGTTCCTCGAGATGCCACGGTCCACCCTGGATGAGCACCTCCGAACGCTGCTCGACGTTCGGACGGCCCTGCATGCGGCCACTCGTCGACCGGGAGACCGTCTCCTCCTGCAGGATCAACTGGCCACCGCGCAACGCTTCGGTATCTCCGACGACGACCTCATGCGTCGCGTGTCGTCGGCGGGTCGTGAGGTGCAGTGGGTCGCCGAGCGCTTCTGGGAGCGATGGGCGACCCGCGGTCGGCGCGGCGGCAAGCCGAAGCGGTTCACGCTCGGGGCGCACGTCGAGATGATCGGCGATCGCGTCCGGGACCGCACCGGCACCAAGCTCGACGCCGTGTCACTGCTCCGACTGGGAGCGATCGCCGCACACTCCGACGCCACCATCGACTCGGAGACCTTGGAGCGCCTCGTCGCCGACGTCGAGCCGCTGAGCGGCCCATGGCCTGACGACGCGCGTCAGCACTTCGTCAGCCTTCTCGGCGCCGGACAGAGTGCCATCCGCGTGCTCGAGGCATTGGATCGGTTCCGCCTGCTCGAACGGGTGCTTCCCGAGTGGTCGGCGGTGCGCTGCAAACCGCAGAGGAACGCGTACCACCGCTACACCGTCGACCGCCACCTCTGCGAGACCGCGGTGCAAGCTGCGGCTCTCGTCCGACGGGTCCATCGTCCAGATCTCCTGCTCGTCGGGGCCTTGCTCCACGACATCGGCAAGGGATTCCCCGGGGATCACACCATCGTCGGGATGGAGCTCGTCCGCGACATCGGCGCACGGATGGGCTATTCCCCCGACGACGTCGAGGTCTTGGTCTCGATGGTCGAGCACCACCTCACCGTCCCGGAAACTGCGACCCGGCGCGACCTGTCCGATCCGGCGACGATCGAGATGATGGCGCGTGCCATGGGCCGCATCGAGGTCCTCGAACTCCTTGCCGCACTGACCGAAGCCGACAGCCGGGCCACGGGACCGTCGGCGTGGAGTGAGTGGAAAGGGGGTCTGATCCAACAGCTCGTCCGCACCACGCGCGCCCACATGCTGGGCGAGTCACTCCCTCCTTCGCTCGATGCATTTCCCGCGGCCGAGCACCACCTGCTGCTCGACGAGGTCCGGACCGACGGCGAGGTGCGATTCGTTCCGGGCGCGGCGACGTGCGTCGTGGCGGCACCCGACCGGACAGGTCTCTTGGCCACCGTGGCCGGAGCTTTGGCCGCGCACGGCGTCGAGGTGCTTTCGGCAAAGGGCTGGAGTTCCGACGATGGAGTAGCCATCGAGGAGTTCCGCATCGAACGACGCCTCGGCGGCGATCCACCGTGGGCACGGATCGAAGCCGACCTGCGAGGTGCACTCGCCGGCGAGATCGATCTGCGCGAGCGCCTCCGCGAACGGGCTCGTGTCTACGCCGGCGCGGCGAGAAGGGTGAGCGCCGCCCCCGCAGCACCGGCCGATGTCCTCATCGACCAGCACGCCAGCGCGAGTGCAACGTTGATCGAAGTGCGCGCTCCCGACAGCGTCGGAGCGCTGTACCGCGTGGCGACGACGATCGCATCGCTCGGCCTTGACATCCGAGCGGCACTCGTGCAGACGCTCGGGCACGAGGTGGTCGACGTGTTCTACGTCTGTGACAGCGACGGCCGCAGACTCACGGCGCACGCCGTGGATGACGCGCGGGCTGCGGTTCTCGCCTCGTTCTCTGAATGACCGGCGAACAAAGGATCAGAGGCCCATCATCTCGATCAGGCGCCGCCGCCACTCCACGCCGCACTTGTCGCCCTGCACGCTCACGAGCGTCGTCTGGTCGAGCGGGAGCACACCATCAAGCATCTCCAGCATGCGTTTGTCCTCGGCCCCGATGGCGAGGTCGAATCGGATGATCTCGTCGGCCGGTGCAGCAAAATCGTCGTTGCGCCACACGACGAACGTGAAGTACGACGTGACATCGTCGATCGGCGTTGAGAGCAGCAGCAAGATGTGCTCGAGACCGTTGGCGTAGCGGATGGTCGAACGGACGTCGAAGGGCAGATGGAAGCCCGAGCTCATCGCCCGCTCGACCACGGACTCGACCTGCCCGCTAGCCAGTGACCCGAGGGCGTCGTTGTTCGCCCTGATCTCGTAGGCGTAGCCGAACCATCCGCTGTCGAGTTCGACGAGATCGAGCTTGGGCACGCGTGTGTCCTGGGCTCGACCGAAGGTACCGACGTGCACGAACGGAAAGTGCGTGATGTCGAGGAAGATGTCGGTCATGCGTGTCGCCGAGGTATGCCACACCTCGACCGGGGTGTTGATGCGTCGGAACGCCGGATCGTCGTCGTGGGGAATCACGGGAAGCTCCGTTGCCGGCTGACCGAGGCACACCCAGACGAGGCCGTACCGCTCCTCACATGCGAACGTTGAAAGATGGGCACGCGGCGGCGGCGGAACACCTTCGGATGCCGATGGAACGGAGACGCAGCGACCCTCATCCGCAAACTCCCACCCGTGATACGGGCATACCAGGCAGCCGTCGTCGACACTCCCTTGCGACAGCGGCGCCTCACGATGCGGACACCGGTCGGGTGCGGCGACCACGCCGCCGGCACTTCGATACAGGACCACAGGAGTGGCGAGGAGCGACACGCCGTGAGGAGCCTTCGCGACGTCGATGCTGCGCGCCACCGGGTACACCGCGTTGCGCAGTGCGGCGTTTTCGCACAGCCTGCTCGTGGAGGGCGCCGGGGACTTCGTGGGGAGCATGGTGTGGCAGCCTTTCGCCATGGATTCGGTGCGGGTGACGGGTAGTGCGTCGGGGGCGGCTGACGCAACGATGCAGCAGGTCGTGCTGGTTCGCGGCGATGTCGTCACGATGAACGCAACTCGGACGGTACTGCGTGACGGCGCTGTCGCCGTGAGCGGGCAGGTCATCACCAGTGTCGGATCGTTCGACGAGCTCCGACGGATGTTCCCCGACGCGGTCGTGATCGGCACTGCCGACACCATCGTCACACCCGGCTACGTCAACGCCCACCAACACTTCACCGGCGACCGACTCGTGCAGTCGTGCATCCCCGACGCCATCGACTCCCAGGACGCGATCTACAACTGGGCGGTCCCGGTGCACACCGGACACAGTGCCGACGACGACGAGCTCTCGGCCACGCTCGCGGCCGTCGCTGCGGTGACCAACGGCATCACGTGCACCGTCGAAGCCGGCACGGTTGCCCATCCCGAACGGGTGGCTGCAGGCCTTCTTCGGGTGGGACTGCGGGCAACCATCGGGCGCTGGGGATGGGACACAGCGGGCCTGCCCTTCTCCGCCCCGACCGACGAGGTGCTCGACCAGCAGCGAGCGTTGGTGGAGGCGTTCCCGCCCGGCGGCATCGTCGAGGGGTGGGTCACGTTGGTCGGCCATGACCTGATGAGCGACGCCCTCGTCGCCGGCGCCAGCGACCTGGCCCGAAGCCTCAACACCGGGATGACGTTCCACATGTCGCCACACGGCGGCGACCCCGTCACCTACCTCGCCCGCACCGGGTTGCGGCCGCTCGTCCACCTCGACCGCCTCGGTGTGCTCGGCGACCACGTGCTCATCGGTCACGCCGTCCATCTCGACGACAGCGAGGTCGAGCTCGTGCTCGCCACCCGAACGGCCGTGGCCTCGTGCCCGTGGGCCTACCTCCGGCTCGCGCAGGGGTTCATCGGCGCGTCACGCCACGACGAGCTCTTCCGTCGTGGCGGCCGCATCGCGCTGGGGTGCGACGGTGAAAACGCCGGCGATGCCGTCGACATCCTGAAGTCCGCATCGCTGTTCGTCGGCATCGCCCGCGATCGAGCGGTTGACCCGTTCTCCTTCACGAGCGACGATGCCATGGCGCTCGCAACGGTGCGTGGGGCCGACGCCATCGGCAAGGGACACCTGATCGGCTCGATCGAAGTGGGAAAGCAGGCCGACATCGTCGTGCACTCCACCAGAGGAGCCCAGTTCACACCTCGGGGCGACAATCCGGTCCGCCAGATCATCTGGGCGTCCGACGGCCGTTCGGTCAACGACGTGCTCATCGCCGGGCGACAAGTGGTCCGCGACGGACGCTGCGTCACGGTCGACATCGACGACCTGCGCTCGACTGCGAGCGAGCGGCGGGACGTACTGCTCGCCTCCCGCACTGCGCTCTGACTCAAGGGCCGCGGCGGCACACGGACGGTCGATGACGGCTCGGTTCGTCGGTCAGACCATCAGTCCATGATTGGTAGTGTCCTGCCATGAAACCCAACACCCTGATCTTCGTGGACTTCCCGTCCGACGACGTCGAGGCCTGCGCCCAGTTCTACGGCGATGTGTTCGGCTGGATGGTCGAAGGGCGACCGACGGGGGTGTTTCACCGAGGTGTGCCGGGCGGCTTCTTCCCCCTCGAGGACGGTTCCGACTCCCCCGTCGGGAACCTCCACGTCGGGTTCTACGACGTAGCCAACGCCCGGCCGCATCCCGAACCCGCCGGTGTGGAGCCCCGCCACCTGAGCAAGAGCGGCCGTAGTCCCCGGGTGTGGATCCTCGTCAGCGATGACGACACCGAGGACGCCATCCTCGCCCGGGCCGAGGCTCACGGCGCCACGGTGCTGTGGCGGCGCCACTACTGGAAGGAATTCAACGGGTTCAACGGCGCCTTCCGCGATCCATGGGGCACCGAGATCATCCTGTGGAGCAAGGGCGGATCGGATCCGGTACTCCCGCAGGGATACACCGGTGAGTGACGTCGCGCAGGGTGCGGAGGCCACGCCCGAGCGTCTGCGGCCCACCGGTGTCCGGTGGACGCACATCGCGCTTCCCGCAACGAACATCGACGCGACCATCGAGTGGTACGAGAAGTTCACGCCGCTACGGCTGCTCGACCGCCGGGAGGACGCCGACGGTCAGGGTGCGTGGCTCGGCCATCCCGACCAGGGCGACAAACCCTTCATCCTCGTGCTCGTCAGCTTCACGCGCGATCAGCACAAGGGCCGTCAGCCGATCATGGCTCCGTTCGCCCACATCGGCATCGAGATGCCGACGAAGGCGGCGGTCGACGCCATCGCCGAGCTCGGACGCGCGACCGACTGCCTTGTGTGGGAACCACAGTGGATGCCGCCGCCGATCGGCTACATCTGCGCGCTTACCGATCCCGACGGGAACATGATCGAATTCTCCTTCGATCAGGGCGTGTACGAGAAGGCCCAGGAGGTCTGGGGGCTGTGACGCCGAGCGAGGTGTGTCTCGGGTATCTGGCGGCGTTTGCCACCGCCGATCCTGAGCGCGTCGTCGCATTCGTGACTGACGACTTCGTCAACGAGCACACCGCCGCCCTCGGGAGCGGATGCACGGGTCGCGCCGACTACGCGGCGCGGGTACCCGGCTTCCTCGCGTCGATGCCCGGGCTCCGCTACGACGTCGAAGAGGCCCTCGCCGACGGCGACCGAGTTGCCGTGGCGTACACCCTTCGCACGACGGTGAACGATCGACCGATCAGCGTCCGCGGGGTCATGCGCTTCCGGGTCGAGGGGAACCTCATCGCCCATCGCACGGACTACTGGGACAGCCTCGTGTTCAAACAGCAGGCCGGCATCCCGTGATCGCCGCGGAGGACACGGGCGCTCCCCGACTTGGTCTGTTGGTCAGACCAAGTGGTAAAAGCTTGTTCACGATTCCGAATCGAAGAAACGACGAGGGCGTAGGTTTCGGTGATGGCAGCCGGCTCAACACACGCGGGCTCGGAGGCACCCGTGTCGGGTGATTCTCCGACGACGGCACCCCGAATTCCCCGCGCGTCGGCGGCGAACGGCTCATCGGTGGCTATTGCCGGTGTGGCGAAGTCGTTCCGTACGCGTAGCCGCACCACTCAAGCGCTCACCGGCGTCGATCTCCACATCGGCAAGGGTGAATTCGTCTCTCTGCTCGGACCTTCTGGCTGCGGGAAGAGCACGCTCCTGCGGATCGTCGGCGGACTCATCGACCCGGACCAGGGGACGGTGACGATCGAAGGAGCCAGCCCCCATGCCGCTCGCAGCAAGAAGCAGTTCGGCCTCATCCCCCAGGCGCCGGCGCTGGTGCCGTGGCGCACCGTCGAAGACAACGTCGTGTTCCTCAGCACGTTGAACCACCGCGCCGGTCAGACCACCCTGCCGTCCGATCAGATCGACGACCTGATCGCCGCGGTCGGGCTCACCGACTTCCGCCACGCGTATCCGCACGAGCTGTCCGGCGGCATGCAGCAACGCGTGGCGCTCGTGCGCGGCTTTGCGCTCGGTGCGCCGGTCCTGCTGATGGACGAACCGTTTGCCGCCCTCGACGAGATCACCCGAGCTGGGGCGCGGTACCTCCTGCTGGATCTGTGGTCGCGCACCGGCGCAACGGTCATCTTCGTCACCCACTCCATTCCCGAAGCGGTGATCCTCTCCGATCGGGTGGTCGTGATGGCCGCACGACCCGGACGGGTTGCCGCCGTCGAGGAGATCACGCTGGCCCGTCCGAGAAACCCCGAGATGGAGGATGAGGCGGCCTTTCACGATCATGTGAAGCGCTTGCGCTCCGATCTCCGGGATCACCACGCATGACCGCCGTGATTGCCGCCGAGCCAGTCGTCGATACGCTTCCCGACGAGACGCGTCAATGGTCGCTCCGGGCGTTCGCACCGGTCGTGGGCATGGCAACCTTCCTCGGGCTGTGGCAGGTCTCGACGTGGGTGTTCAACGTCAAGCGCTTCGTGCTACCAGGCCCGTGGTCGATCGTCGTGCACATGGTCGACAACCCGGGGTACTACCTGACCAACGCCCGCACGACGATCTGGGAGGCTTTCCTCGGCTTCATGCTGGCCTTCGTGCTCGCCATGGCGGCCGCTGCGCTGATGGCCCGCAGCCGCTTCCTCGAACGGGCCGGGCTACCGATCAGCGTGCTCATCCAGGTCACCCCGATCATTGCGTATGCGCCAGCGATCGTGATCTGGCTCGGTCCCGGGCTCCGTTCGATCCTCACCGTCACCGCGCTCGTGTGCTTCGTCCCCTTCCTGTTGAACGGGATCGCCGGACTCCGGTCCGTCGATCCCCTGCTCATCGAACTGGCGCGCTCCGTCGACACGAGCGAGATGGAGGTGCTCCGACGCCTGCGTATCCCGTCGGCCCTCCCGTACCTGCTCTCGGCGGCGAAGATCAATGTGGGCCTGGCGCTCATCGGCGCGGTCCTCGGCGAGTTCTTCGCGCTCACCTCGAAGGGGCTCGGCTATTCCGTGAAGGTCGCCCAGGCACGCAACCTCGTGGACCAACTGTGGGGCTCGATCTTCTCCCTCGCCATCATCGGATCGCTCGCCACACTCCTCATCACCGGTCTCGAACGCGTCATGCTTCGAGGACATGCTTCACATCGCAACTGAACACCCGCACCACCGCTGACCACCCATCACCCAAGGAGCTCCACGTGAAGTCAAGAATCGTCCTATCCGTACTGGCGGGCAGCATGTTGCTACTCGCGTCCTGCAGCAGCGACTCCGCCGATACCACCGCCGCTCCGGCCGAGACCGAAGCCGCCGCCACCGAAGCGCCTGCGGCCGCGGCTGAGACCACCGCCGCCGGAGCGATGAGTGCGGAAGACGCTGCGGCCCGCTGCGAAACGAA
>JANMYF010000056.1:0-11210 GCA_031381685.1 Acidimicrobiia bacterium
ATGCCCAGTCCGCGTGGCCCGATGGGGCGAACACTCAGCCCCGACCGGCCACCGTCGTCATCCGCAAGCTCGACGGCGGAATCATCGGCAGCTGACCCGGCACGTCTCCGCAGCTCCGTGTGCGGCGGGAGGACGGGGTGATCTGCGACGCGTGACGTGTCATCCAGCGACAGCTAGGTGGCCGCCCGGTGAGCGGGGGAAGGCTTTGCGGCTCTCCATGCTTCGCGGTGTAGGCACACCTAATGTTTTGGGGATACGCTTCAGGACATGACTTCGAGCAAGGCCGCCGCGTGTTCGCGAACTTCCTGATCGGCCTGCGCGAAGGCCTCGAGGCCGCGCTCGTGGTCGGCATCCTCCTGGCCTACATCTACAAGTCCGGCCGTCGAGAGCTCGCCCCGCGGATCTGGGCCGGCGTCGGGATCGCCGTGAGCGTGTCGCTCGCGTTCGGGGCCTTGCTCACCTACGGACCTCGGGGCCTGAGCTTCCGGGCGCAGGAGATGATCGGCGGCACCCTGTCGATCATCGCCGTCGGTTTCGTCACCTGGATGATCTTCTGGATGGCGCGCACCGCGCGGTCGCTTCGGGGCGAGCTCGAACACCGCATCGACGCCGCCGTCGCCACGGGTGGCAGTGCACTCGTTCTCGTCGCGGTGCTCGCCGTCGGCCGTGAGGGACTCGAGACCGCACTGTTCCTCTGGGCCGCCGCGCAGGCAACCGGCTCGTCGACGGAACCGCTGATCGGAGCCACCCTCGGCCTCATCGTTGCCGTCCTTATCGGTGTGGCGATCTACCGCGGCGCGCTGAAACTGAACATGGCCCGCTTCTTCACCTGGACCGGTGCACTGCTGGTCATCGTTGCCGGCGGTGTGCTCGCCTACGGAATCCACGACCTCCAGGAGGCCGACGTCCTCCCCGGGCTGAACCGCCTCGCCTTCGACGTGTCGTCGACGATCCGCCCCGGCACGTGGCTGGCGACCCTTCTCAAGGGAACGTTCAACTTCTCCCCCACCACGACCTGGCTCGAGGCGGGCGCATGGCTGGTCTACGTGATCCCGGTGATGACGGCCTTCATCACGATGATGCGTCGCCGGCCGAGTGCCCCCGCCCGAATCACTACCAAAGGACAGCCGGCATGATCGCCCTTCCCCGACTTCGCCGCGGCGTCGTCATCCTCACCATCATCGGTGTCGGCTCCCTGCTCGCCTCCTGCACGGACAAAGCCGATTCCGGCGCGACGAAAGGCGGGAACGAACCCGCCAAGCTGACGGTCACCGCGACGGACGACGCGTGCACCGTGTCGTCGGCCGACGCTCCCAGCGGAACGCTTACCTTCGCCGTGACGAACAAGGGTTCCAAGGTCAACGAGTTCTATCTGTTCGCTGAGGACGGCGTGCGCGTCGTCGGCGAGGTCGAGAACATCGGCCCGGGCCTCACCCGAAACCTTGTCGTGCGGATCAAGCCCGGCACCTACGTCGCTGCCTGCAAACCGGGGATGACCGGCGACGGCATCCGCAGCGACTTCACGGTCACCGACTCGGGTGAAGCCGTGGCGGCTCCGGCAATCGAGACACTGCTCTCCGAGGCAACCGAGCAATACACCGCGTTCGTCCGCACGGAGGCCGACGAACTGTTGGAGAAGACCGAGGCGTTCGCCGGGCTGTACCGAGAGGGCAAAGACGACGAGGCTCGTGCGAGCTACGCGCCCACCCGGATTCACTGGGAGCGGATCGAACCTGTCGCCGAGTCGTTCGGTGATGTCGACCCGAAGTTGGACCTTCGTGAAGCGGACCTCGAAGCCGGCCAGGACTGGACGGGATGGCATCGGATCGAAAAGGACCTCTGGCCGCCGGCAAACGACGCCTCCTACGTTCCCCTCACCACAGCGCAACGAGCCGCCCTCGCCGACCAGCTCGTGGCCGACACCAAGGACCTTCGCGGACGGGTATCGGTCGTCACGCTCTCGCCGGATCAGCTGAGCAACGGAGCGAAGGAACTCCTCGATGAAGTGGCAACCGGCAAAGTGACCGGCGAAGAGGAGGTTTGGTCGGGGACCGATCTCTGGGACTTCCAGGCCAACGTCGACGGCGCCAAGATGGCGTTCGAGGTACTCGAGCCGGTACTGCGCGAGAAGGACCCGGCGTTGCTGACCGAGCTCGATGAGCGCTTCGACGACGTGCAGAAGCTGCTCGACGCGCAGAAGAAGGGCGAAGGTTTCGTGAACTATCGCGAGCTCTCGCCGGAACAGGTCAAGGCGATGGCCGACGCCGTCAACGCCCTCGGGGAGCCGCTTTCGCGTCTCACTGCCGCCGTCGTGCTGTGAACGCAGACGAGACGCCGCCCACGAACGACAACGTCCAAGATCCCGCGACCCTACGCGCGCCTACTTCATCGTCGGTCGAGAGCCGCGGGCTGTCTCGTCGGCGTTTGCTCGGCGCCGCGGGCGTCGGTGCCGCAGCAGTCGCTGCGGGTGTCGCTGCGATCAAGGCTCGCAATGGGACGGACACGGTCACGGCCGCGTCGCCCTCGGACACCGGCGCGGTGTCGTTCTACGGTGCCCACCAAGCCGGCATCGTCACGCCGGCCCAGGACCGGCTGCACTTCGCCGCATTCGACGTCACCACCACGAGCCGCGATCGCCTGATCCGCCTGCTGCAGCAGTGGACCGATGCGGCGGCGAAAATGACGCAGGGTCTGCCCGTTGGCGAATTCGGAGCGGTCGACGGATCACCACTCGCGCCGCCCGACGACAGCGGTGAAGCGCTGGGTCTGTCGGCGTCGAGGCTCACCATCACCATCGGATTCGGTCCGTCGCTGTTCGAGACGGCAACGGGTGTCGACCGGTTCGGGATCGCCGACCGCCGGCCACGTTCACTCACGGCGCTGCCGCTCTTCCCGAAGGACAACCTCTCGCCGGCACGCTCGGGCGGCGATCTCTGTGTCCAGGCGTGCGCCGACGACCCGCAGGTGGCCGTTCACGCTGTCCGCAACCTCGCTCGCATCGCCTTCGGCACGGCGACAGTGCGATGGTCGCAACTGGGGTTCGGGCGAACTTCGTCGACCTCGACCGCACAGATCACACCACGCAACCTGTTCGGGTTCAAGGACGGCACGGCGAACCTGAAGGCGGAAGATCCCGCCTTGCTCGATGAGCACGTCTGGGTCCCTTCGTCGGCCCAAGATGCGAACGGTGCGTGGCTCGCTGGCGGTTCGTATCTCGTCGCGCGCCGAATCAGTATGCGTATCGAGACGTGGGACCGAACCTCGCTGACCGAGCAGGAACGGCTGATCGGACGGACCAAGAGCGACGGCGCACCGATGTCCGGTGGCACCGAATTCACCGCGCCCGACTTCGAGGCGATCGGGGCGCGCGACGAGCCGCTGATCCCTGTCGGATCACACCTGCGACTTGCCCATCCATCGGCCAACAACGGCTCGCGCATTCTTCGCCGTGGCTACAACTTCACGGACGGTTCCGACGGACTCGGACGTCTCGATGCGGGATTGTTCTTCATCGCCTTCGTCCGCGACCCCGCCACGCACTACATCCCCATGCAGCTGCAGCTCTCGAAGAACGACACGCTCATGGAGTACCTCCAGCACACCGGATCGGCGCTCTTCGCCGTCCCGCCAGGCGTCGCGTCCCCCAGCGGCTTCCTCGGCGAGACGCTGTTCATCTAGGCGGTCAGCTATGCGGACTCCGCGCCGGGCCGGCCGTCGGGTCAGACGCGGCGATTGCGGAGCTTCTTGGGGACCTTCGCGCCACCGGACAAGAGCGCGGTGACAGCAGCGCGGACCTTCTCTGATCGCATGCGTTCGAACCACACCGTCTCCCCTGGAAGGCGAACGCCCACGACGGGGCCGTCGCACACGTCGACGCACTTCACCTTCTTGACCGTGGTGAGAACCTCGAGCGAATCGCGAAGTTCGTCGAAGCCTTTGGCCTTGCGGCACGACTTCCCGGCACACAGCAGCACACAGGGCGTGTTCGACGTGGTCGTGACGAAGGACGCGATCTCGCTCGGGAGCAGGCTCTGGTCGGCACGCCTGGAGGTGTCCACGGATCCACTTCTGCGTCGGTCGGCGTCGGAGTTCGGGGAGCTTCCTCTCCGAACTTAGGTCGACCAAATACTACGCCGCCGCCTCGCCCGTCGCAACCTGTCGGAAACCGAAAAAGTCACTCGTCGCCGGAGATGGCGATGTGGCGTTCGCCGTTGCTCTCGACCACGGCCGCCCCGAGCTCGTCGGCGAGGGCGAGCCGGACGCCAGCGTCGTCGAGCGGACCGACGGTGAGCGTGTGCCGGCCGGCTACCCAGACCTGGTTCGCATGGGGCAGCACGAGATCGAGGTCATGCGACGCGATGATCGCGGCGAAGGTGCCGCCCGCCGTCAGCCGACGGACCAGCGACATCATGCGGGCCTTGCCCTTCGGGTCGAGGAACGCCGTCGGCTCGTCCAGTACCAGGACCTCGGGCTCCTGGGCGAGCGCACGGGCGATGGCCACACGTTGGCGTTCGCCGTCGGAGAGCTCGGCGCACCGTCGGCCGATCAGGTGGTCGATCCCGGCGGAGGCGATGGCGGCGGTGATGATCTCGTCATCGTGCTCGCTGTGCGGGGTCCGCCACCCGTGATGCGGATGACGGCCAAGGGCGACGACCTCCTCGACCCGCAGACCGGGAGGTTCGAGCCGGTCGGAGAGGACCACCGCGATGCGCTGCGCACGGTCCCTCCGCGCCATGGCGTCGAGCGGGAGCCCGCCGATGCGAACGGTTCCGGCGAGCATGGGCTGCATGCCGGTGATCGAGCGGAGGAGGGTCGACTTCCCGGCGCCGTTGCTGCCGACCAGAGCGGCAACCTCTCCGCGGTTGAGCACGAACGACACGTGCGAGAGCGCAACGGTGGTCGTCCGACGGAGACGGTACCCGACGCTCACATCATCGGCTTCGAGCAGCACCTCGCCATCGACGGCTGCCGCCGATGCGAACGGTTCGGCTGTCGGCGACATCACGGGCATGTCACTGGCTCATTCGACGGTTACGAAGGAGCACGATGAGCACGACCGGCGCCCCCAGGAGCGCGGTGATGGCATTGATCGGCAACACGCGGTCATCTCCGGGCCACTGTGCGACGATCTCGCAGAACAGCGCGAGCGAGGCACCGAGCAGAGCCGTGGCCACGATGAGGACGCGATGGCGACCGTGACGGACAACACCCCGGGCCAGATGCGGCACGGCGATGCCGAGAAAGCCGATCGGGCCACAGAACGCAGTGGTTGCACCGGTGCAGAGCGCTGCGGAGAGAATCACAAGCGCGCGTACGAATTTCAGGTTCATACCCAACGAGACGGCGTAGCGGTCGCCGAGCAAGAGGCCGTCGAGCTGTTTCGACAACATCAGGGCGACGAACAGACCGATGCCGGTGGCGATCGTGAGCATCGTCACCTCACTCCAACTCGTGCCGCGGAAACTGCCGAGCGACCACGTGACGAAACTACGGGCGGCGTCGAGCGAGGAGAAGTAGACGAGCACGCTCACCAACGCGCCGACGATCGTCGCCACCATCAGCCCGGCGACGAGCACGGTCACCGGACTGTCCACCCGTTGCGCGATGGCGAGCACGAACAGGAGGACGACCGACGACCCGATGGCCGAGGCCAGAGTCACGTGAATGGCGGATGCGCCGCTGTACCGGCCGATGACGGCGATCGAGCTCGACGAACCGAGGACGACGACGGCCACGCCGAGACTGGCGCCCGCGCTCACGCCGAGGATCGAGGAGTCGGCCAAGGGGTTGCGGAACAGCGTCTGAAGGAGGAGACCGGAGACGGACAGCGCGGCTCCGGCGAGGATCGCCGTTGCTGTGCGCGGAAGCCGGACGCTCCACACGATGGTTCGGGCCGTGGCGTCGCCGCCTTCGGAGCTGAACAACACCGACAACACGCGTGAAGGGGAGATCCAGACAGACCCAAAGGCAATGGACGCAACGACGAGCAACGCGAGGCCTGACGCCATCGCCGCCCACGCCCACCACACCAGGCTCCTCTGACGGATCAGCACGGAGGGTACCCCGTCAGCGGAAACGGCATCCGCCGCTCGACGCGTTCCGAGCACTTCAACGCGAGCCGACGATGACATGGCGTCGTGACCTAACCGTTCGACGGAGCCAAGGTGAGCGGCGCGTTTCGGGCAGCGACACGAGCAGCCCCGACGGGAATCACCCGGTCAGGTTCGTGCCCTTCACGTCGCGCCAGCACGGCGAGCACTTCCGCGGCCTCGACCACAGCTGTCGTGCAGCGCGAAAGCAGGCGGTTCGCATCCACGGCGAAGAAGCGTCCCTCGCGAACGGCCCGCAGCGACGCCACCTCGGGCCGGGTCACGAGCGCGTTCGCTTCGATGCTCGACTGGTGGAGGTTGTACCCGCACGGGCAGAAGATGATCACGTCGGGATCGGCATCCGCGATCTCGTCCCAGGTGGAACGCCGTGACGCCTCGCCGGGACCCGACAGCAGATGGGTGGCGCCGACGTGCTCGATCAGTTCGGGGACCCAGTGGCCGCCGAGGAACGGCGGATCGCTCCATTCGAGAGCGACCACCGTCGGACGGACACCATCGGGCGAGGTCGCCCGCGCAGCCGAACGGGCGAGGCCTTGTTCGATGTCGACGACGAGCGCGTCTCCGCGCCCAGGAGCGCCGAGCGCGCCCGCGAGCGTGACGATGTCGCGCTTGAGACCGTCGAGCGACGTGGCGGTGAGCAGCACGAGATCGGCACCGACAGGGATGTCGCATGCCGCCGATTCGGCGTTCACGGCACACACGTCACAGACGTCCTGGCTCACGACGAGCGTAGGGGCGAGCGAGTGCAGGAGGGGGCGATCAGTGATGTACAGGCTGTCGCCCGCCTGCACCGACGCGCTCACCAGCCGGTCGATCTCGGCCGGGTCGATCGACGGTCCGTCGACGGTCGGCGGGGGGATGCTGCTCGAGGTGAGTACAGGGAGATCGTCCGCGTCGGGGTGGTCGCACTCGTGCGACACCCCGACGAGACAATCGGCGAACCCGAGCGCGGCGGACAGATCGGTTCCGGAAGGAATGAGGCTGGCGATGCGCGGGTTCTTCATCATGATCGAGTTACTTAGAGATCCGGCGGAACCAGGTGGTCGGACCACGACCAAGGTCGACCTCGGGGTGGATGACCGAGATCATGTCGGCGAGCACGAGGTCGGGGCGCACGACCGCGGTCTCGAAGTAGTCCGAACCCCCGGTGGCGTTGACCCGCTTGTCGTTCCCGAAAACGTTGCCCGCACGGAACGATGGTAGGCGTGCATATCGGTTGTCTTCCGCGGTCGCATCGCCGAGCGTGTTCCACTGGAAGCCGGCGTTGATCCAGACCGTGGCGTCGTAGCCCTTGTCGAGGACCGCCTCGAAGTCGAGGGAGAGCGAACCCGTCGACGTGTCGCTTGACCAGGGATACGAACCGCCAGCGTCACGGATGTACTGCGCGGCGAAGCTCCGGCCTCCGGGCATGTACCAGGTGCCCTGGAACATCGAACCGCTGATCACCGACGGACGCTGGCTGACGTTGGCCACCTTGGCGGCGAGCGCGCGGTAGTCCGCTTTCCACCGCGCGTACTCAGCCTCGGCGCGGCTTTCGGTGTTCGTAAGTGCACCGATGAGCTTGACCCACTCGGCGCGACCGAGAGGCGTCTCCTCCATGTAGCCGGCCTCGACGAGCGCCGGCAGCTTCGCCGTCAGGAGCTTGTCGATGCCGTCGAAGGAGCCGGCACCCGTGCCGTAGGTGAGGACCACGTCGGGCTTCAGCGCGACCAGCAGCTCCACGTTTGCTCTCGCTCCACCGGCGGTTCCCTTGATCGCTCCGCTGGTGATGCGTTTCACGACAGAAGCGGTCGAATAGAACGACGGGGTGTCGACGGCGACGATCTTGTCGGCCTGGCCGAGCACGTCGAACTGCGGCGCAAGGTTGGTGGACATGATCGAGGCGGACTTGATCGGGATCTCGATCACGGTGGCGCCGTCGAGGTCGCCGGTGAGGGCGGGGACCTTTGTCCCGCATTGCGTCAACACGTAGGTGAAACCGCTCTTCGCGCCTCGCCACGGGTTGGTCACCTTCACGACCTTGTACGACTTTGCGTAGGTGATGACGAGCCCCTTGGCATCACTGATCGTGGCCTTGTCGGGGAACAGATCAAGGCCATCGGTTCCCGCAGCGGCGCATCCGTCCGTCAGGTTCTTGGACGGAGCAGAGACTGCCGGCGTTGCGGGGGCCGCAACGGGCGGCAGCACGGCGGCCGCCCAGCGGCGCTTGCCCGCAGAGGTCTTTGTGCAGGAAAGGGCAGCACCCGATTTCGAGGCTGCCGTCGCTCCGACGGTCTTGCAGGTCGACCCGACCGTTGCGGTGGCAGCGGATGCGGGCGGGGCGAAGATCGTCCCTGCGCCAAGCAGGGAGACGACGACACCCGCGCCGAGGCGGCGGTTCAAAACAGACACTGGTAACGCTCCTTCCCCATGCGACGTGGGGATTGTTTCGTGGATATGTGTGTCCCGGTCGGTCTCCTGACTCGCAGATCAACGCGTGTCCCCGCCTTCCCAGCCAAGACGGCCAGTGGCACTTCGGGGACCTGCTCCCTGCTCACAGTGGCGGCACCGCGTCGGAATCTCACCGACTTCCCGTTCACCAGAACGCCGCTGACGATAGCGCGTGGCGAGACGACCAAACTGCCGGGTCACCGGCCTCGGACATCGGAATACTGATTCCGGATGGCAAATACCAGAATTCTCCTTCTACTATTGCAACGTGTCGATCCTCACCCTCGCCAGGTCCAACCTGCTCTCACCCCCCGTCCTCAGCTTCGGACTCGGGATGTTCGGCACCCGGGTCAAGAGTGACCTCAAGCTGCCCTCCCCCCTGCCGACCCTGCTCAGCACCTATCTCCTCCTCGCCATCGGGCTCAAGGGCGGGACTGCGCTGGCGAAGGCCGAGGTCGGCGAGCTCGCTCTGCCCGCAGCTGCCACCATCGCCGTCGGCTGCCTCATACCGGTCGTCACGTTCTTCGTGCTCCGACGGTTCGCCCGGATGCCCCCGACATCGGCGGCGGCCATGGCGGCGTTCTACGGCTCCGTCTCCGCCGTCACCTTCACCGCGGCGATGACGTTCATGGAACGCGGCGACTACGCCGTCGAAGGTTTCCTTCCATCACTTCTCGCCATCCTGGAGATCCCCGGCATCATCGTGGCGTTGCTGCTCGCGGCGCGGTACAGCGCGAACATGAAGCTCGGCCCGGCACTGCACGAGGTGCTGACCGGGCGGAGCATCCTGCTCCTCGGCGGAGGGCTCGTCATCGGTGCCCTCTCCGGCGCCGATGGAGCGGAACGCATTGCCCCGTTCTTCGTCACTCCATTCCAGGGAATCCTCGTGCTCTTCCTCCTCGACCTCGGCGCACGAGCCGGCGACGGCCTCAGCGAGCTCCGCCGCAGCGGGCCCGCCGTGATCGGCTTCGCCCTCGCTGCCCCCCTGGTGTTCGGCCCGCTCGGCGTCGCCGTCGGGACCCTTTCCGGGCTCGGCGTAGGAGGTGCGGCAGTCTTCGGTGCGATGACGGCGAGCGCTTCCTACATCGCTGCTCCGGCCGCCGTCCGCGTCGCCCTTCCCGACGTGGACATCGCCGTGCCGCTCACGGCGGCACTCGCCATAACGTTCCCGTTGAACCGCGTCATCGGCATCCCCCTCTACCTCGAGATCGCCCAGTTGCTCGGCTGAGTCGCTCCGGTGCGTTCAGCCCGCCGGCGGGGATCTGCGGGACGCTCAGCGCGTGACGGAGTCGAGCGCCTGGGCGAGATCGGCGAGCAGGTCCTCGGCCGACTCGATGCCGACGGAGAGCCGCACCAGGCCGGCCGGGACCTGCAGCTCGGACCCAGCGGCGCTGGCGTGCGTCATCCGTCCCGGGTGTTCGATCAGTGACTCGACTGCCCCGAGCGATTCCGCGAGCGTGAACACCTTCGTCCGTTCCACGATGCGAAGCGCGAGCTCCTCGCTCTCGACGACGAAGCTCACCATGCCGCCGAACCCGCTCATCTGTCGCTCGGCCGCCCGATGACCGGGATGGTCGGGCAACTGCGGATAGAGCACCCGCTCGACGAGATCGTGGCCGACGAGGAGATCAACGACCGCTCTCGCGTTCGAGCAATGACGATCCATACGTACACCTAGCGTTTTCACGCCGCGCAAGAGCAGGTAGAGATCGAACGGCGACGGCACGGCGCCAGTGGCGTTCTGGAGGAACCGCAGATGGGTGGCGAGGGCTTCGTCACTTGTCGCGACGAAGCCGCCGACCACGTCGCTGTGACCGCCGAGGTACTTGGTGGCGGAGTGCACGACGGCGTCGGCTCCGTGGGCCAGCGGGTTCTGCAGATACGGGGTCGCAAAGGTGTTGTCGACGACGACACGCGCTCCGTTCGCGTGGGCAACGGCGGCCACGGCGGCGATGTCGAAACAGGTGAGAAGCGGGTTGGTCGGGGTTTCGAGCCACACGACTGTGGCCTTCGGTGGGAACTCGGCGGCGAGGCGATCGGTGTCAGTGAGGTCGAAGGCCCACCACGGGTGGCCGGCCGGCTTGAAGATCTTGTCGATGAGACGGAATGTCCCGCCATACGCGTCGTTGCCGAGGATCACGCCATCGCCGGGGCCGAGCATCGAGCGCAGGAGCACGTCCTCGGCGGCAAGACCGCTGGCAAAAGAGAACCCGTGGTCCCCACCTTCGAGCGAGGCCAGGCAGGTCTCGACCGCGGTCCGCATCGGATTACCCGACCGCGAGTACTCGTAGGAACCGGAGCGGAGGCCGCCGACGCCGTCCTGGGCGAACGTGGTCGCCAGGCTGATTGGCGGCACCACTGCGCCGGTGCGGGGATCGGCCTCCTGCCCGGTGTGGATGGCCCGGGTCTCAAAGCCCCAGCCGAGCTGTTCTTCGATCTCTCCCATGCCCAGCAGTCTCGTTCACCGACCGGCCTCGGTCGACCGTCTGCCGGACGTGGCGCGCTGCGGCTGAACACCTCTGTGACGTTGGGAGGTGTTCAGCCCCCATTTATAGGGGCAACCTCTCTCCTTAGCCGCGGAGGTAGCGGAGGACGTCGGCTCGGGCCAGGACGGTGTGGGGGCGGCCGCCTTTGAGGACGAGGAGGGCGCCCGCCTCGCCGAGTTGGGCA
>JANMYF010000087.1:0-5899 GCA_031381685.1 Acidimicrobiia bacterium
CGGCGCTGCGCCGCTCCGCTTCGCTTCACTGCTCGCAACACCAGCCACCCGACGAACGCGACCGCCCTCTCATGAGCTCTCTTCGCATCGCCGTCTGCGTGAAACGGGTCCCGGCTCCGGGTTCGCGTATCAACGTCACCGCGGACGGGCACGCCGTCGACGCGACGAACCTCGGTTTCACCACGTCCCCGCACGAAGAGTGCGCCGTGGAGGCCGCGGTCCAGCTGGTGGAGCTGCATGGCGGCTCCGCGACCGTTGTGACACTCGGTCCGGTGGAAGCAGAAGAGCAACTCCGCTACGCCGCGTCGGTCGGGGTCGAACGAGCGTTGCTCGTCTCGGCGCCCGACGGACTGAATTGGGATCCGCAGAACACCGCGGCCGCCATCGGCGCGGCCCTCAGCGCGGTCGAAGCCCTCGACGGGGCATTCGACCTCATCCTGTTCGGTAACGAGTCCGCTGACTCGGGTGGATTTCAGGTGGGAATACGAGTTGCCCGGATGCTCGACCGGCCGGTCGTGAACGGAGCGAAGGGCATCGATGTCGGCGACAACCTCGTCACGGTCCGCCGTCCGATCGATGCCGGGTTCGAGGTCTACGAGCTCCCCCGCCCCTGCGTCATCGGGGTGAAGGAGGGGATCAACCTCCCTCGCTATCCGACGATGAAGGGCCGGCTCGCGTCAAAGAAGGTGGCGGTCGAAGTCATCGAAGGCCTCGACCGGCCGGGAGGACAGGCGCGGGTGCGTCTGCATCGTCCGGAGGAGAAGGCCAGCTCCACCATTATCCTGGGCAACGGCCCCGAAGCCGCGTCCGCCGTCGTCGACCTCCTCGCCGAACTCGGAGTCCTGGCATGAGCTCTGCCCATTGGCGCTGCGCCGCTCCGCTGCGCTTCACTGCTCACAACACCAGCGTCCCGTCAGCGTTCGGGCCAGTCCGATGAGCGTCCTTGTCGTCATCGAACACGACCGCGGTGTCATGGCATCCGGATCGCTTGAAGCCCTGACCGCCGCACGGGCGCTTTCGGCAGATGTCACTGCTGCCGTCTGCGGCGGCACCGATGCCCTGGCCGCCACCTGTGCCGACTACGGCGCCACCGAAGTCGTGAGTCTGGTCCACCCGTTCCTGGACGACTACGCCCCGCAGGCGTGGGGTGAGGCTGTGGCGCAGCTCGTGGCGACCCGAAACCCCGACGCCGTCATCGCCTGCGGAACCGATCGCGGCAACGAAGTCCTCGCCCATGTCAGCGTCAGCCTCGACCTCCCGATGGTGGCCAACGTGCTGCGCATCGATGCGTCGGACGCACGCTGGGCCCTCACCCGGGTGCAGTGGGGCGGTTCGCTCCTCGAAGATGTCACCCTCGACGCGGCAACCAAGCTCCTCACCGTTGCCCACCACGCGAACGACATCGTGCCGTCGGAGGTCACGTCGACTCGAACCGATTTCACGCCGACCCTCGACGGCACGCTCGGGTCAACCATCGTGCGCGACCGAGTCGTGCGCGAAGCCGGCGTGACCCTCACCACGGCGCGGGTGGTGGTCGGCGGAGGTCGGGGTGTCGGCTCACCGGAAGGCTTCGCGCCACTCGAAGAACTCGCCGGTCTGCTGGGCGGAGTCGTCGGTTGCTCGCGCGCCGTCACGAACAACGGGTGGCGCAACCACACCGATCAGGTTGGCCAGACGGGTACCCGGATCGCCCCGGACATCTACTTCGCCTGTGGCATCTCTGGCGCTATCCAGCACTGGGTCGGGGCGATGGCATCGAAGAACATCCTCGCCATCAACACCGACAAGGACGCCAACATGGTCACCCGGGCCGACTACGCGGTGATCGGCGACCTCCACAAGGTCATCCCGGCCATCAGCGAAGAGATTCGCCGCCGCCGCGGCGGCTGACACCGTCGGATGTTCGCAGCATTCGTTGCTCTCAGAGCGAGAAATGCTGCAAACTCCCCGTGGGGTTGTGCTGACCGGCCGACCGGAGCGCCCGCCGACGTCGCCTCGTGGCCACGACCAACACCGCAACGACGAGATGGGCCCCGGCAACGATCCAGAACATGGCGTCGTTGCCCAGCCATCGGAACGAGACACCAACGGCGACCGACCCGATGATCGCCCCGATCCCGGTGAGAAGGATGAGGTGCCCGCTCGCGCTGGGCATCTCCTCTTCCGTCAGCTGGTCGTTCGTCTCGGCGCCAAACAGCGAGTACTGCGTGTACGAGAGACCCCCGAGAACGAGGACTCCCACGAGCGGTACGGCGCCCGTGGTCGGGCCGAACATCCCGACGATGGCCGCAGCCGCGGCGAGCAACGTCACGGCGAACATCACGCGGGGACGCGACGATCGGTCGGACCATCGGGTGATCGGTGCCTGGAGCAACACCGGCCCGAGACTCCCCAGCGTGGAGAACAGCGACGTGCGCGCCTCGGAGTAGCCGACCCGGGTCGCCCACACCGCGAGCGAACTGACGAACGCCGCGTTGGCGATGGAGGTGACCACTGCGCTCGACGTTCCGAGGGGAACGCGGCGGACGAGACTGCGGAACGAGATCGACTGGGAACGGGCGATCACCATGCCGGGCTCGGGGAGTCCGCGCACCAAGAACGCACCGCTCACGGCAAGAGCAGCGGCGACTCCGAATGGGAGCACTCCGTGAGTACCGGTGGCGACGACGACCAACGTGCCAGCCGCGAACGACGCCATCATCGTGGAGAGGTACTGCCCGAGGACACGGGCGCGTTCTTCATTCGGGGTGGCGCGGTTGAGCCAACTTTCCGCGACCACGTAGACAGCGGCGAACGCGAACCCCTGCATCGTCCGCAGGAAGAGCCAAAACGGCGCCCACACCAACAGCGGCGCGCTGATCGACACCGTGGCCACCGAGAGCGCGAGGGCGACAAACGTGCGGGACGTCGAGCTTCGCCGAACGAAGCCGGACGCCAGGACAGAAGCGGCGAGGAATCCCCCGTAGTAGCCGCCGATGATCAGCGCAGTCACCGTCGAACCGAACCCCGCCCGCGTCGCCCGCACGCTGAACAGCATGAGCAGCAGACCGTTGGCGGCCATCACCAGGGCGAGGGCCGCGAGGAGCCGCCATCGGGCACGGAGCAACGGATCGTCGCGGCGCGCCTGGGTCACACCCCAATCCTCGCACCAGTCCCACTCAGGTTGGTGGCTTGCGTGGACGAGAATGTCGGTGTGGATTCGGGGTCGGGTTTGGGATCAGGGGTCGGGCCCGGTTCCGTCGTCAACAGCGCGGCTCGTCGGCTGCACCTCGGCATCGACACGGGAGGAACCTTCACCGACGCCGCCCTGTTGGACGCCCAGACCCACGAAGTCGTGGCAACGGCGAAGTCGCTCACGACCAAGCATGACCTCGCCCACGGGGTGATCCGGTCGATCGAAGCGGCCGTCGCTTCCCTGCCTCCCGCATTCGGAGTGGCAGACATTGCGATGGTGTCGGTGTCCACCACGCTGGCGACGAACGCTGTCGTCGAAGGGCACGGCGACCCGGTCGCCGCCTTTTTCATCGGCTTCGACGACGCCATGGTGGCGAGGACCGGGGTCGCCGAGGGCCTTTCCGACGTCACCGTCATCCGTATCGGCGGTGGGCACGATCACGCCGGCCGCGAGCGTGAGCCGCTCGACACCGATGCGCTCCGGGCTGCCGCTCTCGCGCTGGGGCCATCGATACGCGCGCTTGCCGTCTGCTCGGCGTTCGCCACCCGCAATCCCGACCACGAGCGGAGGGCAGCGGACGTCCTCGCCGAGCTCGGCGATCGACCGGTAACCAGCTCCGGTGAACTGTCGAGCGGGCTCGATGCCCCACGCCGGGCACTGACCACCGTGCTCAACGCCAGGCTCATCGGGCGGACGCATGCGCTCATCGGCTCCGTCCGCGAGGCCCTGGCCCATCTGGGCCTCGACGTCACCCTCATGCTGGTCAAGGGGGACGGAACGCGCGCCCGGGCCGATGCCGTCGCCCGCCGTCCGATCGAGACCGTGCTCTCGGGCCCCGCCGCGAGCATGGTCGGGGCGGCGTGGCTGTGCGGCCGCCGCGACTTCATCGGTTCCGACATCGGCGGCACCACAACCGATGTCGGCGTGGTGATCGACGGGCGGATGGTGGTGTCGGATGACGGCGCGTCCGTTGGCGGATGGCGCACCATGGTGCGCGCCGCCGACCTTCGCACCATCGGCCTCGGGGGCGACTCCGACGTCCAGCTCGACGGGCGTGACATCGTCGTCGGTCCCCAGCGGGTGGTCCCGCTCTCGCTGCTCGCCGACCGCTGCCCCGCCCTTCTCGAGCTCCTCGCAATCGATGAAGGCGACGAGCGCAACGGCGGCGCTTCCCATGGACGGTTCGTCCTCTCCCCCACAGTGCTGGAGCCGAACAGCCGCAAGGGGAGGCGAACGGCTCCTCACCATTCCGCGAGCGATGAGGGCCAGACCGATCCCGAACGCGTTTTGCTCGGCCGCATCGGACGCGACGTGGTTGCCTATCGAACGGCCGTCACCTCGGCCCGCGAGGCCCGCGTGCTCGACGGGCTCCGACGGCGTGGCCTCGTCCAGATAGCGGCCTTCACCCCGACCGATGCCGCGCATGTACTCGGCCTTCAGCACACGTTCTCCGTCGACGCCGCCCGCCTCGGGGCGCGCCTCCTTGCCCGTCTACGAGACATGGCCGCTCCGAGCCCTGAGCGAGCCGAACGTCTGGCCCACGACGTCTGGGCGGAGACCGTTCGCCGATCAGCCCTCGCGGTCGTCGATGTCGGCCTGCGCGTCGACCCCACATCCGGCACCTGCGTGCCGGTCATCGACAACTCCGCCGACAGCCGCCTCATCGATCACATCTGCCGCGGCGCAGGCGATATCGGATTGTTGCGTCTGCAGATGAGCACGGCCCTTCCGCTCGTCGCCGTGGGCGGACCGGCGAAGGTGTTCTACGCCGAGGTCGGCAAACGCCTCGGCGCCGAGGTCGTGTTCCCTCCCAGCTTCTCCGTCGCCAACGCCGTGGGAGCAGCGACCGGCGTCGTGAGCCGAACCGTCGATGTAACCATCGAGACCACCGGCGAAGGCACGTGGCGCGTCCACTCGTCCTCCGGGGTCGTCCATGAGACCAACCCAACCGTCGCCCTCGCCACCGCCGCGGACGTCGCCCGTTCGCTCGCCCAGAGCGAGGTGCGCGACCTCGGCGGAGATACGCCTGACGTCACGGTTCGTGTCACCAAGACCCTTCTTCCCGGATTCGACCCCGACGGCGATCTCGGTTTGCTCAGCGCACGTATCACCGCCGTTGCGGTGTCCGCACCCCGACCGAACGTGCGAGAGTAGCCCTGGCATTCCGAACGCCACCGTTCACCCGATCCCATGTCCACTCAACGCATCCTCGTCATCGCCTGTGCTGCGCTGGTGCGCGAAGTCCGACTCGTCCTCGATCAACTTTCGTCCGACGACGTCGAGTACGAGACGGAGTTTCTGCCCGCCCCGCTTCACAACCGACCGCAGCTCATCCCCGCCGCGGTGCGCGACGTGATCGACCGGCGATCGGCGGCCTTCGACCGGGTGCTCGTGGGCTACGCCGACTGCGGCACCGGCGGGCTCCTCGACGCCGCGCTCGAAGGCACCGGCGCCGTCCGACTCCCCGGTGCGCACTGCTACGAGTTCTTCGCCGGGACCGATGTATTCACGGACTGGCAGGAGGCGGAACTCGGCACCTTCTACCTCACCGACTTCCTCGCTCGTCATTTCGATGCCCTCGTCATCGGCGGACTCGGCATCGACCGTCATCCGGAACTGCGCGACATGTACTTCGGCCACTACACCCGCGTCCTGCTCCTCAGCCAGAGTGACGACGCCGCCGTGATCGAGGCGGGCCGTGCCGCCGCGGATCGTCTCGGCCTC
>JANMYF010000102.1:0-3770 GCA_031381685.1 Acidimicrobiia bacterium
CAGCAACCCATGGCCGTCGGCCGACCAAAGCGACAAACTCGGGCTGTCTCCGACGACCACGATGGGGTCGCCAACCGGCGAAACAGCGACGAATCTCGCCGGCGCCGTCGTGAGGACTTCGCTGTCGCCGCTCAGCACATCGACCCGCCGCGTACCGCTGGCATCAGCGACGAGCACTGCGTCCGGGCCTTCGGACGCGAGTTCGGGGGCGGCTGCGCCGGGCCGCGAGTTCTGCCACCGCTCGGTACCCGTGGCCGCATCCAGGGCGGCGACGATCGAGGCGCCGTTGACGGGCTCCGAACCGGCGATCAGGGTGTCGCCCGTGCCGGCGAACATCAGCGCCGCCAGCGCCCTGGGGAACGGAAATCGACGTGTTTCGCTTCTCGTGCGGACATTCCACAGTGACACTGCGTTTCGCTCGCCAATGGCCAGTCGCATCCCGTCTGGGCTGAACGCCAAACGCACCGGCCGGCTCGGGAGGAGGAGTTCGCCCAGCCTCGTTCTGCTCCGGACATCCCACAGGCCAACCGATCCGAAGTCGGTGCCAACCGCAAGGGTTGAGCCGTCCGGACTCGTAGCCAACACCCGACCGATGCCGGGGAGCTGGAGTGGCGAGCCAACATCGGCCAGTGATGCGTCATCAAGCACGCGTACGTCGTACTGACCGTCCGAGACGATGACGGTCGACCCGGGGCCGAGTGCGATAGAAGGAGCCACGGTGCCCATTGAAGCGAGGGAACGGCTGTGGACGACGCGATGGGTCGCAACGTCGACGGCGACCACTCCGCGTTCCCCCACGCCGAGGAGCCGCTTCCCGCTGCGATCGAACAGGACGTGACGCAGCGGCAAGGGCAGCGTCACCGAGCCGAGAGAGTTCGGAAGCGCAGTCAGCACGCTCAAGAGTGAGTCCTGCGCATCGATTTGCTGACCGTGTCGGCGACTCCCTTCGACCGCGAGAAGCATCGCAGTCGCCGGGTCCTCCGTCGCCAGCTTGGCTGCCGTTGCGAACAGCCGCTTCGTCTCGGCGCGGTAGCTCGCCCGCTGTGCGGCCTGACGTTGCGTCACGGCCACCCCCGCACCGGTGACCGCAACAGCTAACAGGCAGGCCAGCCCGGCGGAGAGTCGGCGGACGAGGCGAAGGGATCGCTCCCGCTGATTCGTGGTACGACGCGCGTCCCGTTCACTCTCGTCGAGGAACGATTGTTCGGACGCCACGAGGGACCGAAGCCGCCTGCTGCGCCATTCGAGCGCGGCGTCGAGTCGGACGCCTCGGTAGAGGTCGGAGTCGGTCCGCCCACCGTGCTCCCACGCCGTCGCTGCGGCGGCCAGCTGACGGACGATGCGAACGTCATCCTGGCTTTCGTCGAGCCATTGCCCGACTCGCGACCACTCGCTCAACAACGATTCATGGGCCAGTTCCACGGTGGGTTCGCGAGTCGTCGGGTCATGCGTCGTGGACATGAGGCGCTCGTCGACCAGCGTGCTGACGAGATCCAACGCGGCTGGCGGCAGGTCACGGACCGCCACGCGTCGGCTGGTTTCCGGGTGACCTTCGCTTGACGTGACGAGGCGGGCGATCAGCTCCGGTAGGAGAGCGCGCTGCGTCGCTGGAAGCGACGCGTACATCGCTTCGGCGCGCCTCGAGAGAGCGCCGCCGAGCCCGCCGACCTCGTCGTATGTGGACAGCGAGAGAATGGGCGATGCTCGGCGATCGAAGAGGTCCGTCAACGCGAACTGCAGGAGCGGTAGGGATCCAGGTCGCGAGGAGACATCGGACACCAGCTGGCTGATCAACGAAGGCTCGACGGCGAGACCGCGCCGCTCTGCCGGTCCTCGAATGCAGGCATCCAACTCGCGTGGGGTCATGGCCGGAACGATGACCGTCGATTCCTGGAACAGGTGCCCGAGAAGGGGATCGTGCAGCGGGCGGGAGAGAAAGTCGGCGCGGAGCGCCGCCACGACCCGGAGCGTGCCGTCATCAGACGCCACCGCTTCGGCGAGCGCGGCGATGAACGCGGCGCGTTCTACGTCGTCACGGGTAAGGGTGAACAGCTCTTCCATCTGATCAATGACGAGCAGAAGCGGCGCTCCGCCGGAACGCAGGCGTTCTGCGATCGGGCGGTCCCGAACCAGCCCATCGCCGGGCATGGCCGCCCGTTGCCGTCCCCCGTGCACGCCGGCGAGAGCCAATGCCGTCACGAGCGATTCGATGGGGTGCTCGCCTGGCTTCATCGTCGCTATGGACCATCCGGCGCCTCGCAGGCGTGGAATCACCCCGGCTCGGACGAGACTCGATTTTCCCGAACCGGAGGGGCCCACGACAGCTACGAACACCTGCGAGATGAGACGGTTCGAAATGTTGTCGACAAGTTGATCGCGCCCGAAAAGGTCGGCGGCATCCACCTCCTCGAACGGACGGAGGCCCTTGTAGGGGTTCTCACCGGTCCAATGTTCGACGGATCGCACGTTCACGCCTAGTGCGGCGCACGCCTCGTTCCAGTCCCGCACGAAGCAGCCGACCGGATCATCACTCCACGATTCGACGTCCGCTCCCATCGCTTCGGGCGAGCGTCGCTGCGCCGAGGTCAAGACCGCCACGATGGCCTCGGGCAGATCACGACGGACAGCACCCAGCGCGCCGGTCGCGTCGCCACGTTCGTGCTCGAGCGCCGGCCGACCGGCCAGCACCGAACACACCAGTCGCGCGAGATCGGCGCAGTCGGATGCCCTTGTCGCCTTCACTCCTCCAGGGCTGTCGCCGAACGGGTAGTCGCTCACGTAGGCATTGGCCTCCTCGTCGAACAGAACGTTGCTGTCGCGCAGGTTCCCGTGGACCAGTCCGACGCGGTGACCGGCGGCGAGCGCGCTACCGAGTTCGTTCACGAGCCGGGTGGTCTGTTCCAGCGGCCATGGCCCGCCAACGGCGCGGGCTTGCGCAAGATCGCCTCCGACGAACAGCCGATACACGAGGAAGGCCCCGTCGGGTTCGCGCCAGAAGTCGTACAGAGTGGCGACGTGCGGGTGCTCGAATCGCGCGATACGTTGCGCTCGCGCCTCGAATTGCTTCACGAAGTCGGGGCGAGCGGCCACGTCGGCCCGAATCACCTTCACGGCAACGACGCGGTCCGTGACGGGCTGGCGCGCTCGATAGACGGTCCCGACGATCCCGGTGCCGACGGCATCAAGCAGCTCGAAACCCCGGATGTGCGGCACGGCATCAGGCATGTGCGCTGCGCCGTCGTTTGCCAGGATTTGCTTCTCCAGCTCCACGAGCATCGGCGCCGGATCAAGGCCGGACCCATCGGCGAGGCCGCGACGGTGCACCTGGAATGCTCGTAGCGCCGCCACTTGCGATCCTGAGCGAAAGTGCGCCACCATCAGATGACCGACGAGGTGAGCTCGCTCCGGTTGCTCGGCCACGGCGGCCGAAAGCTCCGCAATGACTTCGCGGTGATCGCCGAGCGCAATCCGGGCGGCGAAGCAATCCTCCAGCGCTGACGCCCGCAGTTCGATCAACCGGCTCGACCGGCCGACCGTCCAAGGCTCCTCGCTGAACTCCCCGAACGGAGCGCCACCCCACCACGCGAGCGCCTCTTCCAAAGCCGCCAGTGCTTCTGCGGAGGGCCGGCCCCTGGCAGCCCGGACGGCCTTTTCGAACTCCACCGCGTCCAACCGTGCACCGGACAGGTCGAAGGCATAGCCAGTGGATCGGCGCACTACCCGACCGTCGCCCACGACACCCCTCAGTCGCGAGACGTAGCTCTGAACAG